>NZ_JBVKCZ010000025.1:0-144741 GCF_055634335.1 Streptomyces sp. NPDC111802 | reverse complement strand
GCCCGGCGGCACCGCTCGCGGTCCTCCATCCAGGACGTGGGCAGATACAGCCGTCGGTCGATCAGTGTCCGTCCACGTGGGGTCGCATAGGCGAGAAAGACGCCGATCTGGCAGTTCTCCGTCCGCCCGGCGGTACCGGAGTACTGCCGCTGCACCCCGGCCGACCGCGTGCCCTTCTTCAGGAAGCCCGTGTCGTCCACGATCAGGACGGCCTCATGGTCACCGAGGTGCCCGACGACGTAGTCACGCACGTCATCGAGTACCTCGTCGGCGTCCCACTCGATCCGGTTCAGCATCCGGTGGATGCGATCCGGGCCTGCATGGCCGGCCTGCTCGGCTAGCGTCCAGCCGTTCTTTCGCCCCAACGGAGCGATCAGCCCACGCATATAGGCCAGCGCCGACTCCCTCGGCTCCGACCTGCTGAACCGGTGCACGAACCGCTCGTGCAGAGCGGTCAGTTCACCGGCCCACAACCTGACATCAGCAAGGCCCCCACCCATAACCACACCAACGACCAACCTGGCCAGCAGTCACGACAAGCACCGTTGCAGTACTAGCGCTCCTCCTCCCCTTCCGCGGCCAGGCCCGCCGCTGCCTCGTGCATGGCCAGTTCGAGCAGGGCCGGGTCGGTGAGGGTGCCGGTGCCGTCCGGTGGGACCAGCCAGCGGATGCCCCCGGTGGCGCGGCCCGGGTACGGCACGACGATCCAGGTGCCTGCCCCGGCCGTACGGATGCCGGTGCCGAGCCAGCGGGCGGCGGTGCCCGGCGGCACGAAGAAGCCCATCCGTGAGTCGCCGAAGTCGACCAGGACCGGGCCGAGTTGGTCGATGATGCGGGTGAGTACGTCGAGCGTGGAATAGCCGAGTTCGCCCGGCAGGATCAGCACGTCCCAGGCCTTGCCGGCGGGCAGCAGCGCGACCCCGAGGGGATTGCGTTCCCACTCCCAGCGACAGGCCTCGGGATTCGGCGCGACGGATGCCAGCCACTCGACCGCCGGCTTTGCCCCTGTCATGACGGTGACCTCCCTCTCTGTCGTGGACGCCGATCGCGTCACGAGGGAGAGGGAGGTCACCTGGCGGGCATTACGCGGGTTGCCGCCACCAATATGGAGTGACCTGAGTCACATTCAGCTGTCGAAGCCGAGGCCGAGCCGGTCCATCGCCCTCAGCCACAGATTGCGCCGCCCGCCGTGCGCGTCGGCGCGGGCCAGCGACCACTTGGTGAGCGCGATACCGGTCCAGGCGAAGGGCTCCGGCGGGAAGGGCAGCGGCCTCTTGCGGACCATTTCGAGCTGCGTCCGCTCCGTGGTCTCCCCCGCCAGCAGGTCCAGCATCACGTCCGCGCCGAACCTGGTCGCGCCGACGCCGAGGCCCGTGAAGCCCGCCGCGTACGCCACCTTGCCCTGATGGGCCGTCCCGAAGAACGCCGAGAAGCGCGAACAGGTGTCGATCGCGCCGCCCCACGCGTGCGTGAAGCGGATGCCCTCCAGCTGCGGGAAGCAGGTGAAGAAGTGCCCGGCGAGCTTGGCGTACGTCTCCGGGCGGTCGTCGTACTCGGCGCGCACCCGGCCGCCGTACGGATAGATGGCGTCGTAGCCGCCCCACAGGACGCGGTTGTCCGCGGCGAGGCGGAAGTAGTGGAACTGGTTCGCCGAGTCGCCGAGACCCTGGCGGTTCTTCCAGCCGATCGACGCGAGCTGGTCCTCGGTGAGCGGTTCGGTCATCAGGGCGTAGTCGTAGACCGGGACGGTGTAGGCGCGGACGCGCTTGACCAGGTTCGGGAAGATGTTCGTGCCGAGCGCGACCTTGCGGGCGCGGACCGAGCCGTACGGCGTGCGTACGGCCATCCCCGCGCCGTACGGCTTCAGGGTGAGGGCCGGGGTGTGCTCGTAGACGCGGACGCCGAGGTCCAGGCACGCCTGCTTCAGTCCCCACACCAGCTTGGCCGGGTTGACCATGGCGACGCCCCGGCGGTCGTAGAGGCCCGCCTGGAACGTCGGTGAGTCGACCTGTGCCCGCACCTCGTCGGCGTCGAGGAACTCGATGCCCTCGGCGAGGCCCTTGTCCCGCAGTTCCTCGTACCAGTCGCGCAGTTCCCAGGCCTGGTACGTCTCGGTGGCGACGTCGATCTCACCGGTGCGCTCGAAGTCGCAGTCCAGGGAGTACCGGGCGACCGCCCTCTCGATCTCGTCGAGATTGCGGGCGCCCAGCTCCTCAAGCCTGTGGATCTCGTCCGGCCAGCGGGCGAGCCCGTTGGGCAGACCGTGGGTGAGGGAGGCGGCGCAGAAGCCGCCGTTGCGGCCGGAGGCGGCCCAGCCCACCTCGCGGCCTTCAACCAGCACGACGTCCCGTTGCGGATCGCGCTCCTTGGCGATGAGCGCGGTCCACAGTCCGCTGTACCCGCCGCCGACGACCAGCAGATCGCAGGTCTCGGCGGTGGTGAGGGCGGGCTCGGGGCGGGGGCGGCCAGGGTCGTCCAGCCAGTACGGGACCGGCTGGGCGTCGGAAAGGGATTTCGTCCAGTTCTTGCCACGACTCATGGCGCTTGGGGCCATGATTTCAACTCCCTACAAGGATTCCCTCAGGGGGATTATGCCTTCTGCTTTTTTCTGCGGTTTCCAATGGCCATGGAGGCCAGGACGAACAGTACGGCGACGATGAACATGGCCGTACCGATGACATTGATCTGAACGGGCGTTCCGCGCTGGGCCGAGCCCCAGACGAACATCGGGAAGGTGACGGTGGAGCCCGCGTTGAAATTGGTGATGATGAAATCGTCGAAGGAGAGCGCGAACGCGAGCATCGCGCCCGCCGCGATACCCGGGGCGGCGATCGGCAGGGTGACCCGGACGAACGTCTGGAACGGTCCTGCGTACAGGTCCTGCGCGGCCTGTTCCAGCCGCGGGTCCATCGACATCACGCGCGCCTTCACCGCCGTCACGACGAAGCTCAGGCAGAACATGATGTGCGCGATGAGGATCGTCCAGAAGCCCAGCTGGGCGCCCAGGTTGAGGAACAGGGTGAGCAGCGAGGCCGCCATGACGACCTCGGGCATCGCCATCGGCAGGAAGATCAGCGAGTTCACCGCGCCCCGCGCCCGGAAGCGGTAGCGGACCAGCGCGAAGGCGATCATGGTGCCAAGGAGCGTGGCGCCGAGGGTCGCCCAGAACGCGATCTGGAGGCTCAGTGACAGCGAGCCGCACAGGTCGGAGACTCCGCACGGGTCCTGCCAGGCGGCCGTGGAGAACTCCTGCCATTCGTAGTTGAAGCGCCCCTTCGGTTTGTTGAAGGAGAAGATCGTCACGATGACGTTGGGCAGGAGGAGATAAGCGAGCGTCAGCAGTCCCGCAATGACGACGAGATTGCGCTTGAGCCAGTTGACGACGGTCATTTAAACCAGATCCTCCGTGCCGGACCTGCGGATGTACAGCGTCACCATGACGAGGATGGCGGCCATGAGGATGAAGGAGAGGGCCGCGGCGGTCGGATAGTCCAGAATCCGCAGGAACTGCGTCTGGATGACATTGCCGACCATGCGGGTGTCGGTGGAGCCGAGCAGGTCCGCGTTGACGTAGTCGCCGGCCGCCGGGATGAAGGTCAGCAGCGTGCCCGAGACGACGCCCGGCATCGACAGCGGGAAGGTGACCTTCCGGAAGGTGGTGGCCGGCTTGGCGTACAGGTCGTTCGCCGCCTCGTGCAGCCGTGGGTCGATCCGCTCCAGCGAGCTGTAGAGCGGCAGGACCATGAACGGCAGGAAGTTGTACGTCAGACCGCACACCACCGCGAGCGGCGTGGCCAGCACGCGGTCGCCGGAGGTCATGCCGAGCCAGCTGGTGACGTCCAGGACGTGCAGCGTGTTGAGGGCGCCGACGACAGGGCCGCCGTCCGCGAGGATCGTCTTCCAGGCCAGGGTGCGGATCAGGAAGCTGGTGAAGAACGGCGCGATCACCAGGATCATGATCAGGTTCCGCCAGCGGCCCGCGCGGAAGGCGATCAGGTACGCGAGCGGGTAGCCGAGGACCAGACACAGGACGGTCGCCGAGCCGGCGTAGAGCACCGAGCGCAGGAACTGCGGGTAGTAGTCGGACAGGGCGTCCCAGTAGGTCGCGAAGTGCCAGGTGACCTTGTAGCCCTCCTCCAGCGAGCCCGTCTGCACGGACGTGGAGGCCTGGTAGATCATCGGCAGCGCGAAGAAGACGACCAGCCACAGGATGCCGGGCAGCAGGAGCCAGTAGGGCACCAGGCGGCCGCGTTTGCGGGGCGGCTTCTTCGCCGGGGCGGTCGGGGTGAGAGGCGGGGGCGCCTCGGTGAGGGTCGCCATCAGACCGCCGCCTCTTCCTGGATGCCCGCGTCGATGTCCTGCGAGGCGTCGAGGCCGAAGGTGTGCGCCGGGTTCCAGTGCAGGACGACCTCGGCGCCGGGTACGAGCCGGTGGTCCCGGTCGATGTTCTGGGCGTAGACCTCGAACTCGGGGCAGACGGGGCTGTCGACGACGTACTGCGTGGAGACGCCGATGAAGGAGGAGTCCGCGATCGTGCCGGTGATGCGGTTGCGGCCCTCGGGTATCTCGCCCGCCTCGTCGGCGTGCGTGAGGGAGATCTTCTCGGGGCGTACGCCCACCAGCACCTTGCCGCCGGTCGTCGTGGGCGCTCCGCACCGAGCCTCGGGCAGCACCAGCTTGCCGCCGCCCGCCTTCAGCACGATGTCGTCGCCGCTCTTGGAGTCGACCTCGGCCTCGATGAAGTTGGAGGTGCCGAGGAAGTTGGCGACGAAGGTCGTGCGCGGGTTCTCGTACAGGTCGGTCGGCGAGCCGAGCTGCTCGACGCGGCCCGCGTTCATCACGGCGACCGTGTCGGCCATGGTCATGGCCTCCTCCTGGTCGTGCGTGACATGGATGAAGGTGATGCCGACCTCGGTCTGGATGCGCTTGAGCTCCAGCTGCATCTGGCGGCGCAGCTTCAGGTCGAGGGCGCCGAGGGGCTCGTCGAGGAGGAGCACCTTGGGGTGGTTGATGAGCGCGCGGGCCACGGCCACCCGCTGCTGCTGGCCACCGGACAGCTGGTGCGGCTTCTTGCGGGCCTGCTCACCGAGCTGCACCAGGTCGAGCATCTCCTCGACCTGCTTCTTCACCGACTTGATGCCGCGTCGGCGCAGGCCGAAGGCGACGTTCTCGAAGATGTCGAGGTGCGGGAAGAGGGCGTAGGACTGGAAGACCGTGTTCACCGGCCGCTTGTACGGCGGCAGCGCGGTCACGTCCTGCTCGCCGAGGTGGACGGTGCCGCCGCTGGGCTCCTCCAGGCCGGCGATCATGCGCAGAGTGGTGGTCTTGCCGCAGCCGGACGCGCCGAGCAGGGCGAAGAAGGAGCCCTGGGGCACGGTCAGGTCGAGCGGGTGTACGGCGGTGAAGGAGCCGTAGGTCTTGCTGATGCCGGAGAGGCGGACGTCGCCGCTGCTGTCGTTCGTCATGGATGTCACGCCCCTGTGAGCTTCGCGAACTTCTCTTCATAGGCCGTCTCTTCCTTCGAGCTCAGTGAGCGGAAGGCACGGGAGGCGGCCTGCATGGCCTTGTCGGGGAGGATCAGCGGGTTGTTGGCCGCGTCCTCGTCGATCTTCGCAAGCTCTTCCTTCACGCCGTCGACGGGACAGACGTAGTTGATGTAGGCGGCGAGCTCGGCTGCGGCCTTCGGCTCGTAGTAGAAGTCGATGAGCCGCTCGGCGTTCGTCTTGTGACGGGCCTTGTTGGGGATCAGCATGTTGTCGCTGGACGTCATGTAGCCGCTGTCCGGGATGAGGAAGTCGATGTCCGGGCTGTCGGCCTTGAGCTGTACGACGTCACCGGCCCAGGCGAGGCAGGCGGCGAAGTCGCCGCTGGTGAGGTCGGAGGTGTAGTCGTTGCCGGTGAACCGGCGGATCTGCTTGTTGTCGACGGCCTTCTGCAGGCGGGCGATCGCCGCGTCGTAGTCGTCGTCGGTGAACTTGGCGGGGTCCTTGCCCATGTCGAGCAGGGTCATCCCGATGGTGTCGCGCATCTCGGTGAGGAAGCCGACGCGGCCCTTGAGCTTGGGGTTGTCGAGCAGGTCCGAGACCGTCTTCACCTCGACACCGTCGAGCGCCTTCTTGTTGTAGGCGATGACGGTCGAGATGCCCTGCCAGGGGTACGAGTACGCCCGTCCCGGGTCCCAGTCGGGATCGCGGAACTGCTGCGAGAGGTTGGCGAAGGCGTGCGGCAGGTTGGACGGGTCCAGTTTCTGGACCCACCCGAGGCGGATGAGACGGCCGGCGAGCCAGTCGGTGAGGACGATGATGTCCCGGCCGGTTTCCTGGCCCGCCGCGAGCTGCGGCTTGATCTTCCCGAAGAACTCGTTGTTGTCGTTGATGTCCTCGGTGTACTTGACCTTGACGCCGGTCCGCTTCGTGAACCGCTCGAGCGTCGGGTGGTGCTTGCCGCTGTCGTCGACGTCCATGTACTCGGTCCAGTTGGAGAAGGTGACCTCCTTCTCCTTCGCCGAGTGGTCCTCGGCGGACGTGCCGCCCTCGCTCTTGCCGGCCGCGGGGATCCCGCAGGCGCTGAGCGTCCCAAGGCCGCCCAGCGCGAGCGCGCCGCCGGTGGAGGCGCGCAGCAGGGAACGGCGGGTCATGGCGGCCCGGCCGTTGCGCAGGCTGCGCCGCATGGCAGCCACTTGGGCCGGGGACAGGCGGTCGGGCTCGTACTGCTCCATGCGCGTGGTGCCCTTTCGGGAGATCGGGAGGGAGGGGAGGCCGGTCGCTGGTCGGGCGGTCGGCCGCGCCCGTCGGATGTGACTATCGGTCCCCGAAGATCGTGCGGTGCCAGTCCTTCCTGGCGACCGCGGTGTTGTCGAACATGACGTGCTTGACCTGGGTGTACTCCTCGAAGGAGTACGCGGACATGTCCTTGCCGAAGCCGGACGCCTTGTAGCCGCCGTGGGGCATCTCGCTGATGATCGGGATGTGGTCGTTGACCCACACACAGCCCGCCTTGATCTCACGGGTGGCGCGGTTCGCCCGGTAGACGTCCCGGCTCCACGCGGAGGCGGCGAGCCCGTACGGGGTGTCGTTGGCCAGCCGGATCCCCTCGTCGTCGCTGTCGAACGGAAGAACGACCAGTACCGGGCCGAAGATCTCGGACTGGACGATCTCGCTGTCCTGGGCGGCGTCCGCGATCAGGGTGGGGCGGTAGTAGGCGCCGTTGCTGAGCTCGCCCTGGGGAGCCTCACCGCCGGTGACCACGCGCGCGTAGGCCCGCGCACGCTCGACGAACCCGGCGACCCGGTCGCGCTGGACATGGGAGATGAGCGGTCCGAGATCGGTTCCCGGCGCGAACGGATCACCGAGCCGGACGCTCGCCATGAGGGCGGCGGTCTGTTCCAGGAAGGCGTCGTAGAGCGGCCGTTGTACGTACACGCGCGTGGCGGCCGTGCAGTCCTGTCCCGTGTTGATGAGCGAGCCGGCGACGGCGCCGTGGGCGGCGGCTTCGAGATCGGCGTCGTCGAACACGACGAAGGGGGCCTTGCCGCCGAGTTCCAGGTGGATCCTCTTCACGGTGCCGGTGGCGATCTCGGCGACGCGCTTGCCGACGGCGGTGGAGCCGGTGAAGGAGGTCATGGCGACGTCGGGGTGACCGACCAGATGCTCGCCCGCCTCCTTCCCGGTCCCGGTGACGATGTTGATGACACCGTCCGGGATCCCGGCGTCGGTGGCTGCCTGGGCGAACAGGAGCGAGGTGAGCGGGGTGAGCTCGGCGGGCTTGAGCACGATGGTGTTGCCCGCGGCGATGGCCGGGAGGACCTTCCACGCGGCCATCTGGAGGGGGTAGTTCCAGGGAGCGATGGAGCCGACGACACCGATGGGTTCACGGCGGACGTACGAGGTGTGGTCCCCGGAGTACTCCCCCGCGGACTGCCCCTGCAGATGACGGGCGGCGCCGGCGAAGAAGGCGGTGTTGTCGATGGTGCCCGGGACGTCGAACTCACGGGTCAGCTTCAGCGGCTTCCCGCACTGGAGGGACTCCGCGCGGGCGAAGTCCTCGGCGCGTTCGGCGAGGACGGCGGCGAAGCGGTGCAGCGCGTCGGAGCGCTCGCCGGGGGTGGCGGCGGCCCAGGCCGGGAATGCCTCGCGCGCGGCGGCGACGGCCGCGTCGACATCCTCGGTGCCGGCCAGGTCGTATGTGTACACCGCCTCGCCCGTGGCAGGGTCGACGACGGCGTGTGTACGCCCCGAGGTCCCCTTCGTCAGGCGGCCCGCGATGTACTGCGCGCCGTCCGCGAAGCGGTCCTGGGCCGGGAATCGTTCCGGGGTGGCGGTGCCCGGGTTGTGCATGTCGCTCCCTCCGTGCCCCAGGGGGCCGGCGTGGCTCAGGCTCGATTTGAGTGCCGATCCTGACAGAGCAGGGGGACTCCAACAAGTGATTCCGTTGTTGCCTTTTGGTTACGCGACGGAATCTGTCGACCAGGTGTCGAGTTGGCCTGGAAAACGGGGGACGGAGTGTCGGTGGTGCGTGCCAGACTCGGCCACATGGCGAAGATCGATTCTTGGGACGCTCTGATTCAGGAGGTCCGTGCGGGGGCGAGAGTCAGGTATCTGCACTTCTGGGGGCACCGGCCGCGGCCGGACGGGCAGGTGAGCGCGAGCTGTCTCAGCCAGTGGTGGGCGTCGCCGTTCACGGTGGACGCGGTGTCCTACGCGACCGCCGAGCACTGGATGATGGCCGAGAAGGCTCGGCTGTTCGGGGACGCGGAGGCGGAGCGGCAGGTGCTTTGCGCGGGGCATCCCTCGCTGGCGAAGAAGGCCGGGCGGTTGGTGCGGGGGTTCGACGACGCGGTGTGGGAGCGGGAGCGGTTCCGGGTCGTGGTCGAGGGGTCGGTCCACAAGTTCGCCGCGCATGCGGATCTGCGGGGGTTTTTGCTGGGCACCGGGGATCGGGTGCTGGTGGAGGCGAGTCCGGTCGATCGGGTGTGGGGGATCGGGCTGGCGGCGGGGGATGACGGGGCCGGGGATCCGGAGCGGTGGCGGGGGCCGAATTTGTTGGGGTTCGCTTTGATGGAGGCGCGGGAGCGGTTGCGGGGGTAGGGGGTTCGCCCCCGCCGCCCCTACCCGTCCCGTCCTCCAGGGGCGCTGCCCCTTCGACCCCGCTGGGGCTGCCGCCCCAGACCCCGCTTCGGCCCTGAAGGGGCCTCGTCCTCAAACGCCGGACGGGCTGGATTGTGCGGGCCGGCGTTAAGAGGGTGGGGGCTGGGGGTGGTGGGACGTCGTCCTCGACCCCCAAGGCTTTTCGAGTTCAGCCTCCTGTCCAACCGAGACGGGTGGTGGGTGGGCAAAGGTCCTGGCGGGGTCGAAGGGGCAGCGCCCCTGGAGGATGGGACGGGTAGGGGCGGCGGGGGCGAGAACCCAGGTCGTCGCTACGACGTCGCGATCACCAGCGCCAGCATCCCCAGGCCCAGCACCACACCCGCCGCCCCGCAGATGATCCCCGCCAGCGCCTGTCCCGGATTCGTCGCCTCGCCCCGCCGAGCCTTCCCACGTCCGATCGCACCGAAGATCAGGGCCAGCACACCCACGATGATCGCCACCGGCCACAGACAGAAGATCACGGCCGAGATGATCCCGAGCACCAGCCCGGCCGTACCCATCCCGTTGCTCGGCGTGGCCTGCATCCCGGGCCAGCCGTAGTAACCCGGGCCCGGCTGGCCCGGGTAGCCGTGGCCGCCGGGGTAGCCGTAGGGGACCTGCCCAGGCCCGCCGGGCGCGATGGGCGGCGGAGGGACGGGCTCGCCGTGGGCGGCGTAGGGGACGGATGCCGTCGGGGGCGCGAAGGGGTTGGGCACGGTGGACCCCGGCGCCGCGTAGGGATTGGACGGCGCCGCGAAGGGATTGACCGGCGCGGCCCCCGGCGCCGCGAACGGGTCGGCTGCCGAAGGGTTCGGCGCGGTCGACGGGTTCGCCCAGGCGGCATCCTGCGACTCGGGCGGCACGCCGCCGGAGGACGGCATGGACGTCACCGTCGGCTGATCATGCACCGAAGGCGCGGGCCACGCGGCAGAGGGGTGGGCCTGAGCATCCTCGACCGGCTTGTCCAAGGACGTCTTGTGCTGCGGAGAGCTCGCCGCCTCACTCCCCGGAGTAGCCCAAGAGCCCGCGCCCGCATCTTCCGGCGCCTCCGGCGTCTGCGCGTCGTCGGACATGCGCGGAACCCCCTCCGTCGTACGTGCCGTCATGCTAAGGCCCGGGCATCACCGCCGGGGCCCCGGCCTACGATGATCCCGAGTCACCGATCAGCCGATCACCGCGTCCCGCGGCACAGACCCGGCCCAGGACGCCGTTCCCGGGGAGGAACCTTGACCGACCGTCTCGTCGACGCCCGCGTCCCACGCGATCTGCACGCCTTCATCGCGGGGTTGCCCAAGGCCGAACTGCACGTCCACCACGTCGGCTCCGCCTCCCCCCGTATCGTCGCGGAACTCGCCGCCCGCCACCCGGACTCCAAGGTCCCCACCGACCCCGAGGCCCTGGCCGACTACTTCACGTTCACGGACTTCGCCCACTTCATCGAGGTGTACCTGTCCGTCGTGGACCTGATCCGCACCCCGGAGGACGTACGGCTGCTGACGTACGAGGTGGCCCGTGAGCTGGCCCGCCAGCAGGTGCGGTACGCCGAGCTGACCATCACCCCGTTCTCGTCCACCCGCCGCGGCATCGACGAGAGCGGCTTCATGGCGGCGATCGAGGACGCCCGCAAGGCGGCCGAGGCCGAGTTCGGGACCGTGCTGCGCTGGTGCTTCGACATTCCCGGCGAGGCCGGGCTGGCGGCCGCCGAGGAGACGGTGCGGCTGGCGACCGACGACCGGGTGCGGCCGGAGGGCCTGGTCTCCTTCGGGCTCGGCGGTCCCGAGATCGGCGTACCGAGGCCGCAGTTCAAGCCGTACTTCGACCGGGCCATCGCCGCCGGACTGCACTCCGTACCGCACGCCGGCGAGACCACCGGCCCGGAGACCGTCTGGGACGCCCTCACCCAGCTGCGCGCCGAGCGCATCGGGCACGGCACCAGCTCGGCGCGGGACCCGAAGCTGCTCACGCACCTCGCCGAGCACCGGATCCCGCTGGAGGTGTGCCCGACCTCCAACATCGCCACGCGCGCGGTGCGCACCATCGACGAGCACCCGATCAAGGAGTTCGCGAAGGCGGGCGTCGTCGTCACGATCAACTCCGACGACCCGCCCATGTTCGGCACCGACCTCAACAACGAGTACGCGGTCGCCGCCCGCCTCCTCGACCTCGACGAGCGGGGCCTGGCCGACCTCGCCAAGAACGCGGTCGCCGCGTCCTTCCTCGACGAGCCCGGCAAGGCCCGGATCGCGGAGGAGATCGACACGTACACGGCCGGCTGGCTCGCACCCTGAGCCCCCGGTCCCGCCACCGCGCCCCCAGAATGTGCTCATGCAGAACGTGACCGCCGTCGCCCACCGCGGCGACCCCTACCGCGTCCGCGAGAACACGCTCGACTCCCTGCGCTCCGCGCTCGCCCTCGGCGCGGACGCGGTGGAGATCGACGTACGGCTCACCAGGGACGGCGTACCCGTGCTGCTGCACGACGAGACGCTGAAGCGGCTGTGGGAGCAGGACCGGCCGCTGCTCGGGCTGTCGTCGGCCGAGGTGCGCGGGCTGACGGCGGGCGGCGTGCCGACGCTGGCGGAGGCGCTGGCGGCGTGCGACGGGAGCCGGGTGATGCTCGACCTGCCCGGCACCCCCGATGTCCGCGCGGCACGCCGGGTCGTGGACGTCGTGCGCGAGTGCGGGGCCGAGGACCGCGTCTACTACTGCGCGGGCGTCCCCGCCATGCTCGCCGTGCGCGCCGCCGACCCGGCCGCCGAGATCGCCCTGACCTGGACGACGCTGGCGCCGCCGCGGCCCGTGCTGCTGGACGCCGTACGCCCGCGCTGGCTCAACTACCGCTTCCCACTGGTCGACCGCGCGCTCGCCGAGCGCGTCCACCGTGGCGGCCATCTGCTGTCCGTGTGGACCCCGGACACCCGGCGCTCCATGCGGCGCCTGCTCGACGCCGACGTCGACTCGATCACGACGAACCGGGTGGACGTACTGCTCAAGGCCCGTACGCGTTACACGCGGGACTCCTGAGTCACGGTCGCCGTGTCCGCCGGGGTCGAGCGCGTGAGGTACTGCGGCACGGGTGTGTCGTCCCCGCCCGTGTCGCGGACCAGGCCGTAGCGGATCGCGCCGTCCGGGGGGCCGTGGTGGAGGTCCTCGTGCACGGCGTCCCAGTTCGACGGGAAGACGCTGAGGCCGTAGTCGGCGCCGCGTTCGTTCTGGGTGAGGGTGACGCTGCCGTCGACGTAGAACCACTCGTTCTGCCACATCTGCTGGGTGCCGGACGGCGGGACGGCGTAGCCGGTGGTCGAGTTGCCCATGCCGGTGGCGGAGGTGTCGGTGCTGCTGACGCGGTCGTCCATCCGGCGCCCGCCGCCCGAGGCGACGTGGAAGAGCTTGCCCTTCAGGCCGGTCCAGGCGGGCATGACGAGGCCACCCGCCCGGTACTGCGGCGAGATCTGCCAGCGGACGAGGACATAGCCCTGGCCGGTGAGCGTGACGCTGTCGCCGCGGTGGTTCATCACGGCGTGCGCGCCGCCGGTGCTGGTGATGCCGGACTCGGGTCGGCGCGGCAGGGCGGCCGGCTCGGCGTTCGGGTCGGGGGCCCGGTCGACGGCGTCGACGACCGTGCCGTACAGCCGCGCGACCTGCTTCCGCGGCGCCGGGGGCGAGGGCGATGTGGAGGGCGTCGCCGTCGGTGACGCGGGCGGTGTGGGCGACGGCGGGCGGGCAGTGCTCGCCGCCGTGGGGGCGGTGGCTCGCGGCGGTGGGGCGTCGGGGGTCTGGGTGACGACGTAGGCGCCACCCGCGACGAAGGTCGCGCCGGCCGTCACCGCCACGGCGGGCTGGGTGAGGGCGGCCATCACCTTCGCGGACCAGCCGACGGAGGTCGCGGTGGCCGTCGCCGCGACCGCCGTCTTGCCGCCGAACGCCAGCGACAGTGTGAAGCCGACCGGGACCGGGACGAGCGCGATGCCGACGAGGAGGCGTTCCGCCGGTACGACGGTCTCGCGGGTGTCACCGCAGTAGGCGCAGCCCCTGATGTGCCGGGCCAGCCGCTTGCGCCAGACCGAGTCGGGGCGGCCGTTCCAGCGGGCGGTCACCTCGCGCAGGCCGGGGCAGGCGCCGTCGAGCGCCCGGACGATGCCGCGCGCGGTCTCCAGCCGCTCCTTCACCCGCTGGACGCGCACCGCGGCGTGCTGCCGGCTGATCCGGGCCGCGGCGGCGAGTTCACGCCGGGTCAGCTCGCCCGCGACCTCCAGCCACCACAGCGACAGCAGTTGCCGGTCCTCGTCGTCCAGCCAGCGCACCGCCTCCGCGACCTCGCGCCGCTGCCCCGCCAACTGCAGCCGCAGCACGGTGAGTTCGGCGAAGTCGGTGGCCTCCCGCGCGGCCGACTCGTCCAGCGGCGCCGGTTGTCTTCGCCGCGCCCGGTCCCGGATCTGCCGCATGGCGATGGCGACGAGCCAGGAGCGGAAGCTGTCCGGGTCCCGCAGCGAGCCGAGGTTGTCGACGGCGCGCAGCATGGTCTCCTGGACGACGTCGTCGACGTCGGCATGGCCGTTCAGGGCCCGCCCGACCACGTTGTAGACCAGCGGCAGCCAGCCCTCCACCAACGCGTCCAGCGCCTGCCGGTCCCCGTCCTGCGCCGCCGCGATGGTGGAACGCCACTGCCGGCCGGCCGCCTCGTCCACGTACGTCCTCTCCCGGGTCATTCGCTGCCCGCACGCACCTTCTCAGCCCGACCAGGGCGGTCGGCTATGCCGGAGGTCACATTCCGCTTCCGGAGTGGAGACGCGGTGAAGGGGCCGCCGATAACCCTTTTTTGCCGCCCGGGAGCCGGCCCGTAAGGGCGATCCCTGACAACTCCCCTGTTCCGCAAGGCACTTGCTCCGGGCTCCCCCAGGGGTGCGGACCCTCCTCGCCGACGATCCGGCCGAGGGCACACCGCCCCGACGATGATCACGGACATCCCACCGATCAGGAGCCGCAGATGCCCGTACGCCCGTTCCCCGCCCTCCTCACCTCCGCGCTCGCCCTGACCCTGACCGCACTGCCGCTGGCCGGGACCGCCTCCGCGCGGCCCGCGTCGCCGTCGTCCTGTTCCGCACGGGCGATCGAGGTCGCCACCCCGGACGGCCCCGACGTCAAGGCGCTGTGCGCCGCGCTCGCCGGGCTGCCCGACAAGGACGCGACGGCCGCGCTGATCCGCGTGAACGGCAAGGGGAGCTGGCACGGGGCCGCCGGGGTGCGCGACATGAGAACCGGGGCCCCGGCGCTGGAGAACGCCCGCTTCCGGGCCGGTTCGACGACGAAGATCGTGACCGCGGCGCTCGTGCTGCAACTCGCCGCCGAGGGGCGGATCTCCCTGGACGGGACGGTGCAGCGGTATCTGCCCGGACTGCTCACGAAGGACTTCGAGCCGATCACCGTACGGCAGTTGCTGAACTTCACCAGCGGTCTTCAGCCGGGCGCGTCCCTCGGCGATGACGTGGACGAGGGCTACGAGCACCGCTTCGAGACGCTGACCCCCCGGGAGGTGGTGGCCGCGTCGGTCGCCAAGGGTCCCGATCCCGAGCACGCGCCGGGCGAGTTCCAGCGGTACGGCAACATCCACTACACCGTGCTGGGCATGCTGGTCGAGAAGGTCACCGGCGACTCGTACGCCCATCAGGCGGCGGTACGGATCTTCCGCCCGCTCGGCATGCGGCACACCTCTTTCCCGGTCGGCCCTGACCCCCGCGTGCACGGCCCGCACAACCGCGGGTACGACTGGATCGACGGCGAGCTGGTCGACGTGACCGAGTGGAACATGTCCGACCGGTTCGCCGCCGGCGACCTGATCTCGACGACGGCGGACCTGGAGCGGCTGCTGTTCGCCCTGTTCCGCGGTCGGGTCGTGCCCGAGCCGCAGTTGCGGGAGATGTTCACGGTCCCGGACATCGACGGGGCCACCATGGGCGCCGCGCTGGAGCGTTTCGAACTGAACGGCAAGGAGATCTGGGGCAAGACGGGCGCCCGCCCCGGCTATCACACCGTCGTCGCGGCGACCCGTGACCTGTCCCGGACGGTCGTCTACTCCGTCAACTCCACCGACGCGAAGGGCGACGGCCTGGCCATCGTCCAGCGCTTCGCCTTCCCGGCGTTCAACCGCTGACGGCGGTCGCCGCGGCCGGGGGCGCCCACGGTCCGGTCAGCGCCTCCAGCCGCTTGATCTTCTTCCGTACGACGTACAGCGGGATCGCCCCGAACACACCGAACGACATGTCGATCACCGACCACCAGAACGGGATGCCACGGATCGGACCGCAGATCAGGGCCAGCGGGACGATGCCGGCGCAGGCGATCATCCCGAACTCGACGACCCAGACGTTGCGGACGGGGTCACGGTAGGGGCCGTAGAAGGCGACGGCGATGACGAGATGGGCGAAGGCGAGCCAGTCGGTGCCGTAGAGCAGGAACGGGTGGTCGGCGTCGGCGGTGTCGAGCCCGTGCCGGACGCGCTCGATCCAGTCCATGAGGCCGGGGAGGTGCTCCGGCACGGACAGGCCGCGCAACAGGTCCTCGGTCCAGCGCAGTTCGTGGACGAGGGGGAAGGCCGTGGCGCCGCTGAGCACCAGGCAGACGACGAAGAGGGCCAGCCAGACGCGGATGCCCTTGAGCAGGGCGGCTCTGTCGCTCATGGGGGTAGCGTACGCCCGGAGTTGAACATGTTCAAAAGATGTTCAGAAGCAGCTCCCTTCTGGACCGGGCCTACGATGTCCGCCGACGAGGGAGGGCGCATGGGCCTGGACTTGAGCGAGCGGGCCTACCGGGGGCAGCGGTGGGCGGCTCGGACGGCCTTGGCCGCAGCGGGCCTCGCGGTGCTGGTGCCGCTCGCCTACGGCGGTGTCGGCGGCGTCGTGCTGCTGGTGGGCGGCGCGGCGGGGCTGGGGCTCAGCGCGGTCGCCGTGTGGTGGACGCTGACCCTGCGCGGGCCGGTGCGCTGGGCCGCGGCCGTGCTGGCGCTGGCGGTGCCGGCCGCGGTGATCGCCCTGTTCGCGGTCACCCTCTTCTGGGCGCTGCTGGCGTCCGTGGCCCTGTGGACGGTGGCCGTGTGGAGCGGCCGGTACGCGCTGCGGGGCACCGGCGGCTCCCGGGTACGGGTGATGCGGGAGCGGAAGGCACCGCCGCCGCGGCGGCCGTATCTGATCATGAACCCGCGCTCGGGCGGCGGGAAGGTGGTCCGGCACGCGCTCAAGGAGAAGGCCGAGCAACTCGGCGCCCGGGTCGTGCTGCTCGACGCGGAGAAGCAGCAGGACGTCACCGAGCTGGCCCGCGAGGCCATCGCGCAGGGCGCCGATCTGCTCGGCGTGGCGGGCGGTGACGGCACTCAGGCGCTGGTCGCGGCCGTCGCCGCCGAGCACGGACTCCCGTTCCTGGTGATCAGCGCCGGCACCCGCAACCACTTCGCCATGGATCTCGGCCTGGACCGCGAGGACCCCGCCGCCTGCCTGGACGCACTCATCGACGGAGTGGAGCTGCGGGTCGACCTCGGGTTCGCGGGCGACCGGCCCTTCGTCAACAACGCGTCCTTCGGGGCCTACGCGGCCATCGTGCAGAGCCCCGGCTACCGCGACGACAAGATCGGCACCAGCCTGGAGCTGCTGCCCGACCTGCTCACCCGGCAGCAGGGCCCGCTGCTGACCGCCCGTGCGGGGGACACGACCCTCACCGCGCCGCATGCCGTGCTGATCAGCAACAACCCCTACCGCACGGACGACCCCTTCGGCCTCGGCCGACGTGACCGCCTCGACGCCGCGGTCCTCGGTGTGCTCGGCATCAGGGTGGACAGCGCCACGGAGGCCGCGGCCCTGCTGCTCGACCCCGAGCCGGCCGGACTCACCATCCTCACCGCGCCCGAGGTGATCGTCGAGGCCGACCGCCAGGTGATCGAGGCCGGCATCGACGGCGAGGCCCTCGTCCTGCCCGCCCCGGTCCACTGCCGCGTCGTCCCCGGCGCCCTGCGCGTCCGCGTCCCACGCAAACGCCCCGGCGTCCCCCAGCCCGCCCCGCGCCTGGACTGGCGGCGCCTGCGGAAGCTGGCGGCGACGGTGGGGCGTACGGCGGTGCATCGCCGGGGTCTGTGAGGGCCGGGATCCGGGGTCTGTGAGGCCGTGATCCGGGGCCTGTGAAGGCTGTGATCCGGGGTCTGTGAGGGCCGTTGTATCGAGGCCTCTGCCGCTACGCCGTGGCCGTCGTCAGGGGCAGCGCGGCGAAGGTGTGCCGCTCCCAGAGGCGGCGGGAGGTCTCCTCCGGGTAGGCGACGACCGCCGGTTCGGTGTCGAGGACCTGGACGAGGCGCCGCTCGGTGTCGTACGCGGCCCAGCCCGGGTCGCCCGTGGTGGCGAAGGCGGTCCAGGCGGAGCGGAAGCGGGCGGAGAGCGCCTCGGCCTCGGGTGACGGCTCGGGCCCGATCAGCAGGGCGCCGAGGCCGCCGTACACGCCGAAGGTCAGGGGTACGTCCAGGCCGTGGCAGGCGCCGAGAGCGCCGCCGTCCACCGGGGCGGACCAGGTGAGTTCGTACAGGTGCGCCCGGCCGCCGCCGGCCACCTGGGCCTCGGCGAGACTCACGGTGGGCATGCGGAACAGCCAGTCCGACTGCACGAGTTCGAAGAGCCGCTCCGCGGAGGCGCCCGGGAACGCGTCGCGGTAGGCCGGCCCGGCGTCCGGGGCCGGGCCGAACACCGCCAGGGCCTGGGACGCCATGGCGTCGTCCACCTGGCCGAGCAGGCCGCCCATCATGAGGAAGAGGCGGTACTCGTCACGGTTGTGCCCGGCGATCAGCTCCACGTCGCGCGCGGTGCCGGCCGCCAGGGCCTCCCACGGTGTGGTGGGCAGGACGTCACCGTCGACGACGGGCGAGAACGGGGTCGGGGTGAGGGCCACCGCGCCCCAGCGGTGCGCGTACTCGCGCATCCGGCCGCTCAGCGCGACGCTCGCCTCGGGCAGCTTGCGCGGGTCCACGCCGGACAGGTCGGCCACCGTCGGACGCAGCCCCAGCTCACCGGCGAGCGCCTCGCCGATGTCCGCGGCCAGCGCGTTAGAGAAGTAGGTGCCCGGAACGCTCTGCGTGATGGCCCGCCGGAACAGCCCCCGGGCCCGGGGCATGGCCAGCAGCGCGGCGATGGACCCGGCGCCGGCCGATTCGCCGAAGACGGTGACCCGGCCGGGGTCACCGCCGAACGCGGTGATGTTCTCGCGCACCCACTCCAGCGCCGCGACCTGGTCGAGCAGCCCCCGGTTCGCGGGAGCGCCCTCGATCGAGGCGAACCCCTCCACGCCGACACGGTAGTTGAGGGTGACCACGACCAGATCGCCGTCCCGCGCCAGCCGGCCGGCGTCGTAGGCGGGGTCGTCGGCGGAGCCGATCTTGTAGGCACCGCCGTAGATCCACACCATGACGGGCCGGCGCGCCGCCGGATCCGCGTCCGGCGTCCAGATGTTGACGGTCAGCCAGTCGTCACCGGCCGGAAGGGGCCCGACGGGAGGGGCACCGGCGAAGGCCGCCTCCTGTGGGGGAGGCGGCCCGAAGACGAGGGCCTCGCGTACCCCGTCCCAGCGCTCCGCCGGCCGGGGCGCCGCGAAACGCGCCTCGCCCACCGGAGCCTGCGCGTACGGGATCCCGCGGAACACCGCCAGGCCGCCCTCCCGTCGGCCACGCACCGCACCGGCCGCCGTGACGGCCTCCGGAAACTCGCTCTCGGTCATGGATGACTCCTCACGCAACACCATTGACACTCGCCCACCGCGCCCAGAGACTCATGGCCAGCCAAGTGAACCACATTTCACCTGACGAACAAGGGCCTGTGTTCCGCTCATGTTCCGGGCCCCGTCAACATCTCCGAGGACGCAGATGAACGACTCCCCCGCGGCCGCCGCGCCCCGTCCCCCGCACACCTTCCGCACCGTCTTCCCGGTCCTCGCCCTGTGCTGGCTGGCCGTGTTCTTCGACGGCATGGACGTCAACATCTACGGCGCCGTCATGCCGCACATGCTCGACGACTCCGGGCTCGGGTTGACCCCGGCCACCGCCGGCACCATCGGCAGCTGGACCACGTTCGGCATGCTCATCGGCGCGCTCACGGCCGGCAACCTCACCGACTGGCTCGGCCGGCGGCTGATGCTGGTCTCCAGCGTGACCCTGTTCTCCGTCGGCTCGGCGATCTGCGCCCTGGCCGGAGGTGTGGGCCTGTTCGGTGCCGGCCGGTTCGTCTCCGGGCTCGGCCTCGGCGGTCTGATGCCGCTGTGTCTGGCCATGGTCATGGAGTTCGCGCCGCCGCGCCGGGCGGCCCTGACCACCGGGCTGCTGATGACCTCGTACCACTTCGGCGGCATGGCGGCGACCGGCCTCGGCCTCACCCTGGCCCCGGCCGCGGGCTGGCGCTGGGTGTTCTGGGCGGGCGTACTCCCGGCCCTGATCGCCGTACCGCTGCTGCTGACCCTGCTCCCGGAGTCGCCCGGTGTGCTGCTGGCACGCGGCGACCGTGCCAAGGCCGATGCCGTCGCCGACCGCTACGGCCTCCCCCGGCCCACCGCCGCGGCCGCGCCCGCCGCCGGAGCGCAGGGCCGACTGGCCGCCGTACGGGACCTGTTCCGCCCCGGATCACGCTGGGCGACCCCGCTGCTGTGGCTGGCCTCCTTCTGCGGTCTACTGCTCGTGTACGGAGTGAGCACCTGGCTGCCGCAGATGATGCGCGCCGAGGGCTACGGCCTGACCTCCTCGGTCAGCTTCCTCATGGTGATCAACGCGGGCGGCATCGTCGGCCTGCTGATCGCGGGCCGTACGGCCGACAGGTTCGGCGCGGTGCGCGTCTCCGCGATCTGGTTCGTCCTGACCGCCGCCGGAGCCCTGCTGCTCAGCACCCACCTCCCCCTGGGCATCACCTACGTCGTCGTCGCCGTCACCGGAGTCTGGCTGTTCAGCGCGCAGGTCATGGTCTACGCCGCCACCAACACCGTCTACCGCGACAGCGAACGCGCGGCGGGCCTGGGCTGGGTCACCGGAGTCGGCCGCACCGGAGCCGTCGTCGGCCCCTGGCTGATCGGCACCCTCGCCACCAACGGCAACCAGAGCTGGGGCTTCATCACCTTCGCCCTGGCCGGAGTGGTCGGCGCGGTGACGATCGCCCTCGTACCCCTCGCCCGACGCGTGGGTCAGAGCAACGCCCCGGCCGTGCCTCCCGTCGCGGCCACGGCGGGCGCGTCGGACGGCTGAGGTGCCTCACCGGAACCGGTGGCTCTCTCAGCTGGTTACGAGCCTTGACATAGGGTGCGGTCGATCGCGTTGATGTTCGGATAGTTCATCCAGTTCATCGCGTAATGATCAAAGGGCCGATCAACCATGCCGTACACGGTGTCGCAGGCGGTGCTGCGCCGAACCGAGCGTTGGCTCGTCGGACGAGGCGTACCCACGATGATCGAGGGGTACGGCTTCGTCGATCACTTGCTGCCCCGAATGCTGCCGTCGCTGGCCTTCCTGGCGCTGGCCAGCCTGGCCTGGCTCGTTCCGCTCAGGTCCGCGGGTTCGCAGGGGTGGGCCCTCCTTGGTGGCGTCGCCGTGATGACGCTGGCCGCGTGGGCCACAAGTACCGTTTTCGTACGGCGGCTTCCCGGATTCTCGCGCAGGACCGCCATCGCGATCCTCGCCGTGTACGCCACTTTGCCGGTCGCGGTACCTCTGTTGCAGCTCGCCGTCGACGGAACCGTCACGCCGCCCGGCGGCAAGGTGGCCGGGCTGCTGGGTTTCGTGATCTTCTTCGCCGCCGCCTTCGTCGCCACACTTCTGGCCACCACGTACGGCCTCGGCACGCTGCTGCGCAGGGCGGTCCGTCACTCGGTCTTCGATCTGCGCAACAGCGTGCACCTTCTGGGCCGGGCACTGCCCGCGTTGCTCTTCGTCACGCTCTTCCTGTTCTTCACTGGCGAGTTGTGGCAGGCCATGAACCGGTTGGCGTGGTGGCGCGTCGGGCTCGTCGTCGTGCTGTTCGCTGCGATCACCGTTCTTGCCGCCGCTGCCCGCCTGCGCGACGAGATCGGCCGGGTCGAGCAGGACCTCAGCCTGCCCACTCTGTCTGCGGCGTGCCAGGGCACGCCCCTGGCCGGTGTGCCGGTCGAAGACCTGGCGCCCGACGGCCAGTTGCCCGCGATGCCGCTGACCGCACGGCAGGAACGCAATCTGCTGCTGATGCTGGCCAGCCGCCAGCTCGTGCAGGCGGCGGTGGTCGGCCTGGCGCTGTTCGTCTTCTTCCTCGCTCTGGGCGTGCTGGTGGTCACGCCCGAGACGGCGGAACGGTGGATCGGCGAGAAACCCGAGACGTCGGTCCTTTTCCCCATGATCCCGGTCGCGATGCTGCGGAACGCCACGCTCTTCGCCGCGTTCGGCAGCATGTACTTCGCGGTCACCTCCATGACGGACGCGGACCATCGACAGCAGTTCTTCGCGCCGATCATCGACGAGATCGAGCGCGTGCTCGCGCTGCACGCGGTGTACTTGGCCGTGCGCGAAACCGTCCCGGCCGCGCCTGAGGGCCTCGGCTCCGAATGACCACCGGATGACCTCTGGGCTGGCGGGGAGTATCACTCCCTACGGCAACGGCGGCCCCCGCGCTGAGCCCAGCGCCGTGCCTGCGCCCGGCCCGAGCTCGAAGGCTGGCTGAAATGGCCGGCAGCAGCCAGGAGAAGGACCGCCAGGGCGGCCGGGGCCGCGTAGGCCAGGCGGAACTGGCCGGTGGAGCCGAGGAGTCCGCTCACGGCGCCTCCGGCTACGACGCCGAGGTAGTTGAAGAGGTTCAGGCGCGCCAGGACCGCCTCCGAGGCAGCGGGACGCAGCCGCGCGGCGGAGGCGAGACACAGCGGAGCCAGGACGGACGCCCCCAGGCCCACCACCCCGGCCGCGAGAACGGCGAGCGGCCAGCTCGGTGCGGCGGCCATGCCCGTCAGGGCGCACGCGACCAACAGGGCCGCGGCTCGGACGACGGCGACCACTCCGAACCGTTGCACAAGCCGGTCGGTGGTGGCGCGGCCCACGATGGTGCCGGCCTGGTAGGTCGCGTACGCCAGCGGCGCCACTGTGAGGGAGGCAGCGAGGGTCTGGCGCAGATAGACCGCCGACCAGGCCGAGACGGTGGAGTCGACGACGTAGACGACGAGGAGGACCAGGCCGAACGGTAGGAGCCGGATCCACAGCTGGCGACCCAGCGGCGGCTGCACGAGGGTGTCCTCCGGCGGGGCTGCGTCGGAAGGGAGGGCGTGCGTGCGTATGCAGAGCGCGAGGAACAGGACGATGCCCGCCTGAACGCTCAAGCCGGCGGCAACGGGCCACTCCAGGCGAGCCGCCCCGGCGGTGAGCAGGGCCGAGACGACGCCGCCCACGCTCCATGCCGTGTAGAAGGAGCCGAAGACGCTGCGGCCGTAGGCGCGTTCGATCGCCGCTGCCCGGGTGTTGCCCCCGACGTCGAGGGCACCGACAGCGAGCCCGAAGAGGAGGTACGCGCCGATACCGGTCGCCTCGTCAGGGGCCCAACCGATCAGCACCAGCGCTGCGACGGCCGTCAACAAGGCCCCGCGCATGGTGGCGACGGGGCCGGCGCGGCGGATCGCGGCCAGCCCGAGGAAGCTGCCGATTCCTGCCATCAGGGCCACCGTGACCACCGTGACGGTCGTCAGGAAGGGCGCCAGTTCCAGGTGTTCGGTGACAGCGGGGACGGTCGTGTACACGGCGGCGATGGACACGCCTTGTGCGGCAAACGCGAGGGTGGTGACCCTCCGGGCGCCGGCCCTGGAGTCCAGGCGCCCGGCCATCGCCCGGGCTGAACCATTCGTGGACATCGCTGTCGCACCTCTGTTTCCTGTGTGCGCCCGCAGGGCCGGCAGGTCGGACGGGGAGCGGGTCCCGGAAAAACGTAGCCATGGCATCGAAGGCCGGCGAAGGACGCCAGGGGCCGTACAGGGGGCTTCAGCGGCCAGAGGAGGCGGCGCGCGACCGAAAGAGTTGCGCACGGTCCAAGTCCAGCGACTTTGTCACTCGATTGACTTTGTCGATCGACCCAGTCCATAGTGGTGCCGTCACTGAGCCCCGGACAGGACAAGGCGCTCTCGATGAGCACCACCTCATCGGTCTTGTCCGCGTTCCCGGTGTGCAGGCACGTCCCGACACGACAGGAGTCATCCCATGACCGACATGATCGCGGTGGCCTACGACGACGAGGCGACCGCCAAGCAGGTGCTCGCCGAATTGCGCACCCTCAAGACAGAACACTCCCTGCACCTCACCGACGCGGTCCTCGTCACCCGCGACAGGGAGGGCAAGGTCAAGATTCACTCCTCGGACAACCCGGTGGTCGACGGTGCGGTCTCCGGCGCGATCTGGGGTGGCCTCATCGGGCTGCTCCTGCTCCAGCCGCTGCTGGGCGCCGCGATAGGCGCCGCCACCGGCAGCGTCACCGCAGCCGTATCCGAGGACGAGGACGACAACACCGCCTTCATCAACCAGCTCGGCCACCGCCTTCAGCCCGGCGGCGCCGCCGTGATCGCCCTGATCATCGATGTCACCGAGGAAAAGGTGCTGCCCCGGATCGCCCCGTACGGCGGTGACGTCCTGCACACCTCACTCACCCTGGCCGAGGAGCAGCGACTGCGCGCCGCGATCAACCAACCGACTGCCTGACCCCACCCACGGCGGCATCACGCCGCTGCTCGGGTCGTCCGCGCCGCCTCCGGCGCGCACAACTTCCCATACACCTGCGCGTCGCCGACGCCCGCTCAGCCGGGGCGAACTGGCGGAGTGGCACGGAAAGTTGGGGCACCAGGTCCTGCATGCGGGGTGCCTGCAGGTGGCCTTCGAGGGCATCGCGGCTCTCCAACTCTCGAAGATGACGAACGCGCCCGGTTCGACACTGAGCCCCCGGGGAACGTCGGCGGGAGCTACGGGACTTCGTGGTACAGCGCGTACCACCCAGCGGGGCGGGGTGTCCGGGAGGATGGTGTGCATGGATCAACTCGGTGCCGCGCTGCGGGCGTGGCGTGACCGGCTGGACCCCGCGACGGTGGGCTTCGCGCACGGCTCACCCCGTCGGGTCCCCGGTCTGCGACGCGCGGAGCTGGCGACGCTGGCCGGCATCTCGGTCGAGTACGTGGTCCGGCTGGAGCAGGGACGGGTGGCCACGCCCTCGGCGCAGGTCTGCTCGGCCCTGGCTCGCGCCCTGCACCTGTCCGACGACGAGCACGCTCACCTTTTGCGCATGGCCGGTCATGCGGCGGATCCGAGCCGGGTTCCACGAATGATCCCAGGGAGCCTGTACCGGATCGTGGACCAGCTCGCCGGCAACCCGCTGGCGATCTACGACGCCACCTGGCAGTTGCTGCACTGGAATCCTCTGTTCGCGGCCACGTTCGGCGATCCGACGGTCCGCGGTATGGGAGACCGCAACGTCCTGGTCTGGCAGTTCCTGGGTGAACTGCCCCGGGTCCGACAGACGGCGGCCGAGCGGGCGGCGTTCGAGGAGTCCCTCGTCGCCGACCTGCGCGCGACGACGAGCCGGTACCCCGACGATCCCGACCTCGCGGCGTTGGTATCGAGGCTGAACCTCAGCCCACGGTTCTGCGAGTTGTGGAGCCGCCGAGCGGTGGGCGGTCACCAGAGTGCGCACAAACTCGTTCAGCACCCGGATGTCGGAGACATCGCCATGAACTCCGACATCCTCAACACCCAGGACACGAACCTCCGCCTCGTGGTGTACACGCCGCAGCCAAACACCGACGCCCGCAGCAAACTCGAATTCCTTGCGACCATTGGGGTCCAGAGGATGTCTCCTCAGGGATGAAGGTCCGTGGTCCCCCTCGCCCGGTGGTCCAGGCTGCTGGGTGGTACGCGCGGTACCAGGAAGTCCCGTAGCTCCCGCCACCCCTCCCGGGGACCAAGCATGGAGTGCGTGAACAGCGCACGACCGTGCTGTTGGGACCAGGAGGAGCCAGCATGACCACCACATTCATCACCGGAGCCAACAAGTCCCTCGGTCTTGAAACCGCTCGTCGCCTCATCGAGGCAGGGCACACCGTCCTCCTCGGTGCGCGCCACCGTGAGCGCGGGCGGGCCGCGGCCGAGTCGCTCGGCGCCCGGTTCGTTCAGATCGACGTGACCGACGACGCCTCGGTCCAGGCCGCGGCCGCGGATGTCGCCGCGCGTGAGGGAACGATCGACGTCCTGGTCAACAACGCCGGCGTCCTCGGCAAGGTCGGCCCCGTCGAGGAGTACACCGCGGCCGACGTGAGCGCCGTGCTCGACGTGAACGTCGTCGGGATCGTGCGCGTCACGCACGCCTTCCTCCCGCTGCTGCGCAAGTCGCCGAACCCCGTCATCGTCAACGTGTCCAGCGGGATGGGCTCCTTCGGCATGACCCAGGACCCGGCGCGGATCGAGTCGCGGTATGCCCTGCCCCTCTACTGCGCGTCGAAGGCCGCGGTCACGATGCTCACGACGCAGTACGCCAAGGAACTGAAGGACGTGAAGGTCAACGCCGCAGACCCCGGGCAGACCGCGACCGACTTCACCGGCGGCCTCGGACACAGCGTCGCCGACGGCGCAGAGTCCATCGTGACCCTCGCGACGATCGGCTCGGACGGACCGACGGGACAGTTCATCGACCGATCCGGAGTCTCCCGTGGTGAACCTGCCCTGAGCTCAGGGTCGCGCTCGTAATCTCTATGCTCAGTGATAACGAAGGACGGCCGTACCCGCGCTGCCGGCTTGTCGGCTCGAACCCCTGTGGCACTGGGATGGCCGACCCACCAGCCGCCGCCGGTGATCCCGGCGCTGTCCTCGCCGCCCCTCTCTGCGCGCGGTGGGCCCGCCTGCCGGCGTCGTCTCAGGAGACGGGCTGCAGTTCCTTGTCGTCGCGGTCCACCGACGTGGCCTTCTGCAGGCTGGTGCCCTCGATGTCGAGGTCGGGCAGGATCCGGTCCAGCCACGCGGGCAGCCACCAGGCGTTGCGTCCGACGAGGGCGAGCACCGCGGGGACGAGGGTCATGCGGACGGCGAAGGCGTCGATGGCCACGCCGACGGCAAGGGCGAAGGCGATGGGCTTGATCAGCGGGTCGTCCAGGGGGAAGAACCCCGCAAAGACGGTGAACATGATCAGGGCGGCGGCAGTGACGACCCGCATGCTGTGCCTGGCGCCGTCGACCACCGAGCGGCGGGCCTGGCCGGTGTGTGCCCACTCCTCGCGCATGCCGGAGACCATGAACACCTCGTAGTCCATTGCCAGTCCGAACAGCACGCCGATCAGGATGATGGGCAGGAAGCTGACGACCGGTCCGGTGTGGGGGATGCCGAGGGTGTCGGCGAGCCAACCCCACTGGAAGAGGGCAACGACCAGGCCGAGCGAGGCGCCCACCGACAGCAGGAAGCCGATGGCGGCCTTGACCGGGATGATCAGGGACCGGAAGACCATCATCAGCAGGATCAGGCTCAGCCCGACGACGATGGCGACGAAGGGCAGCAGGGAGTCGGAAAGCCGGTTGGAGACGTCGATATTGGCGCGGTGTTGCCGGTGACGGCGACTGAAGTGCCGGTGGTCTCGCGGATATCGGTGCCCGCCTTGCGCATGTCACGGACCAATCGGTCGGTCCCGACGCTGTCCGGGCCGTCCTCGGGGATGACGGTGATGACACTCTGCCCGGGGTCGCTGGTGGGCTCGGGAGGCAGGACGGCCTTGACGTTCTCCAGGGTGTGCAGCTTCCGCGCGACCCGCGCGCCTGCCTCGGTGCCTCGGCCGTCGTCGGTCTGGGTCAGGACGAGCAGCGGGCCGTTGAGGCCGGGGCCGAACCTGTCGCTGATCGTGTCGTAGGTCGTGCGCTCGGTGGAGCCATGCGCGGCCGAGGCGTTGTCGGGCAGGGCGAGTCGCAGCTCGGTCGCCGGGACGGACAGCGCGAGCAGGACACCCGCGGCGGCCACCACCGTCAGCAGTGGCTTGGCGACGACGCGCTTGATCCAGCGGGCGCCGTGGGTGTCGGTGCCGGTGGCCTCGGCGTCGTTGCGGATCCGCCGCTCCGCGCGGGTGCCGGGCTTCGGGGCGAGCCGGGTGCCCGCGAAGCCGAGGACGGCCGGAAGCAGCGTGATCGCGGCCAGCACGGCGATGAGGACGGCTCCGGCGGCGCCGAGCCCCATCGTGGTGAGGAACGGGATACCGATGACGCTCAGGGCCGCGAGCGCGATGATCACCGTCGTGCCCGCGAAGACCACGGCACCGCCCGCGGTACCGGTGGCCAGCGCGGCGGACTCCAAGGGGGCCATTCCCCGGGCCAGTTGCTGGCGGTGGCGGGACAGGATGAACAGCACGTAGTCGATGCCGACCGCCAGGCCCAGCATGAGGGCGAGGGTGACGGCGGTGGAGGAGATGTCCGCCACGGACGTCACGGCCAGCAGGCCGGTCAGGCCAACGCCCACGCCGATCAGCGCGGGCAGCAGAGACATGCCGGCGGCCAGCATCGAGCCGAAGGTGACGACGAGGACGAGCAGTGCGACGGCGACACCGATGATCTCCGAAACGCCGACGTGCACGCCGCTGCTGTCATAGAGGGAACCGCCCACCGATGTCTCAAGGCCGTCCTTCCGGGCCGCGTCCGCCGCCTTCTCCAGTGCGTGCACCGAGGACTCGCTCACCTGCGCGTGCTGCACCGCGTACTGGACCTGGACGATCGCGGCCCTCCGGTCGGCCGAGACAGCGCCGGACTCCTCGGGACCGACGACCGAACTGACCTGCGGCGCCTTCTCGGCCGCTGCCGTGACCTCGGCGATGGCGGCCGCGTACGGGGCCGCGGTGACGCGCTTGCCCTCGGGGACGGTGAAGACGATCTGGGCACTGGCCCCCGAGGCTTCCGGCAGGGTCTTGGCGAGCTTGTCCAGCGCGCGCTGCGACTCGGTACCAGGCACGGAGAAACGGTCGTCGAGCTTACCGCCGAACAGGCTCACAAGGGCGACGAGGAAAGCCAGGACCGTGAGCCACAGGCCCAGCACCAGCTTTCGGTGCCGATAGGCCGCGTGACCCAGACGGTGGAGCAGGACAGCCATGGCGAACTCCCTGGGAGGTGCGGTGTGCGAGGGTCTGTTCACTGGACTTTATCACTTGATAAAGTCTGGAGAACAAGTCGAGTGATCACCCCTGGGGCTTCAGCGGCCGGACATCGGACCCCAGCGGCCAGGCAAAGGAGTGCCATGACATCCACAACACAGCCGGCGCGCCCGCTCGGAACCACTCACAGCACGTCGGCCACGATCGAGCCGAGCATCCTGCGCTACCTCGCCGCGGTCACCGACGAACAGGGGGTCGACCTGAGGCCGACGCTGGAGCAGGTGGGACTCGACGAGGCCGTCATGAGGTCGGCGACCCTGCGGGTTTCCTATCGGCAGAGCAGTACGTTGATCAGTCGCGCGCTGGAGCTCACCGGGGACGCCCACCTGGGCATGAAAGTGGGGACGGCACAGTCCCTGACCGCCTGGGGACTGCTCGGCTTCGCCCTGATGGCCAGTGAGACGCTCCAGGACGCGGTCACCACCGGGGTGACGTACCAGAACCTGTCCGGCGCGATGGTGCTGTGGTCGTGCGGAACCGAGGACGGCGACTTCGTTCTGCGCGCAGACCTGCCCGACCCCGCCCTGGATCCGGGTGTCGCCCACTTCCTGGTCGAAGAGGCACTGACGTCGGTGGTCACGCTGGCCCGGCTGACCATCGGTCCGGCGTTCCGGCCCAAGTCGCTGGAGCTCGCGTTCCCCGCGCCGCGTGACGGCGCACCGTATGCCGGCTTCTTCGGCTGTCCGGTCCGCTACGGTGCCCCCGCAAGCCGTCTCGTCATCGGCCGCGCTTCGGCCCGGACGCGGTTGCCGGGCAGCGATCCGGTCACCTACGCCTCCATCGTGGAGATGCTCGACGAGCGGCTCGCCTCCCGCCGCCACCAGCAAGAGCTGCTGGAGGTGCTCGAAATCTCCATTGCCCAGAGCCTGCCGGTCGTTCCGTCGTTCACCGAGCAGGCACGTCGACACGCACCAGCGAGCGGACCCTGCGCCGCCGGCTCGCCGAATGCGGCTCCACATACGAGGCCGTCGTCGACGGCGTGCGTCGCGAGCGGGTCGAACAGCTCCTACGGCGCACCCCGTCGACCGTCTCGGACATCGCCCGCAGGGTGGGGTTCTCCGACGAGCGGGCGTTGCGCCGCGCCGTACACCGCTGGCACGACACCTCCCCCCAGCAACTGCGAGAGCGCCTCGTCAGCGGGTACTGATCCGCACGGGGGCCGGCCCGTCGAAGGGTCTGCCAGTCTGTCGTCTTGACTGCCAGGCGCCCACTCCTAGGCGTCGCTGTCAGCGGTGCTTTCCCAGCCCTGGGACACGGTCACCAGGTCCAACTGCCCGTTGGCCAGGGCCAGGGTGGAGGAGAGAAGCGCCTGGAGGCAGGCTCGTTCGGATTCCTCGTCGGGCATGGAGAGGCGCTGGGTCGTCAGTCCGTCGAAGCCGGCGAGGAAGAACCGGGCGATGATCTCCGCCGAGTGGGCGAGCGAGCGACCCGTGCGGGCGGCGGCCTCCGTCACAAGCTCGGCCGTCACGCGAGCCACATTGCGGTAGTGGCTCTCCGCCGCGTCGGACAGGGCGGGGATGCGCAGGCCGAGCATCGTCAGTTCCGTCAACAGTTGGTGGCTGCTGGGCTGTTCGCGCACGGTCCGCCAAAATGCCACCGCCAGAGTGCCGAGCGTCTCCTCGAACCCCGCATTCTCCGGTGCGGCTTTCCTCACCTGGGCGAGGAGATCGTCCGTGAGCTGCTCCATCACTGCGCGGTACAGCCCTTCCTTCGTCCCGAAGGTGTAGTGCACCGTGGCCTGGGCCACGCCCAGTTCGGCGGCGATGGCGCGCGTGCTCCCGGCAGCCACGCCCTCGCGGGTCATGAGGTCGATGGCTGCTTTGATCAGCTGAGGGCGGCGTTCGGCCGCAGAGACGTGTGCCATGGTTCGATTATATCGACTCAGTCATGCAACAAGGTCAATCGATCACGTCGATCGAGGGTCAAGCGCGTGGTGTCCGGGTCCGGAGCACGGTGCGGGTTGAGCTGCCGCCGTCTTCTCGGCCGCCGGTGGCCGCTCGGGCCTTAAGGGCAGTGCGGGTCGGTGTGGTGAGGACGGCGAGACAGCCGACCACCAGCACGATGCCGAACCACCCGAGCAGGGGCAGGCGTTCACCGACAACCAGTACGGCGAGCACGGCTGCGACGGCGGGTTCCAGCAGCGAGAGCGTGGTCGCGGTGCTCGCCGGGACGTGCGCCAGGCCCCAGCCGAACAGGACGTAGCCGATGAACATGGGGACCAGGGCCATATAGGCGCCGACGGCCGCGTTCGACCAGGAGTCGAGAAGCGGGGCGCCGGTGGCCAGCAGCACAGGCAACAGGAGCAGACCGCCGAGTCCGAAGACGGTGCCCATGGCCGCGCCGGCGGTGATACCGCGGCTGATCAGGCGATGGGCCGCCCAGGAGTACAGGGCGTAGGTGAAACCGGCCACCAGGCCGAGCCCCACGCCGAGCACGGTCCTCCCCGCGGAATGGGTCCCGGGGCCCGCGTGCGCCTGGGCAGCCTCGGCCATGCACAGCAGCACCGTGCCGGCCAGGCCCAGGGCTGCGCCGGTCATCCAGCGGCGGGTGAGGCGGCGTCCGTCCATCACGCGCTCGATCACGGCCGAGGCGAGCGGCGCCGAGCCGATCGACACCACGGTGCCGGCGGCGACCCCGGCGAGGTGCATGGACGAGTAGAACGCCAGCGGGTAGGCCGCCACCGCCAGCGCGCCGAGCACGACCACACCTCGCCGCGTACGAAGCACAGGAGCTTCCCGCCGGATGCGGGAGGCGGCCATCAGGGCTTGGAGCAGTCCGCCCAGGCCCATGGCGGCCGCCCCGATCGCAAGGGGACCCACGGCTGGGGCGAAGGTCGCGGCGGTGCCCGTGGTGCCCCACAGCACCGACGCCACGAGCACGCACACTGAGCCCATCCCCACCGAGCCGGCCGCATGTCCGGCGGGGCGCGTCACAGCCGGTCCAGCAGGCTCGCCGCCATGGTCCGCGCATGCTCCAGACGCGTACCCGCGCCCTCCAGACCGGCCCGTGCCATCGCGCCTTCCAGCAGGAACGACAGATGCTCCGCCACTGCCCGCGCCTCCTCGGGCCGACCGGGCAGCAGTTCCTCGAGATGCCCGGCGAGCAGCGACTCGACCTCCTCCTTGTGCCGGCGCACCACGTCCCGCCCCTCGTGCCCGGCGGGCAGTTCGGCGGCCGCGTTCAGCAACCCGCAGCCCCGAAAGCCGTGTTCGTAGGCGAAGGCGGCGTGATCGGTGTACGCGTCGAAGACGGCCAGTACGGCGCCGCGGCCGTCCCGGACGCCCTGGAGCTCTTCCAGGCGCCGCCGATACAGGCCCAGCCATTCCTCGTGCCGGGCGTCGAGGTAGGCCATGACCAGGTCGGCCTTGGAGGAGAAGTTGTTGTACAGGCTCATCTTCGCCACGCCCGCCTCGGCGGTGATCGTGTCGATCCCTGTCGCCGACACGCCGTCCGCGTAGAAGCGCCGCGCGGCGGCGTCGAGCAGCCGCGTGCGCGCCTTGCCGTGCGCCTTGCGCGGCCGCGCTGCCGAGGTGGGGGTGTCGCCCATGACGTTCCCTTCCAAGTTTTAGGTAGGTCAGTCTACCTAGAATTTGAGAGAACGCGCACCTCCTGGCGCAGGCGGACGCCACCGTCACCAGCTCTCCTACAACCCCGCAACGGCGTTCCACCGCTTGGAGAACGCCACCCGCTCCCCGGAGGCGATGTCCCGCGCGACGGCGAGACGTTCGCGCATCGCCGCGTCCGGGAAGATCAGCGGGTCCTCGGCCAGGGCGGCCGTCTCCTCGTCCTTGGCCGAGGCGAGCACGTCCTGGGCGGCCGGGACCGGGCAGACGTAGTTGACCCAGGTGGCCAGTTCGGCGGCGACCTCGGGCTCGTAGTAGTAGTCGATCAGCCGCTCGGCGTTGGTCTTGTGGCGGGCGAGGTTGGGGATCATCAGGGACTCCGACCACAGCTCGGCGCCCTCCTCGGGGACGACGAAGCGGATGTCGGGGTCGTCGGCCTGGAGCTGGATGACGTCGCCCGAGTAGGCCTGGCAGGCCAGGACGTCTCCGCTGGACAGGTCCTTGATGTAGTCGTTGCCGGTGAAGCGGCGGATCCGCCCCTTGCGGACCTGCTCCTCGACCTGGTCGCAGACGGTGTGGAAGTCGTCCGCCGTCCACCGGGTGATGTCGACGCCGTTGCCCTGCATGAGCAGCGCGAATGCCTCGTCCAGACCGGAGAGCAGTGTCACCCGGCCCTTCAGGTCGCTCGCCCACAACTCCGAGACGTGGCGTATCTCGCGGCCGAGCCTGCGGCGGTTGTACGCGATGCCGGTGATGCCGGACTGCCACGGGACGGTGAACTTCCGTCCGGGGTCGAAGGCCGGTGAACGCAGCACCGGGTCCAGGTACTTCGTCACGTTCGGCTGCCGCGCCCGGTCCATCTCCTGCACCCAGCCCAGCCGTACGAACCGGGCGCACATCCAGTCGCTGATGACGATGAGATCGCGGCCCGTGCGCTGACGGTTCATCAGGGAGGGGCTGATCTTGCCGAAGAACTCGTCGTTGTCGTTGATCTCCTCGACGTACTCGACGGAGATCCCCGTACGTTCCTCGAAGGCCTCCAGCGTCGGCCGCCGCCTCGGGTCCTCGTCGTCCGTGTCGATGTACAGCGGCCAGTTCGCCCACGTGAGCCGCCTGTCGGTGGCGGAGACATCGGTGGCGGCCCGGTCGGCCGGCGGCACGTACGCGGCGGGCACACCGCACCCGGCGAGCCCGCCGACCAGCGCGCCCGCACCGAGGGTGCGCAGCAGGGTCCGGCGGGACGGCGAGGAGCTCTTCGGCGGGAGGGGCATGGGAGCAGCATGCAACACCGCAGCCCCGGACGGCACTTGATCCGTCCGGGGCTGCAACGCCCTTAAGGGGCGCGGGGAACTGCGCGGCCAGCCCCAACGGACTGGCAGCCGCCGGACAACCGCACCACCTACAGCGATCGGCGCATCAACTGTCCAGGGACGTCATGACGTGCTTGATCCGCGTGTAGTCGTCAAAGCCGTACGCCGAAAGGTCCTTGCCGTACCCGGACTTCTTGAACCCACCGTGCGGCATCTCCGCGACCAGCGGAATGTGCGTGTTGATCCACACGCACCCGAAGTCCAGCGACTTGGACATCCGCATCGCCCGTCCGTGGTCCTTGGTCCACACCGACGACGCGAGCGCGTACTCGACGCCGTTCGCCCACTCGACGGCCTGCGCCTCGTCCGAGAAGGACTGCACGGTGATGACGGGACCGAAGACCTCCTTCTGGATGATCTCGTCGTCCTGCTTCAGCCCCGACACCACGGTCGGCGCGTAGAAGTACCCCTTGTCGCCGACCTGGTGCCCACCGGCCTCGACCTTGGCGTGCGCGGGCAGCCGCTCGATGAACCCGGAGACCTGCTTGAGCTGGTTGGGGTTGTTGAGCGGACCGAAGAGCACGTCCTCGTCGTCCGGCTGACCGGTCTTCGTCTCGGCGGCGGCCTTCGCCAGCGCCGCCACGAACTCGTCGTGGATGGCCTCCTGGACCAGCACGCGCGTGGCGGCCGTACAGTCCTGCCCGGCGTTGAAGAAGCCCGCGACGGAGATGTCCTCGACGGCCTTGGCGATGTCGGTGTCCTCGAACACGACGACCGGCGCCTTGCCGCCCAGCTCCAGGTGGACCCGCTTGAGGTCCTTGGACGCCGACTCGGCGACCGACATACCGGCCCGCACCGAGCCGGTGATGGAGGCCATCGCCGGAGTCGGGTGCTCGACCATCAGCCGCCCGGTGTCACGGTCGCCGGTGATGACGTTGAAGACACCCTTCGGCAGGATCCCCCCGATGATCTCCGCGATGAGGACGGTCGAGGCCGGGGTCGTGTCCGACGGCTTCAGGACGACCGTGTTGCCCGCCGCGAGGGCCGGCGCGAACTTCCATACGGCCATCATCATCGGGTAGTTCCAGGGCGCGACCTGCGCGCAGACGCCGATCGGCTCACGGCGCACGATGGAGGTCAGCCCCTCCATGTACTCACCTGCCGAGCGGCCCTCGAGCATCCGCGCCGCGCCCGCGAAGAAGCGGATCTGGTCGACCATCGGCGGAATCTCCTCGGAGCGGGTCAGCCCGATCGGCTTGCCCGTGTTCTCCACCTCCGCCGCGATGAGCTCCTCGGCCCGCTCCTCGAAGGCGTCCGCGATCTTCAGCAGGGCCTTCTGGCGCTCGGCGGGGGTCGTGTCACGCCAGGCGGGGAAGGCCCGTGCGGCGGCCTCCATCGCGGCGTCCACATCCGCCTGCCCGGACAGCGGCGCGGTCGCGTACGCCTCGCCCGTCGCGGGATTGACCACCTCGGTGGTCCGTCCGTCGGCGGCGTCCCGGAACTCACCGGCGATGTAGTTACGTAGCTTGCGCAGCCGTCCCAGCTCGGTGCTCACTGCCGGCCTCCTGTGTCAGGTCGAACTGTCCATTCTCTGAGACACCCACCCTAATCGGCTGGCCCACGTTTTCAACACCCCCACAGCTGTCACTTCTGCGAAATCCGCAGGTATCAGTCACGCAAACAACGAATTTCATCGCCACGGCCTTGCGGAACTGTCGAGACGTCGTGCACAGTGACGTCGTGGCCAGTCGAAGCGCAGAGCACAGGGACTCCCGCGAGTCCAGGAACGGCGGCGGTCCCCAGCTGGACGCCGTCTCCCTCGCCATCATCGAACAACTTCAGGAGGACGGCCGTCGGCCGTACGCCGCCATCGGCAAGGCCGTCGGTCTGTCCGAGGCAGCCGTGCGTCAGCGCGTCCAGAAGCTGCTCGACCAGGGCGTGATGCAGATCGTCGCCGTCACGGACCCGCTCACCGTGGGCTTCCGGCGCCAGGCGATGGTCGGGGTCAACGTCGAGGGCGACGTGGAGTCCGTCGCCGACGCACTGACCGCCATGTCCGAATGCGAGTACGTGGTGATGACAGCCGGGTCCTTCGACCTGATGGTGGAGATCGTCTGCGAGGACGACGACCACCTCCTGGAGGTCATCAACCGACGCATCCGGGCCGTCCCCGGAGTGCGCTCCACCGAGAGCTTCGTCTACCTCAAGCTCAAGAAGCAGACCTACATGTGGGGAACCCGATAACCGTGAGGACCCGATAACCGTGAGCACCGACACCCCTCAGGACCTCAGCAGGACCGCGTACGACCACCTGTGGATGCACTTCACGCGCATGTCCTCGTACGAGAAGGCCCCCGTCCCCACGATCGTCCGGGGCGAGGGCACCTACATCTACGACGACAAGGGCAAGCGCTACCTCGACGGTCTCGCCGGCCTGTTCGTGGTCCAGGCCGGGCACGGCCGCGTCGAGCTGGCCGAGACGGCGTTCAAGCAGGCGCAGGAGCTGGCGTTCTTCCCGGTCTGGTCCTACGCCCACCCGAAGGCCGTCGAACTCGCCGAGCGCCTCGCGGACCACGCGCCGGGCGACCTCAACAAGGTCTTCTTCACCACCGGCGGCGGTGAGGCGGTGGAGACCGCCTGGAAGCTCGCCAAGCAGTACTTCAAGCTGGTCGGCAAGCCCACCAAGCACAAGGTCATCTCCCGCGCGGTCGCCTACCACGGCACCCCGCAGGGCGCCCTGTCCATCACCGGCCTGCCCGCCCTGAAGGCGCCGTTCGAGCCGCTGGTGCCCGGTGCGCACAAGGTCCCGAACACCAACATCTACCGCGCCCAGATCCACGGCGACGACCCGGAGGCCTTCGGCCGCTGGGCCGCCGACCAGATCGAGCAGCAGATCCTCTTCGAGGGCCCGGACACCGTCGCCGCGGTCTTCCTGGAGCCGGTGCAGAACGCGGGCGGCTGCTTCCCGCCCCCGCCCGGCTACTTCCAGCGGGTGCGCGAGATCTGCGACCAGTACGACGTGCTGCTGGTGTCGGACGAGGTCATCTGCGCCTTCGGCCGCCTGGGCACGATGTTCGCCTGTGACAAGTTCGGCTACGTCCCGGACATGATCACCTGCGCCAAGGGCATGACCTCGGGCTACTCCCCCATCGGCGCCTGCGTCATCTCGGACCGCATCGCCGAGCCCTTCTACAAGGGCGACAACACCTTCCTGCACGGCTACACCTTCGGCGGCCACCCGGTGTCGGCCGCGGTGGGCCTGGCCAACCTCGACCTCTTCGAGCGCGAGGGCCTCAACCAGCACGTCCTCGACAACGAGGGCGCGTTCCGCTCCACGCTGGAGAAGCTGTACGACCTGCCGATCGTCGGCGACGTCCGCGGCAACGGCTTCTTCTACGGCATCGAGCTGGTGAAGGACAAGGCGACCAAGGAGTCCTTCAACGACGAGGAGACCGAGCGGGTTCTGTACGGCTTCCTGTCCAAGAAGCTCTACGAGAACGGCCTGTACTGCCGCGCCGACGACCGCGGTGACCCGGTCGTCCAGCTCGCCCCGCCGCTGATCTCCAACCAGGAGACCTTCGACGAGATCGAGCAGATCCTGCGCGCGACGCTGTCGGAGGCGTGGACGAAGCTCTAGCCTCCGGCGTTCGGACCGGCTTCCGGTCCGTCCCGGCTCCCCGGCCCGGGCGCACCCGTACGAGTGAGAACGGTGTGCCCGGGCCGCGTGCTGTCCGGGGATCCGCCCCCGGCTCCTTAGCGTGCCCCTGTAACCGATCGGTCCTGCCTTCGTTCCCCCGCAAGGGGGATTGGCAAGAAGAAATGACGATCAGAACCGAGGTGTACGCCCATGGTGGCCCCACCGGACAACGACGTGCTCTGGGCACGCGCCCTGCACTTCTCGTACCACGACGGCTCGCCCGCGCTCAGCGGCGTCTCGCTCGGTGTCCAGGAGGGCGAGGTCCTCGCCGTCATCGGTCCGCGGGGCAGCGGCAAGACCGCTCTCCTGCGCTGTCTGTCCGGCCTGGCGCAGGCACCGCGGGGCGAGGTCTGGTTCAACAGCGTGCCGGTGCACAAGATGGGCACGGTGGCCCGCGAACGGCTGCGCCGCGACCGCTTCGCCTGGGTCGACCCGTCGCCGTCGCTCGTGCCCGAGCTGAACGTGTGGGAGAACACCGCCCTCCCGCTGATGTTGCGCGGCACCAGCCGCCGCCGCGCCAAGACGGCCGCGCTGGAGTGGCTCAAGCGCCTGGACGTCGGTGAGCTGGCCCGCAGGCGCCCGCACCAGCTGGTCCAGGCCGAACGCCAGCGCGTCTGCATCGCCCGTGCGCTGGCCCCCTCCCCCACGGTGCTGTTCGCCGACGAGCCGACGGCTCCCCTGCACCGCTCCGACCGCACCCAGGTGCTGCGCACGCTGACGACCGCCGCCCGCTCGCACGGCATCACGGTCGTTCTGGCCAGCCATGACGCGGACACGGCAGTCCTGGCCGACCGCACCGTCACGCTCCTCGACGGACGGCGCGTGAACACGGTGCACCTGCCCCCGGTCGCCGAGGCGGAAGGCCGGGCCGCGTGCTCGCTCTCCGTCTGACCCGAGGCGCCCAGCCCGTCGTACAGCTGCGCCGCCTGCTCGTCGCGGCCGGGTCGGCGGGCACCGGCTTTCTGCTGCTGTCCGCCCTGGGCTTCGCGATGTCCCACCCGGACTCCCCCGCCGCCGCGACGCTCCGGCTGGCCTGGTGCGCACCGCCGCTGGCCGCGACGGTCCACCTCGCGGTGGCGGTGGCCCGCACGGACCCCGGTACCAGGCCCCGTCCCGGCCTCGCGGCGATCGGCCTCGGCCCTGGCCGTCTGATGCTGGTCTCGGCCACCACCACGGCCCTGTCCTGCGCCCTCGGCTCGATGCTGGCCCTGCTGGTCTTCCTCCACCTGAGGGGCGATCTGACGGGCATGCCCTTCGACGGCGCGGGCGCGGCCTTCCTGGCAGCGGACAGCCCACTGCCCCTGCCGGCCGCCCTGACCCTGCTGACCCTGGCGCCGGCGACGGCGTCGGCGACGGTCGCCCTGACGCTGCGCCCGAAGGAGCCCGGACCTTCCGCGACGCGGGGCGCGGGCAGGACGTTCGGCCGCTTCGGGGCGTACGGCGGGTCGGTGCGACGGGAGACGTTCGGGGCGTACGGGCGGTTCGGGGCGCGGTTGCGCGGGGGCGGTACCGCTGAGGGCGGCGGATCCCAGCAGTCCGCTCACGGCGACGCCGAGCCCGCTGCGGGCACCCCGTCGGCACGGGCGAGCGCGAGCGACCCCACGCCGGCCGAAGCCGACGGCACCCCGCAGACGCCGGACGGCTTCCCCGACCTCCTCACCCCCCGCCCCGCGCCCAAGGGCCTCCCCTGGGGCATCACCACCCTCACCGCGGGCCTGGCGGTGGAGACCTACGCCAGCCCCGCCACCACCGACGCGCCCCTCGCCGTCCCCGCCGCCCTCCCCACCGGCCCCGCCGGAGTCCTGGTCGGCTGGGTCCTCGCCACCCTCGGCCTCGCTCTCGCCGCCCCCGGCCTCACCCACCTCTGCGGCCGCCTCCTGCAGTCCGTACGACCGGGCCCGCTCCGGCTGCTGGCGGGCCGCGGCCTCATGGCGGAAGCCACCCGCATCGGCCGCCCCCTCGGCGTCGTCTGCGCGGTGGCCTCCGCCGCGTACGCCATGGCCCCGCTCTCCGACTCCGCGGCCACCGCCGCCGTCGGCCCCCTCACCACCCTCGGCGCCACCGTGATCACCGGATGCACCGTGGCCACGCTCCTCATCACCGCCGTGGAGGCCAGACAGGCCCGCGCCGACACCACGGCCGCGCTGCTCCGGCTCGGTGCCCCCACCTCGATGCTCCGCCGCGCGGCGGCCCTGCGCACCGGCGTCCTGCTGGCGTTCTTCTGCCCGCTGACCCTGATCGTGGCCGAGCTGGCCGCACTGCCCCTGGCCCGCTGAAGCCTCGGAGCGGCGGCCACCGAAAAACCCGTACGAAAAAACCCGTACGAAAAATCTCCGCCCGGCGATGAGTTCCGATCAGGCCTCCGGTCTATCCCATCGAACGGCAACCACCCCGATGGGAGAGACCACGATGACGGCCCCCGCCTACCAGCAGATGATCTTCGTGAACCTGCCCGTGAACGACCTCGACGCGGCGAAGAAGTTCTTCACGGAGCTCGGCTACTCGATCAACCCCCAGTTCAGCAACGAGAACGCGGCGTCCGTCGTGATCAGCGACACCATCGTCGCGATGCTGCTCACCAAACCGTTCTACTCGACCTTCACCAAGAAGGAGATCGCGGACGCCACGACGACCAGCGAGATGCTGATCTGTCTGAGCGCCGAGAGCCGCGCGAAGGTGGACGAGCTGGTCGAGAAGGCCGTCGCCGCCGGTGGTACCGCGTCGGACAAGGTCCAGGACATGGGCTTCATGTACGGCCGCGCCTTCGACGATCTCGACGGCCACACCTGGGAGGTCGTGTGGATGGACCCGTCGGCCGTCGAGGGCTGAGGACAGCCGCATGGCACACGGTGCCTAGCATGGGCGGGTGCAGACGATGCCCGCCCATGCGGCCCACCACGACGACCGTGAGATAGAGACGCTGGAGGAGTTCGACGCGACCGTCTCGGCGCGCGGCTCCCTCGCCGGATTCCGGGTCCAGGCAGTGGACCTGACGGACCGTACGCGCGAACTGCTCGGCACGGACACGGCGGGCGCCGTCTTCCTCGGCTGCCCGATGCGCGAGGAAGCCGCCACGAAGATCCGCACCGACGGCGCCCTGGTCTTCCCGCCGGTCCCCGACCTCCCCTTCGACCCATACCGGGGCCTGGTCTACTCCCCCGACGAGCTCTTCGCCTCCCTCGCGGACGGCTACGAGAGCACGCCCGACGCCCACGGGTACGCCTGGTTCCAGCGGACCAAGGCGGACCGCGACGTGTACGCCTCCATGCTCCGCGCGATCCACGACGACTCCATCTCGGACGCGCTGGACGAACTGCTGTCCGGCGCCCGCGTGGTGGGCGTCATGGGCGGCCACGCGATGCGGCGCGGCACGCAGGCGTACGAGGGTGCCGCGCGGCTCGGCCGGGAGCTGGCCCGCGCCGGTCTCACGGTCGCCACCGGCGGTGGCCCGGGTGCGATGGAGGCCGCCAACCTCGGTGCGTACGCCGCCCCGTACGACGACGAGATGCTCGCCGACGCCCTCCGACTCCTCGCGAAGGCACCCGTGTTCACGCCGTCGATCACCGACTGGGCGACGGCCGCCTTCGAGGTGCGTACCCGCTGGCCCAGGGGCGGCCGCTCCGTCGGCATCCCGACCTGGTTCTACGGCCACGAGCCGCCGAACCCCTTCGCCTCGCACATCGCCAAGTACTTCGCCAACGCCACTCGCGAGGACGGTCTGCTGGCCCGCTCCAACGCGGGCGTGGTCTTCCTGCCGGGCGCCGCCGGGACCGTACAGGAGATCTTCGACAACGCGACGCCGAACTACTACGAGTCGCGCGGTGAGCCCACCCCCATGGTCCTGGTCGACCGCGCGCACTGGACGGAGCGGCTGCCGGCCTGGCCGCTGCTCAAGTCCCTTGCCAGGGAGCGGTCGATGGAGGCGCGGATCGCCCTCGTCGACCGGATCGAGGAGGCGCCGGAGGCGTTGAAACGTCTCGGCTGTTAATAAGAGGGCAAAGCCAACGCCTGTAGGCTGCATATGCGTTGACACTACTTATGCCGCGCTTATAAACCTGTGAGTCTCCTGGGGTCGTTGATGCCACATCACCGGCTCCGCCGAACCCCCCTCAGCGTTGCAACTCCCGTAAGGACAAACGTGTCCATAAACCGCCGTACTGTCGCACGTTCCGTGCGCGCTCTGGGTGTCGCCTCCGCATCCGCCGCGCTCGCGTTCTCCGCCGCGGGCACCGCGCTCGCGTGCGACATCAGTGAATTCTCCGCCGAAGCCAAGTGCGACGGCGACAAGGGCATCATCACCGTCACCGACGTGGACCCCAGCGGTGTCCCGGCGACCGTCACGGTGTACCTGCAGAACAACGGCGCCGACCTGAAGAAGATCGGCGAGCAGGAGGTCAAGGGCTCGCGCGAGGGTGTCACCATCACCTTCGCCGAGAACTGGAAGCCGGACGCCGAGTACCGGATCCACGTCAAGGCCGCCGGCTACGTCGACGAGGACATCGCGCCGAACCTGACGACGCCGTCCACGGCCTGCAAGAAGGAAGAGGAGGAGCCGCCGGCTCCGTCCGACACCCCGACCCCGTCGGACTCCGCCTCGACCCCGGCCGAGGAGACCGACAGCCCCACCCCGACCCCGTCGGAGAGCGACAGCAGCGCCCCCGCGAGCAGCGCTCCGTCCCCGGCGGCCGGTGACTCCAACCTCGCCGAGACCGGTGCGAACTCCAACACCGGCCTGATCGCCGGCATCGCGGTCGCCCTGGTCGCCCTCGGCGGCGGCGCGGTCTTCTTCGGCCTGCGCCGGCGCGGGGCGAGCAGCGACCGCTGACGCACCCTTCACCGCGACACCGCTGATGGCCCGCCCCCTTTCCCGGGGGCGGGCCATCAGCGTGTCAGCGGAACGTCGCCCGCTCCAGCCAGAACTCCAGCAGCTCCCGCTCCCCCAGGACCTCCAACTCGGGACTGTCCAATGGCAGTCGACGGTAGAAGGCGAGCAGTACGGCCGTGAGGGGGCCGCGCAGGGCGACCGTCGCCTCCTCGTGGCCGCGGCGCCAGGAGATGACGTCCTCGGAGAGGTCGACAACCCACTCCGCGTTCACCTCGGGCGTGCCGTCCGTGGCATGCAGATGGATGCTGCCGCCGGGTCGGCGCAACTCCCGCGCCGGGTCGTCCGGCAGCGACCGCTGCGCCCACTCGATGATCTGCAGCCACTCGTCGACCGCGTCCGCGGCCACGTCGGGCGCCACCTCGTACGGCAGTCCGGCGGCGAGGGTCGCGTCGGCGCGGTGGACGGTGAGCTCGTGCGTCATACGGCGGGCCCAGAACCCGGCGTTGAGGACTCCGGCCCAGCCCCACACCTCGGCGTCCGGCCCGGCCTCCTTCAGCGTGCCGACGATCATCTCGCCGGTATCCGCGAGCCAGGCGTCCAGGGCGGCGGGGTCGCCCTTCTCCACCGGGCCGCCCGCGAGCGGAACCTTCTCCCCGGGGATCTCCTCCTGCGCCCGCGTCCGCACCATCAGCTCCGCCCAGCGCAGGGCGCCGCCGGTGTGCCGCACGAGCCGTTCCAGCGACCAGTCGGGGCAGGTCGGGACGGTGGCCGACAGGTCGGCGCCGGACGTCACCACCGCCCTCAACAGGCCGACCTGGTGGGCGATCTCGTCGCAGTAACGATCGTGTGCGAGCAGCGTCATGCCTCGCACCCTATGTGCCCCGCGATCAGCCGAGCACGACAATTTCCGCCGCGTCGAACCCCACCCCGACCACGTCCCCGACCTCGGGCGCGGCCCGCAGCGCACAGGCCGCTTCGAGGCGCGGTGCCTCCTCCGGCTGCAGGTGCACGGCGACATGGGTGCCCTTGAACGTCCGCGCGGCGACCGTGCAGCGCAGGCCCTCCTCGGGCGAGACCAGGCGCACCCCGGCCGGCCGTACGAGCAGCGTCCGCGCCCCCTGCGCGGCGCCTTCGCCCACGGGCAGCTTCCCCCAGGGCGTGTCCGCGGCCTCCCCGGCGACGGTGCCCTCGACCACGTTGTCGAAGCCGAGGAAGCGCGCCACGAACTCGTCCACCGGCCGCTGCCACACCTCGAGCGGCGTCCCGGTCTGGGCGATCCGCCCGTCCCGCATCACCACGACCCGGTCGGCGAGCGCGAAGGCCTCGCCCTGGTCGTGCGTCACGGCCAGCACGGTGGTGCCCAACCGCCCGAACAGCTCGCGGAGTTCGACGACCAGCCGCTCCCGCAGCGAACGGTCGAGCTGGCCCAGCGGCTCGTCCAGCATCAGCAGCCGGGGCCGGGGCGCGAGCGCACGGGCCAGCGCCACCCGCTGCTGCTCCCCGCCGGACAGCGAGGCGACGGCGCGCCCGGCGGCGCCCGGCAGTCCGACCAGCTCCAGCAACTCCCGTACCCGCTCGGCCTGTTCGCTCTCGGAGGCGCCGCGCATCCGCGCCCCGAAGGCCACGTTGCCGCCGACGTCCCGCTGCGGGAACAGCTGATGGTCCTGGAACATCAGCCCGACCCCTCGCTTGTGCGCGGGCACCGCGGCCTGGTCCCGCCCGTCCAGCGACACCCGCCCGGCATCGAGCGGTTGCAGCCCCGCCACCGCCCGCAGCAGTGTCGACTTGCCGCTGCCGCTCGGCCCGAGCACACACACGATCTCGTGCTCGGTGACATCGAGGTCGACGGCGTCGAGCACGGCCCGCCCGCCGAAGCGTACGGTCGCACCCGCCAGACTCAACAGCATCTAGAACTCACCCGTCCGATCCGTACGAAGCCGCTCCAGCACCAGCAGCGCCACCGCGCACACCACCATCAGTACCGTCGAAAGGGCCATCGCCTGCCCGTAGTTGAGCTCGCCGGCCCGCCCCAGCAGCCGCGCCACGGCCACCGGCAGCGTCGGATTGTCGGGCCGCGCGATGAACACCGTCGCCCCGAACTCCCCCAGCGACACGGCGAAGGCGAACCCGGCCGCGATCAGCAGCGCCCGTCGCACCATCGGCAGATCCACCTCACGCCAGACCCGCCAGGGCGAGGCCCCCAGCACCGACGCCGCCTCGCGCAGCCGCTGGTCCACGGCCCGCAGCACGGGCAGCATGGTCCGTACGACGAACGGCACCCCGACCAGCGCCTGCGCCAGCGGCACCAGGATCCAGGTGCTGCGCAGATCCAGCGGCGGCTCGTCCAGGGCGATCAGGAACCCGAATCCGACCGTCACCGCGGACACCCCGAGCGGCAGCATCAACAGCGCGTCGAAGCCCCGTACGAACCGGCCCGCGTCCCGTCGCGTCAACGCGGCCGCCGCCAGACCGCCGATCAGCACGGCGATGAGCGTGGCGACGACGGCGTACTCCAGCGAGTTCCCGACCGCCTCGATCGGCGCGACAAGGAAGACCCCGCCATCGGCACTGGTCAGCGCCCGGTAGTAACCGAAGTCGGGGGCGTCGAGGGACCGTTGCACCAGCACGGCCAGCGGCAGCAGCAGGAGTACGGCGATGACGGCCAGGACACCGGCCAGCAGCGCCCACTGCCCGGCCCCGCGGGGCCGCCGCGCCGTCACGGACGCGTCCACCAGGCGCAGGGCGCTCTCCCGCCGCCGTACCGTCCAGGCGTGCACGGCGAGGATCGCGGCCACCGCCAGGAACTGGATGATCGTCAGGACGGCGGCCGTGGACAGGTCGAAGATCTCGGAGGTCTGGCGGTAGATCTCCACTTCGAGGGTGGAGAAGGTCGGCCCGCCGAGGATCTGCACCACACCGAAGGAGGTGAAGGTGAACAGGAAGACCATGAGCGCGGCGGCGGCCACCGCCGGCGCGAGGGCCGGGAGGGTGACCTGGCGCCAGGCTTTCAGGGGCGACGCCCCGAGCATCCGCGCGGCCTCCTCCTGCCGCGGGTCGAGCTGCGCCCAGAGTCCTCCCACCGTCCGTACGACGACGGCGTAGTTGAAGAAGACATGCGCGAGCAGGATGGCCCATACGGTGGTGTCGAGCCGTACGCCCCACAGCTCGTCGAGGAGGCCGCCGCGGCCGACGAGCGCGAGGAACGCCGTACCGACGACGACCGTCGGCAGCACGAAGGGGACGGTCACCACCGCCCGCAGGACCTGCTTGCCCGGGAAGTCGAAGCGGGCGAGGACATAGGCGCCCGGCAGCGCGATCAGCAGGGTGAGTGCGGTGGAGGCGAGCGCCTGCCAGGTGGTGAACCACAGGACGTGCCGGATGTCGGACTCCCCGAGCACGTCCCAGAGCCGCCCGAACTGCCACACCCCGTCGACCTTCAGACCGCGCGCGACGATCGCGGCGACGGGGTAGGCGAAGAAGACCGCGAAGAACGCGACGGGCACGGCGATGAGACCGAGCCGCACCGCCGCCGCGCCCCTCTTCCGCGGGGCCGCTACCTCAGTACGAGCGAGGTCCACGACTTGACCCAGTCGTCACGGTTGTCGGCGATCTTCGCCGGGTCCATCGTCTCGGGGTTCTCGGCCTGGGGGCCGTACTTCGTGAACTCCGGCGGGACCTGGGCGGCCTCGCGCACCGGGTAGACGAACATGTTCAGCGGCATGTCCTCCTGGAACGTCTTGGTGAGCAGGAAGTCGAGGAGCGCCTTGCCGCCCTCGGTGTTGCCGGCGTTGGCGAGCAGCCCGGCGTACTCGACCTGCCGGAAGCACGTACCGGTCGCGACACCCGTCGGCGCGGTGGCCGGCTTCGGGTCGGCGTAGATCACCTCGGCGGGCGGCGATGAGGCGTACGACACGACGAGCGGCCGGTCGGCCTTGGCCTTCTTGCCGCCGGCGGAACCGGAGAACTCGTCGTTGTAGGCCTGCTCCCAGCCGTCGACGACCTTCACGCCGTTGGCCTTCAGCTTCTTCCAGTAGTCCGGCCAGCCGTCGTCGCCGTACTTGGCGGCGGTGCCGAGCAGGAAGCCGAGGCCGGGCGAGGAGGTGGAGGCGTTCTCGGTGACGAGGAGGTTCTTGTACGCGGGCTTGATCAGGTCGTCGAAGGACGTGGGCGGGGCGAGCTTGTGCTCGCTGAAGTACGCCTTGTCGTAGTTGACGCAGATGTCGCCGGTGTCGATCGGCGTGACCCGGTGCTTGTCCTGGTCGACCCGGTACTCGGCCTTGATCTTGTCGGAGCCCTTCGCCTCGTACGACTGGAACAGCCCGTTGTCGAGCGCCCGCGAGAGCAGGGTGTTGTCGACGCCGAAGAAGACGTCGCCCTGCGGGTTGTCCTTGGTGAGGATGGCCTTGTTGACGGCCTGCCCGGCGTCGCCGTCCTTCAGAACCTTGACCTTGTAGCCGGACTGCTTCTCGAACGCGGCGAGGACGTTCTTCGAGACGGCCCACGAGTCGTGGCTGACGAGGGTCACCGTCTTGCCGCCGGACTGCGGGTTGTCGCTGCCCGAGTCGGACGAACCGCACGCGGACAGCGTGACGAGGCCGAGCCCGACGGCGAAGACCGTGGCCTTCTTGGTGATGCTCACTGGATTCCTCCTGGGGTTGACCAGGAAGAGACGCGGCCCTGCCCAGGAGCCCTCTTCGGCTCCCGGGCAGGGCGCAACAGCTTGAGTGATGACCGAACTTCCTACCCAGAATGACCTGGGCGAGGTTCAGAGGGTCTGCGGCCCGATTGCCGCACTCTCAGCGCTGTGGCGCTCCCCTGTCGGAATATGAAGATGTACGTACGGGTGTACGCGCTCAGATTACCGCTCGGTGGCCGCCAGCTGACCGCAGGCCCCGTCGATCTCCTGACCACGGGTGTCCCGAACCGTCACCGGCACACCATGCGCGGCGATGGCCTCGACGAACGCCTTCTCGTCCTCGGGGCGGGAGGCCGTCCACTTCGAGGCCGGGGTCGGGTTCAGCGGAATCAGGTTCACATGCACAGGCTTGCCCTTGAGCAGCCGCCCGAGCCGGTCACCACGCCAGGCCTGGTCGTTGATGTCCCGGATGAGGGCGTACTCGATCGACAGCCGCCGGCCGCTCTTCTCGACGTACTCGAACCCGGCGTCCAGCACCTCACGCACCTTCCACCGCGTGTTCACGGGGACGAGGGTGTCGCGCAGCTCGTCGTCGGGCGCGTGCAGCGAGATCGCCAGCCGGCACTTGAAGCCCTCTTCGGCGAACCGGTGGATCGCCGGGACGAGACCGACGGTCGAGACGGTGATCCCGCGCTGGGACAGCCCCAGCCCGTCGGGCTCGGGGTCGGTGAGCCGCCGGATGGCGCCCACGACCCGGTTGTAGTTGGCGAGCGGCTCGCCCATCCCCATGAAGACGATGTTGGAAAGCCGAGCCGGCCCACCGGGCACGGCCCCGTCCCGGAGCGCCCGCATTCCGTCCACGATCTGATGCACGATCTCGGCGGTGGACAGATTCCGGTCCAGCCCCGCCTGCCCGGTCGCACAGAACGGGCAGTTCATCCCACACCCGGCCTGCGAACTGATGCACATCGTCACCCGGTCCGGGTACCGCATCAGCACCGACTCGACGAGCGTCCCGTCGAACAGCCGCCACAGCGTCTTGCGCGTGGTGCCCTGGTCCGTCGACAGATGCCGTACGACGGTCATGAGCTCCGGGAACAACTCCTCCCGCAGCTTGGCCCGCGACCCGGCCGGGATGTCGGTCCACTGCTCCGGGTCGTGCGTGTACCGCGCGAAGTAGTGCTGCGACAGCTGCTTGGCACGAAAGGGCTTCTCCCCTACGGCGGCAACGACGTCCTTGCGCTCCCCTGGCGTGAGATCGGCAAGGTGCCGCGGGGGCTTCTTGGCTCCGCGGGGGGCGACGAATGTGAGTTCTCCGGGCTTAGGCATGGCTGTACCAGTGTCGCAGATCCACTGGTGTGGCCCGCTCCACCATGGATCGGGGCGCAGCAGGTGCGGGACTAGTCGCCCCCGCGCTCCAGCCGGTCCTTCAGGAGTTGCTCGTCGCGCGGCAGTTCCTTGCGGACCTGTGGGCGGACCACGAGGGGGACCAGGACCTTGCCCAGACCGTGCCCCTCGAAGTCGATGTCGATCGTCACGCGGGAGCGGCGCCCGTCGTCGAGCGGTTCGATCTCGCCGTGGCTACGGGCCCGGACGGGGCCGTCGATGCCGTGCAGATCCCAGCTGTGCGGAGGGTCGAGCTCGTCGAACCGCACGGTCATCGGAATCTGGCGGTTCCCGACGCGCCGGGTGACCCGCACTCGGGAGCCGGCGTGGATCGGCCCCTCGTCGAGCGACTCCGCCGAGACCGCGCTCAGCTGCCATTCCGGCAGATGAGATGGGTCGGTGAGATAGGCGTAGACCTCGGCGGGCGGGCGGTCGACGTCGATGATTTCTCGGATGGCGGCCATGATGACCCCCTTTGAGTGCCTTGAGGGCGTACACGGAAATCGTCCCACAACCCAAGGAGCCTCCGCTCTGTAAGAACGGAGGCTCCCGAGATCTGGCAGATCCGTCAGCCCGACCCCACGAACAGCACCAGCAGCAGCCACACCACCGGGGCCGTGGGCAGCAGGGAGTCCAGCCGGTCCATGATCCCGCCGTGACCCGGCAGCAGCGTGCCCATGTCCTTGATGCCCAGGTCCCGCTTGATCATCGACTCGCCGAGGTCACCCAGCGTCGCACTGGCCGCGACGGCGAGGCCCAGCAGCAGTCCCTGCCACCAGGTGCCGTCGTCGATCAGGAACTGCATGCACAGCGCGCCCGCCACCATCGCGAAGCTCACCGCGCCGAGCAGGCCCTCACGGGTCTTGCCGGGGCTGATGCGCGGGGCGAGTTTGGTCCTGCCGAAGCGCCAGCCGATCGCATACGCGCCGGTGTCGCTGACGACCGTCAGAAGCAGGAAGGTCAGGACGCGCCAGGGGCCGTCGTCGGCGGTGAGCATCATCGCGACGAACGTCGCCAGGAACGGCACGTAGAACGCCGCGAAGACGCCCGCGGTGACGTCCCTGAGGTAACCCTCCGGCGGCTCGGTCATCCGCCAGACCAGTACGGCCAGCGCGGTCAGCGCCATCGCCACCCAGGCGCCCTCGGCACCCCGGACGTATCCGGCGACCACCATGGCCGCACCGCCGAGCGCCAGCGGAACGAGCGGCGCCTTGATGCCCTTGCGCTCCTCGAGCCGCTTGGTCAGCTCCCACAGACCCACGACGACGGCGACCGCGACCACGCCGACGAACACGGCCTTGACGACGAACAGCGACGCGACGATCACCACGCCCAGCCCGACGCCGACCCCTATGGCCGCACTCAAGTCGCGCCCCGCGCTCTTCTTCTGCGGCTGGGGCGCCGGCTGTGGTGCGTCGGGCATGGGCTCCGGATTCTGCGGCGCCGCCTCGAAGGGCCGCGCCTGCGGCGTGTCGTGAGACCGCGTCTGCGGTGGCCGGCCGTGGAACAAGGGGCCGCCCGTGCGAGCGACCCCCCGGTCGTCATCCTGGTCTCCGCCATACGCGGGCACGTCGGGCACGATGGGCATGGGGCGAGTCTGCTGCGCCTCAGGCGCATCGTACGCGGGACCCGCCGGGGCAGCCCCCTGGACAGGTCCACGCGCGGTGGCCCCCCAGTGCCCGGCATGCCCGGCCCCGGTCGGCGCTCCCCAGGAAGAGTCGTTCATCAGACCTCGAGCAGCTCTGCTTCCTTGTGCTTGAGGAGCTCGTCCACCTGAGCGACGTACTTGTGCGTGGTGTCGTCGAGCTCCTTCTCCGCACGGCGGCCCTCGTCCTCGCCGATCTCGCCGTCCTTGATCAGCTTGTCGATGGCGTCCTTGGCCTTGCGGCGGACGGAGCGGATGGACACGCGCGCGTCCTCGGCCTTGCCCTTGGCGACCTTGATGTAGTCGCGGCGGCGCTCCTCGGTGAGTTCGGGGAACACCACTCGGATGATGTTGCCGTCGTTGCTCGGGTTGACGCCCAGGTCGGAGTCCCGGATCGCCTGCTCGATGTTGCGCAGCGCGCTCTTGTCGAACGGGGTCACGACCGCCATGCGCGGCTCCGGAACGGAGAACGAAGCCAGCTGGTTGATCGGCGTCGGCGCGCCGTAGTAGTCGGCCACGATCTTGTTGAACATCGCCGGGTGCGCACGGCCGGTGCGGATCGCGGCGAAGTCCTCCTTGGCGACCACGACGGCCTTCTCCATCTTCTCCTCGGCCTCGAGGAGGGTCTCTTCGATCACCACTTGCTCCTGCGTGTCTTGAGTAAGGCCCGGCTGCGGTTCCTCGGTGGGGGCGGCGGCCGGCTGCGTCGCGTCTTCTTCCTGCACGGTTCCCGACGGGCAGGACATTGTCCATCCCCCGGTCAGGGTCCGTCCCGTCCGTCCCCCGGACGGGTTTGTCGGAGCGTCAGCCCCGACCGCCCTGCTCACCCACAAGCGTGCCGATCTTCTCACCCTTGACGGCGCGGGCGATATTGCCCTCCGCCAGAAGCTCGAAGACGAGGATCGGGAGCTTGTTGTCGCGGCACAGGGTGATCGCCGTGGCGTCGGCGACCTTGAGGTCGCGCGTGATGACCTCGCCGTAGCCCAGGGAGTCGAACTTGACGGCGTCCGGGTTGGTCTTCGGGTCGGAGTCGTAGACCCCGTCCACGCCGTTCTTGCCCATCAGCAGCGCCTCGGCGTCGATCTCCAGGGCGCGCTGCGCGGCGGTGGTGTCGGTGGAGAAGTACGGCATCCCCATACCGGCGCCGAAGATGACCACGCGGCCCTTCTCCAGGTGCCGGATGGCGCGCAGCGGGATGTACGGCTCGGCGACCTGCCCCATGGTGATGGCGGTCTGCACCCGGGACTGGATGCCCTCCTTCTCCAGGAAGTCCTGGAGGGCGAGGCAGTTCATGACCGTGCCGAGCATGCCCATGTAGTCCGAGCGGGCCCGGTCCATGCCGCGCTGCTGGAGTTCGGCGCCGCGGAAGAAGTTGCCGCCGCCGATGACGACCGCGACCTGGGCGCCGTCGCGCACGACGGCCGCGATCTCGCGGGCGATCTTGTGCACCACGTCCGGGTCGACGCCGAGGCCCCCGCCACCGGAGAAGGCCTCTCCGGACAGCTTCAGCAGAAACCGGCCGCGTACTTTGCCGTCGTCGCTCTTCTGGGCCTTGGTGGTCATCGAGATCCCGCCTTTGTTACGTGGTGCACATACGAAGAAGGCCATTGCCGGGCGGGGCGTGTTTCGCATCCCATGCGCGGCAATGGCCTCCTCGTCAGATCTGCTGTCGTCCGTCACGCGCGCGTGCGCGGTGCCGGAGTCCGCCAACGACTGCCTTCGACCCTATAGGGACCGGGCGCCGATCGCGGCACGGACTCAGATGCCGACCTTGATGCGCGAGAAGCGCTTCAGGGTGACACCGGCCTCGTCCAGGATCTTCTGGACGGACTTCTTGTTGTCGAGCGCGTAGGGCTGACCGAGCAGCGTGGCGTCCTTGAAGAAGCCGTTGAGGCGACCCTCGACGATCTTCGGCAGGGCGGCCTCGGGCTTGCCCTCGGCGCGGGTGGTCTCCTCGGCGACGCGGCGCTCGGACTCGACGACCTCGGCCGGCACGTCCTCCTTGGAGAGGTACTTCGGCGCGAAGGCGGCGATGTGCTGAGCGACGCCCTTGGCGACCTCGGCGTTCGGCTTGTCCAGCTCGACGAGGACACCGATCTGCGGGGGCAGGTCGGGCATCGTGCGGTGCATGTACGCGGTCACGAAGCCGTCGCTGAACTGCGCGAAGCGGTCCAGGACGATCTTCTCGCCGAGGTTGGCGTTGGCCTCGTCCACGAACGCCTGGACGGTCTTGCCGGCCTCGATCTCGGAGGCGAGCAGGGCCTCGATGTCGGCCGGGGAGGTCTTGGCGACGTGCTCGGCGATGGCGTTGGCCACGGCCTGGAACTTCTCGCCCTTGGCGACGAAGTCCGTCTCGCACTTCAGCTCGACGAGGACACCGGAGGAGTTGTCGTCAGCGATGATCGAGACCACGGCGCCGTTCTCGGCGGAGCGGCCCTCGCGCTTGGCGACGCCCTTCTGGCCCTTGATGCGGAGCGCCTCGACGGCCTTCTCGACGTTGCCCTCGGCCTCGTCCAGCGCCTTCTTGCAGTCCATCATGCCGGCGCCGGTGAGCTCGCGGAGCTTCTTGACGTCAGCGGCGGTGTAGTTCGCCATGAGTCTGTGAATCTTTCTCGAAGTCTGGAAGATCGAAGATCTACGGGGTCTACGGCCCCTGGAGTAGCCGGGGCCGCCGACCTTCCGTCGACCTACGGGTGAACGGCGGGAGCGGACTTGATGTCACCGCTCCCGCCGTCAACGCTGACGGTGTCAGGCCTGCTCGCCCTCGGCGGCCTTCTCGTCCTCGGCAGCCTTCTCGCCCTCGGCGGGGGCAGCCTCAGCGACCGGAGCCTCGGCAGCCGGAGCCTCAGCGACCGGAGCCTCGGCAGCGGGAGCCTCGGCGGCCGGGGTCTCCTCGGCCTTCTTCTCGCCCTCGAGCAGGTCGCGCTCCCACTCGGCGAGCGGCTCGCCCGCGGCCTTCTCGCCCTTGCCCTCCGTCGCCACGCCGGAACGGGCGATGAGGCCCTCGGCGACGGCGTCGGCGATCACACGGGTGAGCAGGGTGACGGAGCGGATCGCGTCGTCGTTGCCCGGGATCTTGTAGTCGACCTCGTCGGGGTCACAGTTGGTGTCGAGGATGGCGACAACCGGAATGTTGAGCTTCCGGGCCTCGCCGACCGCGATGTGCTCCTTCTTGGTGTCCACGATCCAGACGGCGCTGGGCACCTTCTGCATCTCGCGGATACCACCGAGGGTCTTCTCCAGCTTGGCCTTCTCGCGCGAGAGCACGAGAAGCTCCTTCTTGGTCAGACCGGAGGCTGCGACGTCCTCGAAGTCGATCTGCTCAAGCTCCTTGAGGCGCTGCAGACGCTTGTAGACGGTCGAGAAGTTGGTGAGCATGCCGCCCAGCCAGCGCTGGTTGACGTAGGGCATGCCGACGCGGGTGGCCTGCTCGGCGATGGCCTCCTGCGCCTGCTTCTTCGTACCGACGAACATGACCGTGCCGCCGTGGGCGACGGTCTCCTTGACGAACTCGTAGGCGCGGTCGATGTACGACAGCGACTGGAGCAGGTCGATGATGTAGATGCCGTTGCGCTCCGTGAAGATGAACCGCTTCATCTTCGGGTTCCAACGACGGGTCTGGTGACCGAAGTGGACGCCGCTCTCCAGCAGCTCCCGCATCGTGACGACGGCCATGGCCGTATCTCCTTGAATGTTCTCGGTTGTGCCGCGGATGCCGGACGGCTCCCGCGCCTGACGCCCACATGCGCCGTGCCACGAAGGACCGAGAGGCGCTGATACGGACCGTCTCCGGTTGTCGTATCGGGGCGTGCGAAGTCGACCCGGTGACCCGGATCGCCAGAAGAAGTGTACGGGACCCGGGAGGCACCGGGTGACGCCGCTGTCCACAACCCAGGAGTTATCCACAGATACCGGCCGTGATCCGCAGCGGTACGGGACTGTTCTCGCATGCGAGCGAAGCGATGTGCGGTGACGACGACGGCGATGACGGCAGGCACGGCGAAACCGGCGGGCAGGGTGAAACCAGCCAGGACCGCGACGGCAGCAAGGGCATGCCGCCGACTGGTGTTACTGCTGCTCCTGACGACGACCGCCCTGCTGGCCCCGGCTCCACGGCTGACCCCGACCGCCACGAGCACGCCTGCCGCGCCGGCGCCGGCGCCGACCCCCACCGTGCCGACGGTCGGCCGTGCATGGCCCGTGGGGATACACCCACCGGTCCTGCGCGGCTGGGAACCCCCGGCGACGACGTACGGCCGGGGCCACCGCGGTGTCGACCTGGCGGCGCCCTCCGGGGCACCGGTACGGGCGGTGGCGGCCGGGAGGGTGTCGTTCGCGGGCCGGGTGGCGGGCAAAGGGGTTGTGTCGGTCGAGCTGACGGGGACGGGGGATCCGCCGCTGCGGACGACGTATGAGCCGGTGCGGGCGGTGGTGGAGAAGGGCGACGAGGTGGAGGCGGGGGAGGTGGTGGGGACGGTGGAGGCGACCGGGTCCCACTGCACGGGGACGTGCGTGCACTGGGGCCTGCGGAGCGGCGAGACATACCTGGACCCGCTGTCCCTGCTGCCCCCGTGGCTGGTGAACAGGGGGCCGTCGAGACTGCTGCCGGTGCTGGGGGTGCCGTTGCCGTCCTAGCCGACCGAGTTGCAGGCAGCGGGTGCTGGCAAACCGCGGGCTTTCGTGTCGCCGGGGGCGGCACGGGTGGGCGCGGGCGGCACCCCGTCACCGCCGGGCTGCGCGACGCCCCGGCCGCAGCGGCACCGCCGGGCACCTGTCAGCACCGGGTCGCACAGCCCTGACCTCAGCCCCGAACCCCCCTCAGCACCATGGCGACTGCCGCCTCCGTAATCGCCGAAGGCTCCTCCGCCGCTCCCAGCTCGATCCGCCGCACAGCGGCGTCCACGACACCCTGCAACAGCATCGCCGCCAGCCGGGGCTCGGCGTGTCCCATCTCCCCCAGCGCCTCGACGATCATCGCGACCAGCCCACCGTGCGCCGCCCGGATCTTCTCCCGAGCCCCGGCGTCCAGCTCACTCGCGGAGATCGCCACCACGGCCCGATGCCGCCGGTCCCCCACCAGCGCGAGCTGCCGGCGCACATACGCCTCGACCTTGCCCTCGGCCGTCGCCTCCTGCTCCATCGCCGCGGAGACCTCCGCGGCCCAGACCGGGAAGTCGACCTCGCACAGCTCTTCGACCACGGCGGCCCGTGAGCGGAAGTACTCGTAGACGGACGAACGCGCGAGCCCCGTCCGCTCGGCGAGAGCCGGGAAGCTCAGCGCCTCCGTCCCGCCCTCGGACAACAGGGATCGCGCCGCGTCCAGCAGGGCGGCTCGCTGCATCGACCGGTGCTCGGCCACGGAGGCCGCTCGAATCCTTGGCACGTCAACCACTTTACGGACGCGCCCCCGCGGACGGGAGTCTCTCCACGGAACCCCACCCGGTCCGCCCAGGTCAGGTGAGGTCAGGTCAGGTCAGCGACCGAACGCGGCCAGCTTCGCCCTCAGCTGGAGTACCGACTTGGTGTGGATCTGGCTCACCCGGCTCTCGGTCACCCCGAGCACGTTCCCGATCTCGGCGAGCGTGAGTCCCTCGTAGTAGTACAGGGTCACCACGGTCTTCTCCCGCTCGGGCAGCGTGTTGATCGCCCGTGCCAGGAACCTGCGCAGCTCCCGGTCCTCGGCGACCTCCACGGGATTGTCCGCGGCGGTGTCCTCAAGCGTGTCCATGACGCTCAGACCGTCGCCGCCCTCGCCCCCGACGTGCAGCAACTCCTCCAGCGCCACCACGTTCGCCAGCGACAGCTGGCTGAAGACCGAGTGGAGTTCGTCCACCGCGATCCCCATCTCGACGGCCACCTCGGCCTCCGTCGGCGTGCGTCGCAGCCGGGCCTCCAGGGTCGCGTACGCCCGCTCCACGTTCCGCGCCTTCTGCCGCACCGACCGTGGGATCCAGTCCAACGCCCTGAGTTCGTCGATCATCGCGCCCCGAATGCGCGTGATCGCGTACGTCTCGAACTTGATCTCCCGGTCGATGTCGAACTTCTCGATCGCGTCGATCAGCCCGAACACCCCCGACGACACGAAGTCCGCCTGCTCCACGTTGGGCGGCAGACCGACGCTCACCCGGCCCGCCACGTACTTGACGAGCGGCGAGTAGTGCAGGATCAGCTGCTCGCGCAATCGCTCGTCCCCCGTCGCCTTGTACGACCGCCACAGCTCGTCGAGCGTCGAGGGAGCGGGCGGCCGCACGCTGCCATCGTCACGGGCGGCTGGGGGGATCGCCGCCCGGTCGGACCCGGAGGTGTGCTGGGGCATTCGTTGCCTAGTGCCGTTCTGCCGTGAAGTGCGGGGGTGCTTTGGGGGAGCTGTCGGTCTGATGTCGTTCTGGTGCCGTTCCGGGGACCTTCCGGTGCCGAGGTGCCGGTCTGAGCCGGAATCCTCGTGAGCGTAGCGTGACTGCAGTGTCGCGGTGCGCGAAGGGCGCAGCGCATGCCGTACGCAGATACGTTCCGCTGGACGCCCCGCCGGGGCATAACGATTGCACTGCGTGATCACCCGAACACCCCAACTGGGGGAATTTCCAAGGGCGTCCGTGTTCCCCCGTACGGCCGAACACGCTCGGTCAGCAGCTGCCGCGACCGGCCCGAACGGACATCATCGCCTGGCGTGTCAACTTCCAGCTGTCGCCGTGTCGTTCGACGTAGCCAAGTGAGCGGAGTTCGTACAGTCTCGCGATCGCGTCGTCCTCGGTGGTCTGCGCACCGCGCGCGATCTCGTCCGCTCGCGCCGCGCGTCGGCCGGGCAGGGCGGCCAGGATCCGGCGGGCCGCCGGTTCCAGCAGATCTCGCGGCAGGACGGGTCCGCGGCGCTCGGGGGCCAGCTCTCCCATGTCGCCGATCAGTTCGACGACCTCGGCGGCATCGGTGACGAGGACGGCGTCCCCGCGCAGCAGCTCGTGGACGCCGGCGGAGAGGCCGCTGGTGGCCGCGCCGGGAACCCCCATCGTGTGACGGCCCAACCGCTGGGCCGCCCGGGCGGTGACCAGTGAGCCGCTGCGATGAGCGGCCTCGACGACGACCGTGCCCCGGGTCAGCGCCGCGATCACCCGGTTCCGCACGATGAACCGGCTGGGCGTGGGATGGTCGCCCGGCGGCAGCTCCCCGAGCACGAGCCCCTGTTCCGCGATTCTGTTGATCAACTGGGTGTGCCCGCGCGGATAGGGCCGGTCGACCCCGCAGGCGAGCACCGCGACGGTGGCTCCGCCGGCGCCGAGGGCACCCCGGTGAGCGGCTCCGTCGACCCCGTAGGCGCCGCCGGACACGACCACCCACCCCCGCTCGGCGAGCCCGCCGGCGAGGGTGGCCGCCATATGGGCGCCGTACTCGGTGCAGGCGCGGGCCCCGACGACGGCCACGGACCGCAGGGCCCACATCCGCAGACTGGCCGGCCCCCGCACCCACAACCCGACGGGCCGCGCGTCCCCGAGGTCGTCGAGCTGCCCCGGCCACTCCATGTCCCCCGGACACAGAAACCGCACCCCGGCTTCCCGGGCGACGGCGAGATCCCGACCGGGCTCTGCCCGCGCCCCCCGAGCCCGCAGGCCCTCCCACCGCTTGAAACTCACCCCGGGCAGGGGCTCCGCCCCCTCCAGCAACCGCCGCACCACCTCTCCCACCCCGAACTCCCGCACCCATCGCCCGGCCACCTCGTCGCCGGGTTCGAGCACCCGGCTGAGGAAGACCCGGCCGAGCAGTTCGCCGTCCGGGTCCCCGCTCGCGTTCATGTCAGTGCCCCGAGGGCCATGGGCACGCCGCGCGGCACACCGGTGCGCAGTTGCAGCGCCAGGGCGACGTCCGTCGCGTCGGGCCGGTCGTGGCCGACGAGGTCGGCGACGGTCCAGGCGACCCGCAGGACCCGGTCGAGGCCACGGGCCGTCAGTACACCGCGCTCCAGGTTCCGCTCCGCCTCGTCCATGGCGCCGACCGCGGCGTACCAGCGGCTGCGCAGCTCACGTCCGGGGATCTCGCTGTTGGTCCGCCACGGGGTGCCGGTGAGCCGGGCAGACGCCCGCTCGCGGGCCGCGCGCACCCGCTCGGCGACCGTGGCGCTGGACTCGCCCCTGGCTCCGCGCTCGGTCAGCTGGGCGCGGGTGACTCGGTCCACCTCGACCCGGAGGTCGACCCGGTCGAGCAGCGGTCCGGACAGCCTCGCCTGGTAGCGGCGGATCGCCGAGGGCGGGCATTCGCACATGTCGTCGGTCTGGGAGAAGCGGCCGCAGGGGCAGGGGTTCGCGGCGAGCACCATCTGGAACTTGGCCGGAAAGCGCACGACGCCCGCACTGCGCGCGATCACGACGTGCCCGGCCTCCAGGGGCTGTCGCAGCGCGTCGAGGGCCTGACCGCTGAACTCCGGCGTCTCGTCCAGGAAGAGAACACCCCGGTGGGAGAGGGAGACCGCGCCGGGCCGTGCGATGCCGGGTCCTCCGCCGACGAGTGCCTGCATCGTCGCCGAGTGATGCGGGGCGCAGTAGGGGGCCACGTCGATCAGAGGCTTGCCCGGGGGCAGCAGGCCCGCCACCGAGTGCACCGCCGTGACCTCCAGCGACTCCTCCCTCCTGAGCCGCGGCAGGATGGCCGGCAGCCGCTCCGCGAGCATCGTCTTGCCGGCGCCGGGCGGCCCCTCCAGGAACAGGTGATGCCCACCCGCCGCCGCGACCTCCACGGCCGTACGCGCCGAGAGCTGGCCCACCACATCGGCCATGTCGTGCCCGTGGTCGAGCTGGGCGGCGCCCATGCTGTGCATGCCCGTGGCCGCGCCCGTCCCCGGCACACGCAGGCCCGCGAGCAGCGGATCCGGGCGGCCCAGCTCAACGGGCTCCTCGTCGGGTACGGGTTCGTCGGCGAGGATGGCGATCAGCTGGCGCAGGCTGCGCACTCCCAGGACGGACACTCCCGGCACGAGCGACGCCTCGGCCGCGGCGCACTCCGGGACGACCACCTGCTCGTAGCCGGCGTCCGCCGCGGCCAGCACGGCGGGAAGGATGCCCCGGACGGGGCGTACGCGTCCGTCCAGTCCCAGTTCGCCGATCATCACGATGTCAGCCAGGACCCGCGGATCGATCCGCTCCGCGGCACCGAGGACGGCGCACGCGACGGCAAGGTCGAAGCCGCTGCCCGCCTTGGGCACCGACGCCGGGCTGAGCCCGACGGTGAGCTTCTTCTGCGGCCACTCACCGCCCGAGTTCACCACGGCCGCCCGCACCCGGTCCCGGCTCTCCGTCAAGCTCTTGTCCGGCAACCCCACCAACGTGAACGCCGCCACGCCAGGCTCCAGATCCGCCTGGACCTCGACCACCACACCCTCGACGCCGACCAGCGCCACCGAGCACGTACGAGCGAACCCCATTCAGGCCACCCCCCGCGCGTGCTCCACGACGGGGGCGCCCCGCTCCGGCAGGACGACGCCGATCAGGTCGATGCGGACGCCTCCCGGTGGGGCGCCTCCGTGGGTGTGGAGCCAGCTCTCCGCGAGGCCCCGCAGGCGCTGCGCCTTCTCGGGGGTCACAGCGGCCATCGGATGCTCGAAGGCACCCTTCCTGCGCGTCTTGACCTCGCACACGACCAGGACGTCACCGTCCCGCGCCACGATGTCGATCTCTCCGGTCCTGCCACAGCGCCAGTTGCGCTCCAGAACCGTCATCCCGGCCTCGACCAGCCGCCGCGCGGCCAGGGTCTCGCCGTACCTGCCGAGTGCACTTCGTGCGTTCATGTCGGCACCACCTCCGGCGCCAACCGTCACGCAAGTGCCTCCACCAAGTGGATCTTGGTGGACAACTCAGCGGTTGTGGATAAGTCCGTCACCCACTCGGCAACTCCAGATCGCTCTTGTTCAGCTCTTCGATGTTCACGTCCTTGAACGTCAACACCCGGACCTGCTTCACAAAGCGAGCCGGCCGGTACATGTCCCACACCCAGGCGTCAGCCATGGACACCTCAAAGAAAACCTCACCCTGGACCGAGTGCACCTGCATCTCGTAGTCGTTGGTCAGGTAGAAGCGCCGCTCGGTCTCGATCACATACTTGAACAGACCGACGACATCGCGGTACTCCCGATAGAGCTTGAGCTCCATCTCGGTCTCGTACTTCTCGAGGTCCTCGGCGCTCATGGCATCCCCTTCAGCCGTGCGATCCCACCATTGTGCGCCAGTCCCGTCAGCACCTAGACAATTTCGGGGTCAAGGGTCACGGGCCCGGCGGGGGGACCTTCGTCGAGCAGTGCGCGCAGCAGCTCGGCGAGTCTGGTCGGATACACCGTCTCATGTGCTCGGGCAAGTTCCTGACACGTCCACCAGCGCGCACCGGCGACGCTGCGTCGCTCCAGCTCGGTGAGGCCCATGGCGCGGGTCGCCGTCTGCGTCGTACGGGCCAAGTAGTACCACTCGTCCTGGTCCCAGCGGCGTCCCGCGAACGGGAAGGAGCACATCCGCCGCCACAGCACGGGGCCGAGTTCGACCTCCGTGATGCCGGTCTCCTCGGCGAGTTCCCGCAACGCGGCCTCTTCGCGCGTCTCGTCGCCCTCGAGTCCCCCGCCGGGCGTGAACCACCAGTCGTCGGCCGGATCCTCCGGCTCATGGCCGTACAGGAGCAGGATGCGGTCGTCGGGGTCGAGCAGCACGACCCGGGCGACCTTGCGCAGCCCACGTGTGTGGTCCTCGGCCGCCTCAGCGGGCACCCACGGGCTCCCTCCGCGTGCCGGCGCGGCTTCCGAGCCGATTCGCGATCGGGCCGTACGCCCCGCCGGCCAGAACCAGCACGGCGCCCACGACGATCATCGCGCCGACCGTGCCCAGCGGCCCCGGCGGCGACAGCGCGCCGAGCTTCTCGAAGCCCATGGGGCGCTCCAGCATGCCGTCCATGGGCCATACGACGGCGTCCACGCGGGCCGACACGGCGCTGCGCGCCACCGTGCCGCTCGCGGCGTCCGTGAGGTGGGCCGTGGAGTCCAGGGAGCCGCTGCGCTCGTCACCGAGCAGGAAGAGCCTGTCCTTCGGGACCGTCACGGTGGGGAAGTTCTGGAACTCGGCCGGGCTGTCCTCGGCCAGATACGGCTCGTCGATCTGCTTGCCGTTGACGGTCAGCCTGCCGTCGGTGCAGCAGGCCACCGTGTCACCGCCGACGGCGACCACGCGCTTGACGACGGGCGCGTTGGTCACCCAGGTCTTGTCGGTGAAGACGACGACGTCACCACGGCGAATCTCCTCACCGTCGACGCGCTGGGCCAGCACCCGGTCACCGGCGCCGATCGTCGGCGCCATCGAACCGGTGGGCACGGTGTACGGCCGGTAGACCACCGCTCCCCAGGCGAAACCGCCCAGGAACAGCACCAGGCCCAGCGCCACGGCCAGTCCGGACAACCGCTGTCCGAGCCGGCTGCCCGCCGGGCCCCTGCTCGCGCCACCGTCACGCGGCGCCGTACGTGTCGTGCTCTCGCCACCCATGGGTCCGCACCCTACCCGGCGGTACCGACACCGGGCAGCCCCTCCTCGGGGCCCGAGGTCAGGGGCTCGGCAAAGCTTTGCCCAGCCATCACGCGCCGGGCAGACACCTCAGACGGTCAGCGCGTCTGCGCCGCCCTGGTCCGCTGCCGGCGCCACAGCACCAGCGGCACCGCACCCGCCAGGGCGAGCCCCTGCGGCGCGATGGTCAGCGCGGCGGACCGGGCGCTCAGATTCTGCTCGAAGGTCTCCGGCACCGGCAGGTTGTCCCAGCGGTTGACCGGCCAGGCGATCACGATGGCGCGGCCGACGACCTCGTCGACGGGCACCATGCCGTGGTTCTTGTCGGCCTGGTTGTAGCGCGAGTCCCGGGAGTTCTGCCGGTGGTCGCCCATGACCCAGATGAAGCCCTCGGGGACCTTGACCTTGAACTGGCCGCCCTGGTCGTCCATGCTGCACGGCGTGTTGCCGGGGTAGACGTACGGCTCGTTCAGCGCCTTGCCGTTGACCAGCAGCGGGCCGGTCTTCTTGCACTCGATCGTGTCACCGCCGACGCCGATGACGCGCTTGATCAGGTCCTTCTCCTCCGCGGACGGCATCAGGCCGATCCAGCTGAGGAAGGTCTGCAGGGCGTTGGGGTCCGGGGTCGGCTCGCCCGCCAGCCAGTTGTCGGGGTCGTGGAAGACGACGACCTCGCCGCGCTCGGGCTCGGAACCGAACCAAGGGGTCAGCTTGTCGACCAGGACGCGGTCACCCTGCTGGAGGGTGTTCTGCATCGAGTCGGAGGGGATCGAGAACGCCTGCACCAGGAACGTCTTGATCAGCAGCGCCAGTACGAGCGCGATGCCGATCAGGATGGGCAGCTCCTTCCAGAAGGAGCGTTGTTTCTTCGGCTTGGGGGCTGCCCCGGACCCCTGGCCGTCGATCGGCGGCTGTCCGCTCGATCCTGAGCCGCCATCGGCCTCTCCGGGCTCATTCCCGGAGGTCACGGCGCCGTCCGCGGCCGGGTCGGCTGCTTCCACGGGGTGTCCGCGGTGCTCCTCGCCGTCGTGCCCGGACCGTGCGCCAACCGCCACATCCCCCACGCCAACTCCTTACTCTGTGCCGCTGCCTGCCCCATGCGCGGCGCAGGCCCACCACTCCCATAACGAGCGGGAGTTCCGCAGGGCTCGGGAGCTGGATCGTTCGGTTCGAATCGTCCGAGGCAACCCTATGCGACAGCTGGGGAGCAGCGGTCGACCCTGTCCCCCAGTCGGACACGGAAGCGTAGGTATTCGGCTCCTCAAGGGTGGTCCAGTGGCCGAGGGGCCAGGCGATCCACATCGCCCGTCCGACCACCTCGTCCTCGGAGACCGTGCCGCCGTAGTCCTGGTCCTGGTGGACGCGGGAGTCCGCGGAGTTGGCCCGGTGGTCTCCCATCACCCACAGCCGGCCCTGCGGGACGGTGATGTCGAACCGTGCCCCGGAGGGGGCGTTGCCGGGGTACAGATAGTCCTCGTTCAGGGGAACCCCGTTGACGGTGACCCGCCCTTGTGCGTCACAGCACTTGACGCGGTCGCCGCCGACGCCGACGACCCGCTTGATGAGGTCCTTCTCGTCGTCGGACGGCAGCAGGCCGATGAAGGTGAGCGCCTCCTTGACCTGCTTGACGACGACGGGGTCCTCCTTCTTCACCGTCGTCTGCTCGTCCTTGAGCCAGCCGCCGGGGTCCTTGAAGACGACCACGTCACCGCGCTGCGGCGTGGAACCGAACCAGGGGGTGAGCTTGTCGACCAGGACGCGGTCGCCGATCTGGATCGTCTGCTCCATGGAGCCGGACGGGATCACGAAGGCCTGGACGAGGAAGGTCTTCAGGACCAGCGCGATCAGGACCGCGACACCCACGAGGAGGGGTATCTCCTTGATCGCGGAACGCCTGCGGCGCCGCTTGACCTTGCGCTGGAGCTTGCGTCGCTCCGCGCGCGTACGACCGCCCGCGGGGCTGGCGGCACGCCGCGAACCGGTGGGCAGCAGATTTTCGGCGGGACTGCTGGGCACGCCGCGGGGCTTGCCACGGTTACCCATGCGCGCCCTCCGTCGAAGGCACGCGCGCGTAGGCGTCCGGACGGTGCAGACGGGTCCAGTGGGCGGTCGGCCATACGATCCAGTCGGCGCGGCCGACGACATCGCCGACCGGGATCATCCCGCCGCCGGGCGAGCCCAGATGGTCGCGGGAGTCGCTGGAGGCGCCTCGGTGGTCGCCGAGGACGAACAGGGTGCCGTCGGGCACGACGACGTCGAAGCGCACCGCGGACGGGCTGTCGCCGGGGTACAGGAACGTCGACTCGTCGACCGAGCGGCCGTTCACCTGGATCCTCCCCTCCTTGTCACAGCAGACCACATGGTCTCCCCCCACACCCACAACGCGTTTGATGTAGTCGGCATCCCCGAAGTACCCGGTTCCGTCGAACACGACCACATCCCCGCGCCGCGGATCGGCACCGAAACGGTACGCCAACTTATTTACGAGAACGCGGTCCCCGATCCTCAATCCGGACTCCATGGATCCGCTGGGAATCTCGAACGGCCGTACCACGAACATGTTGAGCAGCAGCAGAAACACCAGCAGGACCAGCAGGACCAGGCTGATCCGCCCGCCCGGCAGCCACGCGGCGACCCGTGACACCAACGCGGAGCGCGACCGCCCCTCCTGGCCCTCCGGGTCCGAGATCGCCTCGGAGTCGGAAGGGCAGGAGGAGCGGTCGCGCTCCGTCGGCTGTGCTTCGGTGTCCATCGGGGCCAGATGTTATCCGGCCCCGCTTTGGACCCCGTGGGGGCGAGCCCCCGAAAGCGCTCAGTTCTCGCGCTTCTCCTTGATCTTCGCCGCCTTGCCGCGCAGGTCGCGCAGGTAGTACAGCTTGGCGCGGCGCACGTCACCCCTGGTGACCAGCTCGATCTTCTCGACGATCGGGGTGTGCACCGGGAAGGTGCGCTCGACGCCGACGGAGAAGGAGACCTTGCGGACCGTGAAGGTCTCGCGCACGCCGGCACCCTGGCGGCGGATCACAACGCCCTTGAACTGCTGCACACGGGAGCGGTTGCCCTCGATGACGCGGACGTGGACGTTGACGGTGTCACCCGGGCGGAAGGCCGGGACGTCGCTGCGCAGCGACGCGGAGTCGACGGTGTCGAGCAGGTGAGACATTTCGTCTGCTTTCTTCGCCCATGCCACAGGTCATAGGCGGGAGATAGATGTTCGTGAGGATGCTGTCCGGGTCGGGGCGGGCGTCGTGTCCCCCTGTGGCAGGGGCGCGCGCCGGACGACGCACAACAGCGGGCTATTCTTCCACGTCGTCGGCCCTGCGCCAAAATCGGCCGAACGGCTCCCCTTCCGGGTCGGGCATCCAGCCCAGGATGGAGAGCATCTCGCGGTCCTTCTTGTCGAAGGCCTTGGGGTCGCAGCGCTCGATGAGGTCGGGCCGGTTGGCCGTCGTACGCCGCAGGGCCTCGTCCCTCCTCCAGCGTGCGATCTTGCCGTGGTGGCCGCTGAGCAGCACGTCCGGGATGTCCCGGCCGCGCCACTCGGGCGGCTTGGTGTAGACGGGGCCCTCCAGGAGGCTCGCCATCGCGCCGGGCGCGAAGGAGTCGTCCTGGTGGGACTCGGCGTTCCCCAGGACGCCGGGCAGCAGACGGGCCACGGCCTCCGTGATGACCAGTACGGCCGCCTCGCCGCCGGCGAGGACGTAGTCGCCGATGGACACCTCGTGGACGGGCATACGGGTGGCGTACTCGTCGATGACGCGGCGGTCGATGCCCTCGTACCGGGCCGGCGTGAAGATCAGCCAGGGCCGCTCGGAGAGCTCGACGGCGAGTTCCTGGGTGAAGGGACGGCCGCTGGGGGTGGGGACGATCAGCGAGGGCCCGCGGGAGCCGGTCTCATAGCCGTCGGCAAGGACGGAGTCGAGCGCGTCGCCCCAGGGGTCGGTCTTCATGACCATGCCGGGGCCGCCGCCGTACGGGGTGTCGTCGACGGTGTTGTGGCGGTCGTACGTCCAGCTGCGGAGGTCGTGCACCTGGACGTTCAGCTGCCCACGCGCGCGTGCCTTGCCGACGAGGGAGACGTTCAGCGGCTCCAGATACTCGGGGAAGATCGTGACGACGTCGAGGCGCATTACGACTCGTCCCTGCCGGAAGCGATCTCCGCGCGGTCGTCGATCAGTCCGGGCGGGGGCGTGATCACCGCTCGCTGCTCCTCGAGGTCGATCTCCGCGACGATTTCCGAGACGAACGGGATCAGGACCTCGCTGCCGTCGGGGCGCTCCACGATGAACAGGTCCTGCGAGGGCAGGTGCGAGATCTCGGTGATCCGGCCGATCTCGACGCCGTCCTGGGTGACCACGTCCAGATCCATCAGCTGGTGGTCGTAGTACTCGTCCTCCTCCTCGGGCAGCTCATCCGGGTCGATCTCGGCGATCAGCAGGATGTTGCGCAGCGCTTCGGCGGCCGTTCGATCGGCGACGCCCTCGAAGCGCAGTAGGAGACGGCCGCTGTGGACGCGTCCCGTCTCGATGGTGAGCGGTCCCGCGGTGGCGGGATCGGTGGCGAGTACGGCGCCGGGCGCGAGCCTCCGCTCCGGCTCGTCGGTGCGGACCTCCACGGTGACCTCGCCCTTGATGCCATGGGCACGGCCGATCCGTGCGACTACCAGCTGCACGAGTCCAAATCTCCTGTCGTACGACTACGGGCCGGGGACGGCCCAGTGGCCCTCCCCGGCCCGAGCCGGTGCTGCGTTCGGCGTCAGCGGACGTGGTCCACGTCGACGAGGTCGACGCGGACACCGCGGCCGCCGATGGCGCCCACGACGGTGCGCAGAGCGCGTGCCGTACGGCCGTTGCGGCCGATGACCTTGCCGAGGTCGTCGGGGTGGACCCGGACCTCCAGCACGCGCCCGCGGCGCAGGTTGCGGGATGCGACCTGCACATCGTCAGGGTTGTCGACGATGCCCTTCACGAGGTGCTCGAGAGCCTCCTCGAGCATGCTCAGGCCTCGGCCGACTCGGACTCGGCGGCAGCCTCGTCCTTCTTCTCCGCCTTCTTCTTCTGGGTGATCGCCTCACCCTTGCCCTCGTCGTCGCCACCAAGGGCCTCGAACGACGGGCGCGCCTTCTTCGGCTCGGCAACCAGCAGCGGAGCCGGGGCGGGCTCGCCCTTGAACTTCTGCCAGTCGCCGGTCTTCTTCAGAATGGCGAGGACGGGCTCGGTCGGCTGCGCGCCGACACCCAGCCAGTAAGCCACACGGTCGGCGTCCACCTCGATGACCGACGGGTTGTAGGTCGGGTGGTACTTGCCGATCTCCTCGATCGCACGGCCGTCACGGCGGGTGCGGGAGTCGGCGACGACGATGCGGTAGTGAGGCGAACGGATCTTGCCCAGACGCTTCAGCTTGATCTTGACTGCCACGGGAGTGGGTTCTCCTGGATTTGACGTGGTTGGGCACGGCGAGATGGCCGCGTGGGGTTGCGGTACCCGAGTGCCCGATGGACGCGTCAGCCGGAGGCGAGAGGGTTCCTGTGCGGCTGTCGAGTACAGCTAGCCATTGTGCCACACCCTGCGGGTCGCTTTTGGCCGAGGGGACGGGGAGGACTCCCGGGCACGGCTGAGGAGCACCCGGCGATCGGGTGCCGTGCGGGGGTGGTCGCGCAGCCCGGCGCCTGCTGGGTGCCGTCACGACTGCGCAACGGCACCCCGGCGTCGACGCCGCGTCCTGAACCGGCAGCCACGAGATGCCGGTGCCGACGCTTCGCCGTTACGCCGCGCCGACCACCTCGGGAATCCGGAACGGCTTCCCGCAGCCGCCGCACACGATCGGGGCCTGGGCCAGGACCGACGGGACGACCCGGACGTTGCGGCCGCAGTCGCAGACCGCCTTGACGCGGACGCCGCCTCCGGAGGAGCCATGGCGGGCCGCCGGGCCGCGGAAGGTGCGGCTGGTGTCGGCGGAGGTCGCCGCGGTGTGGGCCTTCAGGGCGCGCTGGAGGCGTTCGATGGTCGGGCGGTAGCGCCGTTTGGCTTCGGGGTTCAGCGTGACCAGGGAGAAGCCGCTGCTCGGGTGCGGCTCCTCGGGGTGGTCCAGGCCGAGCTCCTCGGCGATCGCGAGGAATCTGCGGTTGTGGTAGCGGCCGGCCCGGGAGGTGTCGCGCACGCCGCGCGCGGCGGCGATGCCATGGACTGCCTCGTGAAGCAGTCGCTCGAAGGAGAGCTCGTGACCGCACGCGGACGACGACTCCCCGATCAGGGACTCTGGCGCGGCGAGATCCGGCAGTTCGGGGTGGTACCGCTGAATATCGGCCCACGCCTCTGCCAGCTCTGCGGCGAGAACTGGTGGTGTCTGTGTCGTGCTCACGTAATGACAACGAGCCGGAGTGCCGCTGTGTTCCGATTCCGGGCCATCCCAAATAATTTGCACGTACCCGTCAGTTGCGAATGATGCGCCCTGACGAGGGCGGGTGCGCTGATCTGTGGAGAAGCCTCACAGCTCGTTACAAGGTGGTGCGTAGTCTGACGTACGCCCCGGCGCGTACGCCCCGTCCACGCGCCGGTGCGGCTGTGGTCCGCGGATACGCAAGAGGCGTTCAGGCCGCTCTCGTGCCACACCGGCGTCACTCAGTAAGCGCGCGCGACGACGGCGACGCTACCGGGTGCGTCGTCGGTCTCCGGCACCGACCCGTCCTCGGTGACCAGACACCGTACGGTCACCGCGTGCTCGGCCGGTCTGGCCTCGCCTTCTTCGCCGAGCGTGGCCCACGGCAGGCGCGCCCAGCCGCCGGCGGTGGCCGCCTCTGCGGCTTCCTCGACCGTCGACACGTCCGACGTACGGGATTCGCGGCGCGCGCGGGAGTGACGCGGCAGCATCGCTTGATCCTCTTCCAGGATCGCGGGGAGCAGGCCGGCCAGCGCGTCGAGCGGGACCGGCTCCTTGCCTCCCCGGTGCCGAAGGCCTGGGAGGTACCCCCACGGATCCGCCGAGCCGGCATCGCCGTGCCGCTGTCCAGGTCACGGGGGCCGACCTCGACCCGTACGGGCACACCCTTGACCTCCCAGTCGACCGCACGGCGTCCGAACGGGGTGTTCGTGCGGTCGTCGACATGGACCCGGACGCCCACCGCGGCCAGCCGGTCCCCGATCTCACGAACCTTGGCCAGAACCGGCTCGTCCCCCTTTGGTTGATCAGCAGCGACAGGAGGGGGCCGGACGACAAGTCATGTGCCCGTGGCGTAAGAACGGGTGCCTTTGCCATGGCCAGTTGGTGCGGGCCCATGTTGCCGGAATGTGAATTTCCGCCACGGACACAGCGAACCCGCAAGCAGGGCCCCGCGACCCCTGGACGCGGAGTCGGGTGCGGAGTTTCCTGGCATACGGGGGGAGCGCGACCGCTTGCCACGGGGGCGAAGTAATCGGGCACAGCGACAACTCTCGGCGGATTGGGGCGCTTTACATGACACCTACGCTCGTGCGGCAGCACCTACCTCACGCGGGCCCTACGCCCCACGTGGACCTGTGTGCACGCGCGCGTGACTGGTCCGAGATCCAGGAGCGGATGCTGGTTCCGCTCTACGAGGCCGTCTACGAGCGACTGGACGTGGGCCCGGGCACCAGGCTGCTGGGCCTGGGCTGCGGCAGTGGGCTCGCCCTTCTGACGGCGGCCTCCAGAGGCGCGGCCGTCACCGGTGTCGAGTCCTCCTCCCCCGAACGGCTGGCCCTCGCCCGGCAGCGGCTGCTGCCCGAGGGATCGGACACACGCGCGCGTGCCGAGACCCGGCTCGTCGACGGCTCGCCCGGGGAAGCGGCCGGCGCGGAGAGCACCGCGTACACCCTGGTGACCGCGTTCGAGCCGATCGGGTGCCTCGCGGGTGACTCCGAGGGGCTCGGTGAGATGCTCGCCGCCACGACTCCGCTGGCCGAGCGGGGGGCGCCCGTCGTACTCGCCGGCTGGGGGCCGCCGGAGCGCTGCGCCACGGCGTCGGTGCTGCGGGTCGCCACGAAGCTGGCCGATCCCCTGCGCAGCACGGGCAGTTGGCGTCCCGCCCTGCGTGACGACCTGGAGGAGGTCGCCCAGCGTGCGGGTCTGCGGCCCGACGGTTCCGGGCGGGTGGCGTGCCCGTTCGGATACGCGGACGTCGACAGCGCCGTACGCGGACTGCTGTCGACGGGGTTGTTCGACGCGGCGGTCTCCGCGACCGACCAGGTGCAGGTGGACAAGGAGTTGGCGGAGGCGCTGCATCCGTACCTGCGGCCGGACGGGACGGTGTGGATGCCGAACGTGTTCCGGTACCTGATCGCGCGGGTCCCCTAAGCCTCCACGTCCTTGGTCAGCCGTGAGATGCCTGCGATCCGGTACGCGTCCGCCTCCTCCAGCGTCTCCTGCTCCAGCAGCGCCTCCGCGAGCGCGGTCAACTGCCCTCGGTGGTCGCGGAGTTTGCGGCAGGCCTCCTCGTAGCAGTCGTCGACGATCCGGCGCATCTCGGAGTCGATGACGTCGAGCGTCTGCGGTGCGGCGGAGAGTCCGTACGCCTGCTGGGCGTCGCTCGGCAGGGCGGACAGCCGGCCGACGCGCTCGCTCATGCCCCAGCGGGCCACCATCCCGCGCGCGATGTTGGTGACCTGTTCGAGGTCGTTCTCGGCGCCGGTGGTGACGACGCCGTAGACCACGTCCTCGGCCGCCATGCCGCCCAGGGCGCCGATGATCCGGCCGCGCAGATACTCCTCCGAGTGCGCGTACCGCTCCACCTCGGGGGTCGACATCGTCACGCCGAGCGCCCGGCCGCGCGGCACGATGGTGATCTTGCGGACCGGGTCGGCGCCCGGCTGCAGCATGCCCAGGAGGGCGTGCCCGCTCTCGTGGTACGCGGTGCGGCGGCGGTCCTCCTCGGGCATCACAAGGGTGCGTTCGGCGCCCAGCTGCACCTTCTCCAGGGCCTCGGACAGATCCGCGGCCGTCACCTGCTCCTGCTCCCGCTTCACCGCGAGCAGCGCGCCCTCGTTGGCGAGGTTGGCCAGATCCGCACCCGTCATGCCCGGGGTCTTGCGGGCCAGCTGGACCAGGTCCACGTCCTCGGCGAGCGGGATGTCGCGGGTGTGGATCCGCAGGATCGCCTCACGCCCACGGCGGTCCGGCGGGGAGACGTTGACCACCCGGTCGAAGCGGCCGGGCCGGGTCAGCGCCGGGTCCAGGATGTCGGCGCGGTTCGTCGCCGCGATGACGATCACGCCCTCGGAGCCGGAGAAGCCGTCCATCTCCGTGAGGATCTGGTTCAGCGTCTGCTCGCGCTCGTCGTGACCGCTCACCGAGGCGCCGCCGCCGCGCACCCGTCCGATGGTGTCGATCTCGTCGATGAAGATGATCGACGGTGCCACCTTGCGGGCCTCGGCGAACAGCTCCCGGACCCGGGAGGCACCGACACCGACGATCATCTCGATGAACTCGGACGCGGAGGCGGAGAAGAACGGCACACCCGCCTCGCCCGCCACCGCCCGCGCCAGCAGCGTCTTGCCGGTGCCGGGCGAACCCGCGAGCAGCACACCGCGCGGCATCTTCGCGCCCATCCTGCGGTAGGCCTCGGGATGCTCCAGGAAGTCGACGACGTCGTCCAGCTCGCCCTTGACCTCGTCGATGCCGGCCACGTCGGCGAAGGTCGTGCGGTGTCTGCCGGGCAGCAGATCGACCGGCTTGGGCGGCGCCTTGCGCCCGAACATGCCGCCCGCCCCGCCCCGTCCGGCGAACCTCCGGGCGACGAAGATCCACACGGCCACGATGATCACGAGGGGCGCCAGCGAGATCAGCAGGTTGACGAGAAGGCCGCGCTGCTTCACGACCGGCTGCGCGGTCACCGTGACGTCGTGGCTGCTCAGCTCCTGCCAGAGATCGTCGTCCGCGAAGGCCGGGCGCTGGGTCCTGAACTGGGTGTAGTCACCATCGCCCTCGGGGTTGTCCCGAGGGCTCTTGAGCTCGCCCTGGATGGCGTCGCCCTTGGAGTAGATCTTGGAGACATTGCCGTCGTCGACCTGCCGGCTGAACTCCGTGTAGGAGATCGTCGGCTCGTTGCCCTCGTCGAGGTACGTCAGTCCGACATAGGCCAGCAGGAACACGACCACCGCGGTGACCAGCAGGCTCCACCAGCGGCCGCGCATCCGCCGGCCACCGGACCTCCTGGGCGGCTCGTCCGGGGTGCCTTCGGTGCGCCACGGCTGGTCAGGGGCCTTGCGCGGTGGCGCGGCATTGCTCATATCTGGACGTTACGGCAGACAGCGGGCCATGGCATGCGCAGAGGGCGCCCCTCACGGAGAGGGGCGCCCTCTGTGACGTACGGGCCGGACTCAGCCCATGAACTTCTTGAACTCGTCCGGCAGCTCGAAGTCCTGCCCGGCCTGCTGACCCGGCACCCCGAAGGCGCCGCCGCTCTGGGCTGCGGCGGCCCGGCGGGCGGCCTCCTCCTGCTCCTGCTGCTTGCGCTTCATGGGGTTGCCGGAGCGCTGCTTGCCCTTGGCCTTCTTCGGCGCCTTCTTGGTACGGCCGGGACCGCCACCCATGCCAGGCATCCCCGGCATACCGGGCATGCCGCCGCCCTGGGCCATGCGGGACATCATCTTGCGGGCCTCGAAGAACCGCTCGACGAGGTTCTTCACCGCGCTGACCTCGACGCCGGAACCGCGGGCGATACGGGCGCGCCGCGAGCCGTTGATGATCGTCGGTTCCTGGCGCTCGCCCGGCGTCATCGACTTGATGATGGCGGCGGTGCGGTCGACGTCGCGCTCGTCGAGGTTGTTGATCTGGTCCTTGATCTGGCCCATGCCCGGGAGCATGCCGAGCAGCTTGGAGATGGAGCCCATCTTCCTGACCTGCTCCATCTGGGCCAGGAAGTCGTCGAGGGTGAAGTCCTGGCCCTTCTTGGAGGCCAGCTTCTCCGCCATCTTCTGGGCTTCGGCCTGGTCGAAGGTCTTCTCCGCCTGCTCGATCAGGGTGAGCAGGTCACCCATGTCGAGGATGCGGGAGGCCATCCGGTCCGGGTGGAAGGCGTCGAACTCGTCGAGCTTCTCGCCGTTCGAGGCGAACATGATCGGCTTGCCGGTGATCTGCCGGATCGACAGGGCGGCGCCACCGCGGGCGTCACCGTCGAGCTTGGAGAGCACCACGCCGTCGAAGCCGACACCGTCGCGGAAGGCCTCGGCGGTGTTGACCGCGTCCTGACCGATCATCGCGTCGACGACGAAGAGGATCTCGTCGGGCGAGACCGCGTCCCGGATGTCCGCGGCCTGCTGCATCATCTCCTGGTCGATGCCCAGGCGGCCGGCGGTGTCCACGATCACGATGTCGTGGACCTTGGCCTTGGCGTGCTCGATGGAGTCCTTGGCGACCTTGACCGGGTCACCGACGCCGTTGCCCGGCTCGGGCGCGTAGACCGCGACACCGGCGCGCTCGGCGACGACGCTCAGCTGGTTCACGGCGTTCGGGCGCTGGAGGTCGGCGGCGACCAGCAGCGGCGAGTGGCCCTGCTCCTTCAGCCAGCGGCCGAGCTTGCCCGCGAGGGTGGTCTTACCGGCACCCTGCAGACCCGCCAGCATGATCACGGTCGGCGGCTGCTTGGCGAAGCGCAGGCGCCGGGTCTCGCCACCGAGGATCGTCACGAGCTCGTCGTTGACGATCTTCAGGACCTGCTGGGCCGGGTTCAGCGCCTTGGAGACATCGGCGCCGAGGGCTCGCTCCTTGACGTTCTTGATGAACGACCGGACGACGGGAAGCGCCACATCCGCTTCGAGGAGTGCGATACGGATCTCGCGCGCGGTGGCGTCGATGTCCGCCTCGGAGAGCCGTCCCTTGCCGCGCAGGTTCTTGAAAGTCGCTGAGAGGCGATCGGAGAGAGTATCGAACACGGCGCTCGCGGTCCTCGGGGTCGGTGGCAGCTGGGAATCGCCCTCCAGGGTATCCCGGCGACGCGGGTTGCCGGGATCCCTGGGTTCGGAGCCTTGGAACAGGGTCTCAGCCCCGCAACGTCTCCTCCAGCTTGCGTGCCACGGCTGCCGCCTCCTCGCCGGGCAGCGGCGCGCCCTCGGGGCCTGTGACATAGAACGCGTCGACGGCGTTGGCGCCCAGCGTGCTGACATGCGCGCTGCGCATCCGCACGCCCGCGTCCTCCAGCGCCCGGCCGATCCGGAACAGCAGTCCCGGGGCGTCCTGGGCCCGTACCTCGATCACCGTGGCCAGCCGGGAGGCCGCCGGATGGACCGACACCCTCGGCGGCGGCGCCACCACGCCCCGGCGGCGCGGATAGGCCGCGTCCCGCTCGGCGAGGCGGCCGGCGATGTCGAGGGAGCCGTCCAGGGCCCGGACGAGGTCGGCGCGCAGCCGGGCGGCCTGCGGCAGGGAACCGTACTCGGCGGCGACCCGCCAGTTCAGCAGCAGGACGGAGCCCTCGACGCCGTCGGGCAGGTCAAGGGCGCTCAGCTCGGCGGTGCGGACGGTCAGACGGTGCATCGCCAGGACGCCGGCCACCGCGGGCAGCACGCCCGGCTGGTCGGGTACGGCGATGAGGAGCTCCACGCCGAGCGGTTCCAGGTCGCCGGAGGGCTCGTCGGCCGGCGGCTCGGTCTGCGCGCGGAGCGAGAGCACGGGGCTGCCGGTGGCGACGGCCTCGATGGCGAGCCGCTCCTGCTCGGCGGTGGGCGCGGCGGCCTCCGGCTCGTCCGGGTCGTCCCCGGCGAGCACGGCCCCGACCCGTTTCACCAGGTCGGCGACGAGGGACCCGCGCCAGGACGACCACGCCGCCGGGCCGGTGGCCAGGGCGTCCGCCTCGGTCAGGGCGTGCAGCAGCTCCAGGGTGCCCTGCGAGCCGACGGCCTCGGCGACCGAGCGCACAGTGACCGGGTCCTCCAGGTCACGCCGGGTCGCCGTCTCGACGAGCAGCAGGTGATGACGTACGAGGGTGGAGAGCACCAGCACCTCGTCGCGGTCGAAGCCGATGCGGGCGGCCACGTCCTTGGCGATGATCTCGCCGGCCACCGAGTGGTCGCCGGGCCAGCCCTTGCCGATGTCGTGCAGCAGCGCGGCGACCAGCAGCAGGTCGGGACGGTGGACGCGGCGGGTGAACTCGGAGGCGCGCACGGCCGTCTCGATGAGGTGCCGGTCGACGGTCCAGATGTGCACGGCGTTGCGCTGCGGGCGGCAGCGCACCCGCTCCCAGTCGGGCAGGAAGTGGGTGATCAGCCCCTCGGCCTCCAGCGCCTCCCACACCTCGACCGTCGGCCGCCCGGAGCCCAGCAGGGTCACCAGCTGCTCGCGTGCCTCGGCGGGCCAGGGCGTGGGCAGCGGACGCACGGTGGCCGCCAGCCGCCGTACGGCGTGCAGGGAGAGCGGGAGTCCGGCCTGAGCGGCGGCGGCCGCGGCGCGCAAGGGGAGCACGGGGTCGCGGTCGGGACGCGCGGCACGGGCCAGCACGACCTCGCCGTCCTGCTCCACCACGCCCTCCGCCAGCGGGGAGCGCTCGGCGGTAGGCTTCGCGCCGCCCAGCATGGCGCGCAGTCGCGGCCGCACGGCGCGCGCCCGCAGAACGCGCCCCACTTCACGCCACGTGACATCGCTGGCATACGCGATGACCCGCGCCGCCTCGTACACCTGCCGCAACAGCGTGTCCGCGTCGAGCAGGCCGAGCTCGGCGGCGACCTGGTCCTGCTCCTGGAGCGCGAGCCGGTCGGTCGCGCGCCCGGTGGTCAGGTGCAGCGCGTCACGTACGTCGAGCAGCCGGCGCCGGGCGTCGTCGAGGCCCTCGCGCGGGGCGTCGGCCAGCCAGGACGCGGCGACGGCGCGCAGGATGGTGGCGTCCCGCAGGCCGCCGCGCGCTTCCTTCAGGTCGGGTTCCAGGAGGTACTGCAGCTCGCCCTGGCGCTCGGCGCGTTCGGCGGACAGCTCCTGGAGTTCGGGCAGCCGCTTGGGTGCCTGGTTGCGCCAGTCGGCCAGGACCGCCGTCCGCAGTCCGGCCGTGAGTCCCAGGTCGCCCGCGATGTGCCGGGCGTCCAGCAGGCCCAGCTGGACCTTGAGGTCCTCGCCGGCCGTCTTGCGTGCCTCGGTCGGTGTGCGCACGGAGTGGTCGAGGGCGAGTCCGAGATCCCAGACCGGGTACCAGATGCGGTCGGCCAGCGCGGCCACCGCCTTGCCGTCCTCGCCGTCGTGCAGCAGGAGCAGATCCAGATCGCTGCGCGGGGACAGCTCTCCCCGGCCGTACCCTCCGACGGCGACCAGCGAGACGCCGCGCAGCCCCTCGGCACCGGCGGCGAACAGCCCGGTCAGCCATTCGTCGGTCAGTTCCGCGAGGGCGGCACGGCGCGGCGGCCCGGACCGCGCCCCCTCAGTGAGGAGACGCAGCCGGGCCGCCGCGTAGCCGCTGGGTCCCGAGTCCTCTGCATCCTTGGAAACGTCCGTGCTCGTCACCCAGCGACTCCTGTTCTGTTGCCCTGCCTCAGAGCGCGTCGGGCCCGCGCTCGCCGGTCCGCACCCGTACGGCCGTCTCGACCGGCAGGGACCAGACCTTGCCGTCACCGATCTTGCCGGTACGGGCGGCCTTGACGATGACGTCGATCAGCTGCTCGGCGTCGTCGTCCTCGGCCAGGACCTCGATACGGATCTTCGGGACCAGGTCGACGGTGTACTCGGCACCGCGGTAGACCTCGGTGTGGCCCCGCTGACGACCGTAGCCGCTGGCCTCGGTGACCGTCAGGCCGTGCACGCCGAAGGCCTGGAGGGCTTCCTTGATCTCGTCGAGCCGGTGCGGCTTGACGACGGCGGTGATGAGCTTCATGCGTCCACCTTCTTGCTCGCGGCTGCGGCGGCGGGGGCGGGGGCTGCGGCGGTCCGGGCGGCACCGCCACCGGCACCGCTGAAGTCGTATGCGGTCTCGGCGTGCTCGACCTGGTCGATGCCGCCGACCTCGTCGTCCTCGGAGACCCGCATACCGATGGTCTTGTCGATGAGGAAGGCGAGGATCGCGGAGGCGATCAGCGAGTAGGCGAGGACCGCGAAGACACCGGCGCACTGCTTCCAGAACTGGGTCAGGCCGCCGCCGTAGAAGAGACCCTCGACCTCGGACTGGCCCTTGCCGCTGGCGAAGAAGCCGATCAGCAGGGAGCCGACGACACCGCCGACCAGGTGGACACCGACGACGTCGAGTGAGTCGTCGTAGCCGAACTTGTACTTCAGGCCCACGGCCATGGCGCACAGCAGACCGGCGATGGCGCCGACGGCGATCGCGCCGAGCGGGGAGACCGCACCACCCGACGGGGTGATGGCGACCAGACCGGCGACCGCGCCGGAAGCGGCGCCCAGCGTGGTGAACGCGCCGTGGCGGATCTTCTCGTAGATCAGCCAGGCCAGCATGGCCGCGGCGGTGGCGACCTGCGTGTTGACGAACATCAGCGCGCCGACGCCGTCGTCGTTGCCGAGCCACGAGCCGGCGTTGAAGCCGAACCAGCCGAACCACAGCAGACCGGCGCCGAGCATGACCAGCGGCAGGCTGTGCGGACGCATCGGGTCCTTCTTGAAGCCGACGCGCTTGCCGATGACCAGGATCACGCCGAGCGCCGCGGCACCGGCGTTGATGTGGACCGCCGTACCACCGGCGAAGTCGATGACGCCCAGCTCGAAGGCCCAGCCGCCGGAGCCCCAGACCCAGTGCGCGACCGGGAAGTAGACGACCGTGACCCACAGGGCGACGAACAGCGCCCACGCGGTGAACTTCACACGGTCCGCGAGAGCACCGCTTATCAGGGCGGGTGTGATGATCGCGAACATCAGCTGGAAGACCATGAACACGAAGATGGGGATGGTGTAGCCGTCCCACAGCTCCGTCAGGCCGATGTTGCTGAGGCCGACCCAGTCCGAGTTCCAGCCGATGATGCTGCCGGAGTCGGTGCCGAACGCCATGGAGAAGCCGTACAGCACCCACAGGATGGTGACGATCCCCAGGCTGATGAAGCTCATCATCAGCATGTTCAGAGTGCTCTTGACGCGGACCATGCCTCCGTAGAAGAAGGCCAGGCCCGGGGTCATGAGCATCACCAGGGCGGAACAGATGAGCATGAAACCTGTGTTGGCGGCGGACAGAGTGGGAGCGTCTGCCGCGAGCGTGATGGCTGGTGCCATCGGCGTCTCCTCGTCGTTGGTACGGCCCCGTGCGGGCGAAGCCTGTGCGGAATGAGGGGTGGGCCGGTTATGCGCCAAGAGATTGGCGCAGCGCCGTTTCGGTGGAAGCCCCTCGTTGTTTCGCCGCCGTGACGAAGGCGCCGTGCGTGTTACGCGTTGATGAACTCCGAGATGTTCGGCTGCGCGATCGTTATCGTGGCGCAACCTTCACCGAAGGACAGAAACCGGCCGCGGTCGGCCTTCCGATGACCTGGCATGGGGGGAGCCGAGTCGGGCAGTTCGGGAGGGCCGGCCGCGGCCGGGGTTCTGGGGGTTCCCGGGGCACTGACCCCGGGTTTCAGACCGCCTCGGCGGTCTCCGGCAGCTCCACGGCGAGCTTGTCGGTGAGGTCCACGACCTCGGCGAGCTCCCCGAAGTCGCGTACGGCCGTGTCGACCGTCTTTCGAATACGAGTGTTGACGCGCTCGGAGCGCACCTTCTTGGCGACCAGCATGGCCTGCTCGGCGTGGACCGCGCTCTGCTCGGGCTCGCGTCGCAGCAGATGGACCGTGGCCACCCCGATGAGGTTCAGTGCGTACGACCGCTGGTGCTCCTCGTCCTTCGCGAACAGGTCGACGGCCCGCTGCATCAGGGGCTCGGCCAGCGAGGCGTACGTCGGGCTGCGGCCGGCGACATAGGCGAGGTCGCGGAAGGAGTGGGAGTTCTCGCCGTACAGCTCGGCCTCGGAGAAGAAGCGGATCCAGTCAGGGTCCGGCTCGTCCCATTCGTCGGCCTCGGAGAAGGTGTCCTCGGCCATCCGCACCGCTCGCTTGCACTTGCCGGGCTGGCCCATATTGGCGTAGGCGCGGGCCTCCATCGCATACAGCATCGACTGGGTGCGCGGGCTCGCGCAGTCCCGGCTGCCGTACTGCGCGAGGTGGATCAGCTCCAGGGCGTCGTCGGGCCGGCCGAGGTGGATCATCTGGCGGCTCATGCTGGACAGGACGTACGAGCCGAGCGGCCGGTCGCCGGCCTCCTTGGCGGCGTGCAGCGCGAGGACGAAGTACTTCTGCGCGGTGGGCTGGAGCCCTACGTCGTACGACATCCAGCCGGCCAGCTCGGCCAGCTCGGCGGCGACCTTGAACAGCTTGCGGGTGGTGGACTCGGGGTGGGGCTCCTGGAGCAGGTCGGTCACCTCGTGCAGCTGGCCCACGACCGCCTTGCGGCGCAGACCGCCGCCGCACTGGGCGTCCCACTGCCGGAACATCACGGTGGTGGACTCCAGCAGGTCCAGCTCGGGCTTGGACAGGCGGCCACGCGCGCGTGAGGACGGCACGGGCCGCGATTCCTGGTGCGGAGCGGGCGGTGCGGGGACCAGCCAGCGCTGCATCGGCTCGATGAGCGCCGGGCCCGCGGACAGGGCCAGCGAGCTCCCGAGGAAGCCGCGCCGCGCCAGCATCAGGTCGCTGCGCGAGAACTCGCTGAGCAGGGCCACCGTCTGCGGGCCCGTCCAGGGCAGATCGACGCCGGACACCGAGGGTGACTGACGGGCCGCGCGCAGGCCGAGGTCCTCGACCGAGACGACGCAGCCGAAGCGCTCGGAGAACAGCTCGGACAGGATCCGCGGGATCGGCTCACGAGGGTTCTCGCCGTCCAGCCAGCGGCGTACGCGGGAGGTGTCGGTGGAGATGTGGTTGGCACCCAACTGGCGTGCGCGGCGGTTGACTTGGCGGGCGAGTTCGCCCTTCGACCAGCCGCTGCGCACGAACCAGGACGCGAGCAGCTCGTTGGGGCGCTTGTCAGCGTGCGATGCGCTACCGGCACTCGTACCGCTTCCGCCGTTGCCGCTCACTGGAACGCCCCCATCCCTTGGACCACTTGTCACCGAGTGCGCCAAGCCCTATCAGAATGCCGGTAAATACGGTCGCCCGTCCGGCGGTTCTCACCCTTCGAACGGAAAGTCGACTTGCCCCCGGCATACCCACGAGCGCATGTACCCCGAAGCTGTGTGCACTCACAGTAATCCTACGATCACGCCTCCAGCCATGGCGATCCCGGAATCGCCACCATTCGCCACCCCTTCGAATGAACTCACGGTGGCCTTCCCACGATTCACTTGACATAGGACGGCCGGAAGTGGGCGGAGCGAAGCACTCAGGGGCGCGTGTCGCCCAGTCCACAACCCACGGCACTTCCAAGCGCCGAGTAGACCGAGCGGCGCCAGGGGTACCCGGACGTTGGAGAACACGCAGAGTTACGTACTGCATCCGCGTCGTAACCACGAGGCGCACTGGACCGTTGGAGGGGGCATGGGCTTCACGATCGGCGGCATCCGGGAGATCCGCTCCGGCTCGCGGCGACGCGGCCGCTCCTCGGAGTGCACCGCCGTCGCCGAGTTCACCGGGCTCTGGGGCTGGGACGCGGTGCCCGGAGCGCGCGCCGCGGCGGGCGCCTGTTCGTGCGGCCGCCCCGACTGCGACGCGCCGGGCGCACACCCCCTCGACTTCGCGCCCGAGGTTCCGGCCGGGGCCACGCTCGACGAGGTCACCAAGGCGTGGTCGGAGTACCCGGGTGCCTCGGTGATGCTGCCGGTCGGGCGGGCGTTCGACGTGATCGAGGTGGCCGAGCCCGCCGGACGCCGCGCGCTGACCCGGCTGGAGCGCATGGGCCTGCCCCTCGGCCCGGTCGTCGCCAACCCCGACGGCCGCGCCCACTTCTTCGTCGCCCCCGGTGCCGCCGCCGAGCTCCCCGAGCTGCTGTACCGCATGGGCTGGGACGACCCGACCCACCTCGACCTGCGCGGCCTCGGCCCCGGTACGCACATCACGGCGCCGCCGTCCGACCGGGGCGGGCTCGGTCCGGTGCGCTGGCTGCGGCCCCCGGCACTGGACACGGCGACGAAGCCGCCGGCGGCGCGGTTGCTGCTGGGGACGTTGGCCTATTTGGCGCATCGGTCGCGGGCGTAACAGGAGCCGCACCGGTCACAGTCGTACACAGCGAAGCGCCCGTCCCCCAACTGCACCTTGGGAGGCGGGCGCTTCTTCGAACCACAAACCGAATTTGGTAGGTGGGTGTCATTCTCCGATAAGGGCGTCAACGAACGCCTCCGGCTCGAACGGCGCCAGATCGTCGGCACCCTCGCCCAGGCCGATCAGCTTCACCGGTACGCCCAGTTCGCGCTGTACCGCGACGACGATGCCGCCCTTGGCCGTGCCGTCCAGCTTGGTGAGCACGATGCCGGTGATGTCGACGACCTCGGCGAAGACACGGGCCTGCACCAGGCCGTTCTGCCCGGTGGTGGCGTCCAGCACCAGCAGCACCTCGTCCAGCGGCGCGTGCTTCTCCACGACCCGCTTGACCTTGCCGAGCTCGTCCATGAGGCCGGTCTTGGTGTGCAGGCGCCCGGCGGTGTCGATGAGCACCACGTCGGAGCCCATCTCCTTGCCCTCCTTCACCGCGTCGAAGGCGACGGAGGCGGGGTCGCCGCCCTCCGGCCCGCGCACGGTGTGGGCGCCGACGCGCTCGCCCCAGGTCTGGAGCTGGTCGGCGGCGGCGGCACGGAAGGTGTCGGCGGCGCCCAGCACCACGCTGCGGCCGTCGGCCACGAGGACGCGGGCGAGCTTGCCGGTGGTGGTGGTCTTGCCGGTGCCGTTGACACCGACGACCATCACGATGCCCGGCTTGCTGGTCTCCGGCTCTGTCTTGACCACGCGGTCCATGTCGGTACCGACCAGCTTGAGCAGCTCCTCGCGCAGCAGGCCGCGCAGCTCCTCGGGGGTGCGGGTGCCGAGGACCTTGACGCGCTCGCGCAGTCCGTCGACCAGTTCCTGGGTGGGCTGCACGCCGACATCGGCGGTGAGCAGCGTGTCCTCGATCTCCTCCCAGGTGTCCTCGTCGAGGTGCTCGCGCGACAGGAGCGTGAGCAGCCCCTTGCCGAGGGCGTTCTGGGAGCGGGAGAGCCGGGCGCGCAGGCGGATCAGGCGGCCTGCGGTGGGCTCCGGGATCTCGATCTCGGTCGGCGGGATCTCGACGACCGGAGGTTCCTCGACGGCGACGCCGGTCGAGCCGTCGGGAAGATCCACCTCCTCTATGGTCCGGCGCGGTTCGTCGCGCGGTGTCTCGGCCTCGTCGCCGACGTGCGGCTCGGCCGGAGGGGCGGTGATGTCGGGGGCGGCGGGCGGCGGCGGGGGCACCTGCTTCTTACGGCGCGTGCCGACGATGAGCCCGCCGAGCGCGCCGAGCACCACCACGGCGATGACTACAGCAAGGATGACGATGTCCATAACCCGTCCAGTATCGGCCATGGAGTCCCGCGACACCCCTATGGATGTCTGACACACCGTCAGCTAACGTCCCTCTCCACACCCGCCCGGTGAAGGGGGACCCCCATGCCCGTCACGGTCGTACGCTTCAACCTCGTCGAGCCCGACGCGACCCCCGCCTCGCTCGCCGCCCGCTATCGGGCGGCCCTGGAGATGGCCGCGTACGCCGACGAGCACGGCATCACCACCGTGCAGACCGAGGAGCACCACGGCGCCGACAACAACTGGCTGCCGTCGCCGTTCGCCTTCGCGGGGGCGGTCTTCGGCGCGACGCGGCGCCTCGCGGTCACCGTCTCGGCGATCATCGGCCCGCTGTACGACCCGCTGCGACTCGCCGAGGAGATCGCCGTACTGGATCTGCTGAGCGGCGGCCGGCTGGTGACGGTCGCCGGGATCGGGTACCGGCCCGAGGAGTACGCCCTGTTCGACGTGGAGTGGAAGCGGCGCGGCCGGCTCCAGGACGAGCTGCTGGAGACGCTGCTCAAAGCATGGACCGGCGAGGAGTTCGACTACCGCGGCCGTACGGTACGGATCACCCCGCGCCCGTACACCGATCCGCACCCCCTGCTCCTGGTCGGCGGCTCCTCGAAAGCCGCCGCCCGCCGGGCCGCCCGCCTCGGCCTGCCGTTCTTCCCCAGCGCGCATCTGCCGGAGCTGGAGGCGTACTACAAGGAGCGGCTGGTGGAGTACGGCACCGAGGGCTGGACCATGATGCCGGCCGCCGAGACGCCGCTGCTGCACATCGCCGAGGACCCCGACCGGGCGTGGGCGCGCTGCGGCGGCCACTTCCTGCACGAGGCGCGGACGTACGCCTCCTGGCAGTCCGGGGAGATCCGCTCGGCGGTGAAGTCGGGGGCCACGACGGTGGACGAACTGCGTGCCGAGGGCGTGTATCGGATCGTGACGCCCGAGGAGTGCGTGGCGCTGGGGTTCGACAACTACGTGCTGCATCCGCTGTCGGGCGGGATGCCGGTGGAGGAGGGGTGGCGGAGTCTGCGGCTGTTCGCGGAGGAGGTGCTTCCGGCGCTGGAGGGCTGAGCCGAGGGGTGCGACGACGCCCTGCCGGGTTCGAGGTCTGGCGCGAGACGGTGTGTGGCTTCGGGACGGTGCGCTCGCTGGCGCCCGGTTCCTGCCCGTGGCGACAGCTCGGGGCGGCGCCCTGATCTGGTGATGGTGATCCGCCCTGTGCGCACGAAAGCCGCCGCCCCGGCTCGGGCAGTGGCCGAGCCGGGGCGGCGACGGGTTACGGGGAGAGGGGCAGCGGGGACTTGGCCCTTCCCCCCGAGTTCGGGGGCCAGTCAGCCCATCTCCTCCAGCTTCTTGCCCTTGGTCTCGGGCACGAACTTGAGGATGAAGGGGATGGAGAGGAAGGCGAACACCGCGTACATGACGTAGGTGAGCGACAGGTTCCAGTCCGACAGGTCCGGGAAGGTGATCGTGATCAGCCAGTTGGCGATCCACTGGGCCGAGGCGGCCACACCCAGCGCGGCGGCGCGGATCTTGTTCGGGAAGACCTCACCGAGCATGACCCAGACGACCACGCCCCAGGACATGGCGAAGAAGAGAACGAAGGCGTTGGCGGCGATCAGCGCGACGTAGCCTTGCGCGGTCGGCAGCGGGTCGTTGCCGTTCTGGAAGGAGAAGGCCCAGGCGGCCGCCGCGAGGGAGATGCCCATGCCGACGGAGCCGATGAGGGCGAGCGGCTTGCGGCCGATGCGGTCGACGAAGATCATCGCGATCACGGTGCCGACGATGTTGATGATCGAGGTCTCGAACGAGTAGAAGAACGAGCTCGACGGGTCGACGCCCACGGACTGCCACAGCAGGTTCGAGTAGTAGAAGATGACGTTGATGCCGACCAGCTGCTGGAAGACGGAGAGGCCGATGCCGATCCACACGATCGGCAGCAGACCGAACCGGCCGCCCAGCAGGTCCTTGAAGGTGGACTTGTGGTCGCTGCGCATGGCCTGCTCGATCTCGGCGACCCGGCCGTCCAGGTTTCCGTCGCCCTCGACGTCGGCGAGGACCTTCTTCGCGTCGGTGATTCGGCCGACGCTGATCAGGTAGCGCGGGGACTCGGGGATGGCGAAGGACAGCAGCCCGTAGACGATGGCGGGCACGAGCATCACGCCGAGCATCCACTGCCAGGCCTCCAGGCCCGCGACCGTCCCGCGCTCCTCGCCGTCGGCCATGTTGAGGATGGCCCAGTTGACGAGCTGGGAGACGGCGATGCCGATGACGATGGCGGCCTGCTGGAACGAGGCGAGCCGGCCTCGGTACGCGGGCGGGGCGACCTCGGCGATGTAGGCCGGGCCGATGACCGAGGCCATACCGATGGCGATGCCGCCGAGGACACGCCATGCGGCGAGGTCCCACGCGGCGAACGGCAGTCCGGAACCGACGGCGCTCACGGCGAACAGCACCGCCGCGATCTGCATGACGCGGATGCGGCCGATGCGGTCGGCTATTCGGCCGGCGATGGCGGCACCGACTGCGCTGCCGAGCAGGGCGCTGGCGGCGACGGTACCGGTGACGCCGGAGCTGAGGTCGAACCGGGCCTGAATGCCGCCGTTGGCTCCGTTGATGACGGAGCTGTCATAGCCGAACAGGAAGCCGCCCATGGCAGCCGCGGCGGTGATGAAGACGACGTGCCCGAGATGTTCGGGGTGCGCCGCCTTGGCTCCTGACGTGGGTGCCTGCGCTGTGCTGGTCACGTGTACTCCTCGGGCCACCGGCAACGCTGCCGGGTGGGGGTCAGCCGCTCCAAGTGGTGATACCTGAAGGTAAAAACAACGTGACAGAGACTATGCCTTCAAGTTTCGAAGTCAATAGGGAAGTGGTGTGACCTTTGAAGGCACAGGCAAGCAAACGTAAGGGTTCTGTGTTCAACTCTTGAACGTAGACCCAGTGCGGTCAGCGCAGCCGCTGGCTGATCACCTTCGACACACCGTCGCCCTGCATGGAGACGCCGTACAGCGCGTCGGCGACCTCCATCGTGCGCTTCTGGTGCGTGATCACGATCAGCTGCGAGGCCTCCTGCAGCTCCTGCATGATGCGGATCAGCCGCTGCAGGTTGGTGTCGTCCAGGGCGGCCTCGACCTCGTCCATGACGTAGAACGGGCTCGGTCGGGCCTTGAAGATCGACACCAGCATCGCGACGGCGGTGAGTGAGCGCTCACCACCCGAGAGCAGCGACAGCCGCTTGACCTTCTTGCCCGGCGGGCGGGCCTCGACGTCCACGCCGGTGGTGAGCATGTTGTCGGGATCGGTCAGGATCAGCCGTCCCTCGCCGCCGGGGAAGAGTCGGCTGAAGACGCCCTCGAACTCCCGGGCGGTGTCCCGGAAGGCCTCGGTGAAGACCTGCTCGACGCGCTCGTCGACCTCCTTGACGACCTGGAGGAGGTCGGCGCGGGTCTTCTTCAGGTCCTCCAGCTGCTCGCTGAGGAACTTGTGCCGTTCCTCCAGCGCCGCGAACTCCTCCAGGGCGAGCGGGTTGACCTTGCCGAGCTGCTGGTAGGCGCGCTCGGCCGCCTTGAGCCGCTTCTCCTGCTCGGCCCGTACGAACGGCTTGGGCTGGTTGCGGGGGTGCTCGGGGTCCTCGGGAAGCTGCTCGCCCTCGGCGGCCAGGGAGGGCGGTACGAGCTGGTGGGGGCCGTACTCGGAGACGAGCCCGGCGGGCTCCACGCCCAGCTCCTCAAGCGCCTTGGTCTCCAGCTGCTCGATCCGCATCCGCTTCTCGGCGCCGAGGACCTCGCCGCGGTGGACGGAGTCGGTCAGCTTGTCGAGCTCGGCCTTGAGGTCGCGACCGGAGTTACGTGCGGCGGTCAGCTCCCGCTCCCGCAGGGCCTTGGCGGCCTCGGCCGCGCCGCGCTCCTCCTCGGCCCGGGCCAGGGACACCTCGACGTGCGCGAGCAGTTGCCGGGCACCGGAGGCGACGGCTTCCGCGACGGCCGCCTCGTGCCGCAGCCGGGCCCGCCGCTGCTCCGCACGCGCGCGTGCCTCGCGTTCGGCGCGGGCGGCCCGGTCGAGGGAGTCGGCCCGTCCGGCCAGTCCCTTGACCCGCTCCTCGTGCGTACGGACCTGGAGCCTGGCCTCCATCTCGGTCTGCCGCGCGTTGGCGCCGTCGGCGGCGAGCCGGTCCCGCACCGAGGTGTCGGGCTCCTCCTCGACCGGCATCTCCTCGGCGACGGCCAGCCGCTCGGCCAGTTCCTCGACGTCGGTCAGAGCCTTGTCGAGCGCCTCCTGCGACCGCGCGGCGGCGGCGACGGACCGCTCGGCCTCACCGGCGGCACCGCGCGCCTGTCCGGCGAGTCGGCCGAGCTGCTGTGCGACGGACGACTTCTCCCGGTCGGCCGCCCTGCGCCGCTCCCCCAGCTCCTCGACGAGCGCGGCGGATGCCTTGCGGCGCTCGGTGGCGGCTTGCTGGGCCTCGGTCAGTTCTTCGCAGCGGACGGCCAGCTCTTCCAGTTCTGCGGCGGCCTCGTCCACGGAGGCCTGCACTTCGAGGAGGCTGGGAGCGCCCGCGGAGCCGCCGTGAGCGAAGTGCGCGCCGAGGAGGTCGCCTTCGGCGGTCACGGCGGTCAGGTCGGGGTGGGCGTAGACCAGGTCCTCGGCGTCCTCAAGGGTGCCGACCACGACGATGCCGCGCAGGAGGCGGCGTACGGCAGGCATGAGCTCGTCAGGACAACGGACCAGGTCGGCGGCGTACGGCGGCCCGTCCGGCCTCGGTTCAAGGGAGCCGGGATCAAGAGCTCCGCTCAGCAGCAGCGCCGCCCGGCCGCCGTCCTGCTTGCGCAGCAACCGGATCGCCTCAGCTGCGGCCGACGGTGACGTCACCGCGATCGCGTCCGCCGCCGCCCCGAAGGCAGCCGCGAGCGGTACCTCGTATCCCGGCGTCACCGTCAACAGCTCCGCAGCCGGACCCAGCAACCCGGTGAGGCGGTCCTTCGCGCCGAGCAGCGCACCCGTGCCGTCCTTGCGGCGCAGGCCGAGCGCCATGGCCTCGTGGCGGGCCTGGGTCGCGGCACGCTTGCGCTCCACCGCGGTGGCCGCCTCGCGGGCTGCCGTCAGGGCGGCCTCCGCCTCCGCGAGCTGCGACTTCGCCGCCTCGTGCTGCTCGGCGAGATCCGCGTCGCCGGCGTCCAGGCCGTCCACCTCGGCCTTCAGCGCCTCGTACTCCTCCTGCGCGGCGAAGGCCCGCTCCTGGGCCTCGTCCCGCGCGGCTGCGAGACGCTCTATCTCCGACTGGGCGGCGGCGGCACGCGAACGGGCGGCGTTGACCTGGCCGTTCAGCCGGGCGAGCCCCTCGCGCCGGTCGGCGATGGCACGGGCGACGTCCTTCAGGCGGCGCTCTTCGAGGGTGAGCTCCCGCTCCAGTTCGGCGCGGTGGGCGACCGTGTCCTCAAGGGCCCGCTCGGCCGCCTCCAGGGCCGCTTCCAGCTCGGCCTCCTGCTCGCGGATGCGGGCGGCCTCGCGCTCCATGTCCTCGGGGTCGCGGCCCCGGCGCTCCTCAGGCGGCGCGGACGTCGCGCTCTTCACGCGCGCGTCGGCCAGCGAGATCGTGCCGCGCACCCGCTCGGCCAGCTGGGACAGCTCGTACCAGGTCTGCTGGGCCCGCTGGAGGCGTGGTGTGAGCTGCCGTACCTCGTCCTCCAGGAGGGCCTCGCGCTGGAGCGCCTTCCTCAGCTCCCGCTCGGCGGCCTCCTTGCGCTCCTTGAGCGCGGCCTCGTCGGCGACCTCGGCCTGGAGTGCCTCCCGCAGCCGTACGAGATCGTCGGCGAGGAGCCGGAGCCGGGCGTCGCGCAGGTCCGCCTGGATGACGGCGGCCCGGCGTGCGACGGCGGCCTGGCGGCCCAGGGGCTTGAGCTGTCTGCGTAGTTCGTCCGTCAGGTCCTGCACGCGCGCGAGGTTGGCCTGCATCGCGTCCAGCTTGCGGAGCGCCTTCTCCTTGCGCTTGCGGTGCTTGAGGACGCCCGCGGCCTCCTCGATGAAGGCGCGGCGGCCCATCGGGTCGGCGTGCAGGACGGAGTCGAGCTGGCCCTGGCCGACGATCACATGCATCTCGCGGCCGATGCCGGAGTCGGACAGCAGTTCCTGGATGTCGAGGAGGCGACACGTGTCGCCGTTGATCTGGTACTCGCTGCCGCCGTTGCGGAACATGATCCGCGTGATGGTGACCTCGGAGTACTCGATGGGCAGCGCCCCGTCGGAGTTGTCGATGGTCAGCGACACCTCGGCGCGGCCCAGCGGCGGGCGGCCGGTGGTGCCGGCGAAGATGACGTCCTCCATCTTGCCGCCGCGCAGCGACTTGGCACCCTGCTCACCCATGACCCAGCTGAGCGCGTCCACGACATTGGACTTGCCCGAGCCGTTCGGCCCGACGACACATGTGATGCCCGGCTCGAACCGGAGCGTGGTCGCCGACGCGAACGACTTGAACCCTCGGAGGGTCAGGGCCTTGAGGTGCACGCCGGTGGACTCTACCTTCCGGGAAAGTGTCACTCCATGAACGCACGGTTTCACCGATGAACGTGCAGGGCACACCAGACGTTAAAGAGGGTGAAAGGATGCGCGGAGCAGTAAGTCGGGGGAAAGAAAGAAGGGACGCCGAAGCGTCCCTTGAAACTTCTGACGGCTGGCTCGCCAGTCGTCTGACAACTACTTAGCGGTTGGATACGGGCCTCCCAACCACTGCTTGTGCTGTCGAGGAGCGATGCAGTGATCAGGTGAGCGCAGGCTCCGCCTGGTGTGCGTCGATGCTCTCCATGATCCTGTCGTGAGAAGCGGCAGCCGTCAGCGCGTCGTTCTCGGCCTGGATCCGTACAAGCTCGGATTCCAGGTCCTGGACACGCTGCTGGAGCCGTCGCATCTCGGCGAGGAGTCGAGGGTCGGAGCCGCCGACGTAACCGAGAAGCGCCTTTGCCATGATGGATGGTCCTCCACACTGAGTGACCGACCGAAGCGGTGTGGGTCGTGAGGGATTCGCACCGGCGGTTGCTTGGCAGGCCTGGTGTTGTACTGCCGTTCAGCCACGCCAAACAGCGAAGGTGCGCGGGGCTTTCAGCGTCTCACCAAAAAGTTTGACGGTCAACACGATCACGCCCCGTATTGGCGGGCAAACCCGGGGGCACACGGCCGAAAGCGGCGGTGCGACGACTCCTGCGGGGCCCTCGGGGCGTGACGATCATCCTTCAGTGGCGAGCCTGCCACCGCGAGCCGTTCTTGGCAACCACCTGCTCATTTCTGCTCGGGGCAGTTGCCCGTGGCAGGTACCCGGGCGTGCGCCAGGGCCGGTTTACAGAATCCGCTCAGCGGATGGCGAAGCCGTCGTAACCCCCGCGAGGTGTGTCCCAGATCTCTGTCACGCCGTCGACCCGCCCGGGCGTGTCGTCGCCTTGGAGCCAGTCCAGAAGTCCCTCACAGCCCCTCCGCGGGCCCTCCGCGACCACCTGGACCCGACCGTCGTCCAAATTGAGAGCAAAACCACTCAGGTCGCCGATCTCGAGAGCCTTGGCCCGCGTGAACCAGCGAAAACCCACACCTTGGACGCTTCCACGCACCCAGGCGACCAGCCGCACATCCTCGCTCATGACTGCAACCTAACGGGCCAATGTCTCTCCGGGCACTTCCTCCCCTGGCGCCATGCGGTACCGTCCCCACCCAATGAATCTCATATGAAACTCACTCGATCGTGTGAGTTCCGTGAGGACGTTGAGACCGCAGGGACGAGGAAGGCCAGGACATGGGACGCCACCGACGCTCCGCCGCCGGACGCGCCGCCACGGGCCGCGCCACGGGGGTCACACATACGGACGGCTCTTACACGGAGGGCCACGAACCCCGGGACTCGTACGCTAGCGAGCGACCGAGGGGCATCGCGCCCTATCTGAACCCGGAGGCGTACGCCGAGGCCTACGCGAGGAGTGACGCCTACCTCTTCGCCACGGGCGACGACTACGGCCGGATCACCGACACCACGACCTTCCCGGACGACGAGACGGCCGCCTTCCGCAGTGAGGGCTTCACACCCGACTCCGGCTCCCGGCGGCCCGGGGCCTCGCACCGCCGCCGCAAGAAGAAGGCCGCGGCACCGGTGAAGACCGGGCTGCTCGGTGTCTCCGCCGCGGTGGCCCTCGGCACGGTCGCGGTCGCCACGGGCGTGGTGCCCGGAATCGACAACTACCAGCTCGGCGGCGGCAGCGGCACCGACCGGGTGCAGGCCGCCGACACCCCGACCAACTCCCCCGCCGAGCAGGGCGGTACGTCCGGCAGCGCCGACCGGGACGGCAGCGGCGACTCGACCAGCCGCGACGTCGAACGGCCCGCTTCGCCGGCCCCGTCGACGTCGTCGGCCGCACCGACGAAGACCCCGTCCAAGAAGCCGTCGGCCACGCCCAGCAAGAAGCCGAAGGAGACTCCTTCGCGTACGGCCACCCAGGCGCCGCCGAAGGAGAAGGAGAAGGCGCCGGACAAGGGGAACGAGCAGGCCGGCGCCCCCGTCCAGGTCTCCGCGGAGGCCGCCGCCGCGGCCGAGGTGCTGAGGCTCGTGAACGAGGAGCGCGCCCAGGTGGGCTGCAGCGCGGTCGCCGCCAACAGCTCGCTCACCGATCTGGCCCAGGACTTCAGCGAGGACATGGCCGAGCGGGGCTTCTTCGACCACACCGACCTCGACGGCGCCTCCCCCTGGGACCGTGCCGCGAAGGCCGGCATAACCGACCTCGGCGGCGAGAACATAGCCCGCGGCCAGTCCGACGCGGCCGCGGTGATGGAGGCCTGGATGAACAGCCCGGGCCACCAGGCCAACATCCTGAACTGCGACTTCAAGACGCTGGGCGTCGGCGTGCACTTCGGTGCGGGCGGGCCTTGGTGGACTCAGGACTTCGGGTACTGAGAGACCCCCGACACGAAGCCGGGGTCCGAAGGCAAGGGACGCGTCCAGTCGCCCCGGCCCCGGCCGTCAGTCCTCGGCAAGTCCCAAAGGGCGCATCGCCGACCTGTAGTCGCCGGTGGTCACGAGGTTGTCGATGACATGGACCATGGCGGGGATGCCGGGGTCCCGGACGATCAGGTTGTCCCAGCCGTAGAAGTACCGGCCCCCGAGGCGCTCCCCATGGTCGGCGAACGTCACCCACATGTCGATGTCGCAGACCTCGCCGAGATCCTCCCCCACGCCCGCTACGAAGCAGATCTCGTATCCGTCCCTGCGCACCCGGTACAACGGGCCGTCCCACACAGTTCCCCCCAAGACCCCGTCCCCCTGCGGCCGACTCGGTCGGCAGGCTGCAGCGGGGACGGTGTCTCGTGCGCGTTCTTTACGGCGTCGCGTCGCTCAGGCGGCCACGCGGCCCAGGGAGAACACCTTCGCGGTCTGGGCCACCCGGCGTCCCAGGTGCTCGGCGGTCGCCACGTCGGCCTTGTGGACGGCCTCCGGGCCCTGGTCGGCGTTGGTCTGGGCGGCGGCGCCGGTGAAGACGCCGAGGCGGTTGAGGTCGTTCTCGGAGCCGGCGCTGCTGTTCCAGCCGGGGAGCAGGCCGAGGTTGACCCAGTGCATGCCGAGCTGGGCGGCCAGGATCTGGAAGAACTGCAAGGTGTGCAGCTTGTCGCCGCTCTTGGAGGCGGAGTTGGTGAATCCGGCGGCCAGCTTGTCCGTCCAGGCCTGCTCGGCCCAGCGCTTCGAGGTGGCCTCCGCGAAGACGTGGAAGGCGCCGGACGCGGTGCCCATGTAGGTCGGCGAGCCGAACACGATGGCGTCCGAGCCGTCGAGGATCGCCCACTGCTCCTCGGTGATCTCGTCCACCTTGATCAGATGCACCTCGGCCCCGGCCTCGACGGCCCCGGAGCGGACGGCCTCGGCGATGACGGCGGTGTGCCCGTAGCCGGAGTGGTAGGCGATGGATACGACAGGGGTGGTCACGTGGGTACTCCTGGGATAGGCAGCTCACTGGCGATGACCAAAGGAAAGCACTAACTTCTAGATAGTGCAACCTACGAGTTAGCGCTGCGTTCGAGTACGCTTGTGCTATGGACACCATGCAGGAGCGCACGGAGGCGCAGGACCTCCCGTACAACGTGTTCGCCAAGGCCTGCCCCTCGCGCGTCACTCTGGAGCACGTCACGGGCCGCTGGGGCGGGCTCACGCTCGGCGCGCTGTACGAGGGCTCGCTGCGCTTCAACGAGCTGCGCCGCCGGGTCGACGGCGTCAGCGAGAAGATGCTGTCCCAGACGCTGCACGCCCTGGAGCGGGACGGCCTGGTGCACCGCGAGGCCCAGCCGACCAACCCACCGCGGGTCGACTACGAGCTGACGCCACTGGGACGCGGGATCGCCGAGCGGCTGCTGAACCTCATCCACTTCGTGGAGGGGCAGATGGACGACGTGCTGGAGGCACGTATGCGCTACGACGAGACGCGCGGCGCCCTTTGACACTTCGGGCAGAAGTAGCTGGACCGGTTCATCCAGGGCCGCCTGCGCATCGGCGTACCGCACCGCTTGCAGGGCAGCCCTTCACGGCCGTACGCGTCGAGTGAGCGGTCGAAGTAGCCCGACTCGCCGTTGACGTTGACATACAGGCTGTCGAAGCTCGTGCCGCCGACCGCGAGGGCGGCGTTCATCACGTCCCTTACGTGGCCCAGGAGTTCGAGGCTGCGCGGGCGGGTGAAGGTTCCGGTCGGGCGGTCGTAGTGGAGGCGGGCGCGCCAAAGGGCCTCGTCCGCGTAGATGTTGCCGACACCGCTGATCAACGACTGGTCGAGCAGGGCCCGTTTGATGGTCGTGCGCTTGCGGCGCAGGGCCTGGTGGAAGGCCTCGTCGTCGAAGAGCGGGTCCAGCGGGTCGCGGGCGATGTGCGCGATGACGTCGGGCAGGCCGTCGGGGGTGTTGTCGTGCAACGACAGGCCGCCGAAGGTGCGTTGGTCGACGAAGCGCAGTTCGGTGTCGAGCGTGTCCGCGAACCTCACCCGGATCCTGAGGTGCTTCTCGTCGGGCGCGGTGTGCGGCTGGACCAGCAGCTGGCCGCTCATGCCGAGGTGGGCCAGGACCGACTGGGCGGTGTCCTCCAGCGGCAGCCACAGGTACTTGCCGCGGCGGCTGGGGACGCCGATGCGGTGGCCCTTGAGGCGGTGCGCGAAGTCGTCCGCGCCGGCGATATGACGGCGTACGGCACGTGGGTGCGTGACCTCGGCGTCGGCGACCGTGCGATGGGCGACCCACCGCTCCAGACCGCGCCGGACGACCTCGACCTCGGGCAACTCGGGCATGGGTTCTCCCGTACACACCTTGCGGGTATGGGCCGAGCGCCCGTCCCATGGCCGGGACGGGCGCTCGGATCGCGCTGTTCGGTCAGGCGGAGGCCGACGCGTCGGCGTCGGGCCCGGCGGCGTTCGCGGCCGCCTTCGCGGCGCGCTCCTCCGCGGCGGCCTTGATGGCCCGCCAAGCGGATTCCGCGGCCTGCTGCTCCGCCTCCTTCTTGCTGCGGCCGGTGCCGGTGCCGTACGAGACGCCTCCGACGCGGGCGGCAGCAGTGAAGGTCTTCTCGTGGTCGGGGCCGGTCTCCGTGACCAGGTACTCGGGCACGCCGAGCCCCTCGATCGCGGTGAGCTCCTGGAGACTGGTCTTCCAGTCCAGGCCGGCTCCGAGGTTCGAGGACTTCTCGATCAGGGGGTCGAACAGGCGGTGCACCAGCTCCGCCGCCGATTCCAGGCCCTGGTCGAGATAGACCGCGCCGATCACCGCTTCCAGGGTGTCGGCGAGGATGGACGCCTTGTCCCGGCCGCCTGTGCCCTCTTCACCACGGCCGAGCCGGATGAAGGAGCCCAGGTCGAGCCCACGGCTGACCTCCGCCAGCGCACGCGAGTTGACCACCGCGGCCCGCAGCTTGGCCAGCTGGCCTTCGGGCAGGTCGGGGTGGGTGCGGTACAGCGTGTCCGTGACCACGAGGCCGAGCACGGAGTCCCCGAGGAACTCCAGGCGCTCGTTGGTCGGCAGACCGCCGTTCTCATATGCGTAGGAACGGTGGGTCAGCGCACGCACCAGAAGGGCGGACTCGAGCTTGTACCCGAGCCGCCCTTCCAACAGCGTGTGGGACGAGGCTGTGTTGTCCGCTGCGTTCTTCTTCGGCGTGGACACAGTGCCTCTCACCAGCCGCTCAGACCTCGAGGACCTGGCGCTTGTTGTAAGTGCCGCAAGACGGGCACGCGATGTGCTGCAGCTTGGGCTCGTGGCAGCGCTCACACGCAACCAGGGTGGGGACCGCAGCCTTCCACTGCGACCGGCGGTGGCGCGTGTTGCTGCGCGACATCTTCCGCTTCGGAACAGCCACGGCTACTTCTCCTGCTTCTCGTCGACGCCCGCTTCGGCGCCGCTCATCTCGTCCTTCTCGCCGTCTTCGAGTGAACCGGCGAGTCCCTGCAGTGCCGCCCAACGGATGTCGACGGCGTCATGGTGGTGGTCCGGGTCGTCCGTGAGACGTGCTCCGCACTCGGCGCACAGTCCCAGACAGTCTTCCTGGCACACCGGCTGCATCGGCAGTGCGAGCACCACCGCGTCGCGCAGCACGGGTTCGAGGTCGAACAGGCCGTCCTCGAGAAAGAGCCTGTCCTCGTCGTCCTCGGCGTCGTCGCCGGGCTCCGCGCGGTGAACGCGGCCCCGATCGTCGGCGTCAGGGTACGAGAACATCTCCTGGAATTCCGCTTCGACGTCGAGCTGAAGCGGCTCCAGACACCTTACGCACTCCCCCTCGGCCTGTGCACGGGCGGTGCCTGTGACAAGCACCCCTTCCATGACCGACTCGAGTCGGAGTTCGAGCTCCACCGGGGCGCCTTCCGGCACCTCGATGACGTCCTTGAGACCGAGGTCCTTCGGGGCGTCGACCGTGCGGGTCACGCGCTGCAGCGCACCGGGCCGCCGACCCAGCTCGTGTGTGTCGAACACGAGAGGGTTGCGGTGGTCGAGGCGGGCTGTCACGCCATTCCTGCTTTCGATCTGCTGAGCTCAGAGGGTCACTGCCCTCGGTGTTCCCGGGCAGCTTTGATCGCGGACGTACGCGCGACCGAAGAGCCAGGATACTGGACCTTTGGCTCACGGCCCAATCCGGTGGTCCCTTACTGGCCGCGCCCCTGCTCGTACGCCCTCAGCTGCTCCGGAGTGATCATGCCGGTGTCGAAGAGGCTGGTCTCGTCGAGGGCGTACGACTGGTGGGCGGCCTGCTGGGGCTGTTGGGGCTGCTGGGGCTGCTGGGGCTGCTGTTGGTCGTAGGTGGCCTGCTGACCGTCGTAGCCCTGATAGGCGTAAGGATCGGCCTGCTGGTAGCCGTACGGGTCCTGCTGGCCGCCGTAGCCCTGCTGGTAGCCGGCGTAGGTGTCCGTCTGCTGGTAGCCGTACGCCGGCTGCACGGTCCCCGGGTCGTACTGCGGCTGTGCCGGTACGGCCGCCGCCGGCTCGGCGGGGGCCGCCGGGGCGTCCCGCTCCGCGAGCGCGGCGAGGTCGGCGAGGTAGTCGGCGTCGCTGGAGTGCCGGACGCTGGTGTTGTCGTCGGCGAGGGCGCCGAGGTCGTCGCTGGCGATACGGCCGTGCAGCTTCTGCCGGCCGCGGCCGACGGCCTCCAGGGTCTTGGCCAGCACCGCCTCGAAGGCGCCGAGCTTGACGTCGACGTACTCGTCGGCGTTGCGGCGCAGGGTCTCCGGGTCGTGGCTGCGCTCGGGGGCGTCTTCGTCCTCGTAGCCCTGCTCGTCGAGGCCCGGACCGGTGCCGAGGAGCTTCTCGCGGCCACGGCCGACGGAGCCGAGGGTCTTGGTGAGGACGACCTCGAAGTTGGCGAGCTTGGAGTCGACGTAGTCGTCGGCCTCCGCGCGGATGTCCTCGGCCTCCTTGCGGGCCTCGGCGACGATGCGCTCGGCCTCGGACTGGGAACGGCGGGCGACCTCGGTGTCGGAGATCAGCGAGCCACGCTCGGCGTGCGCGCCCTGGATGATCCGCTCGGCCTCCTGGCGGGCCTGCTCGACCATCTGCTCGCGGCCGCCGATCAGCTCCTGCGCCTGGGCGAGGGAGCCGGGCAGGGCCGCGCGGACCTCGTCCAGCAGCGAGAGCAGTTCGGCGCGGTTGACCACGCACGAGGCCGACATGGGCATCGAACGGGCACCTGAGACCGCCGCGACGATCTCGTCGAGCTTCTTCTGTACGTCCACCGTGTGCTCGCCACTCTCTACAGCTGTGATGGAGACGGACGGGACGACTGTAGCCGCCCGTTCAGCCTTGGCGCAGACGCTTGTTGAGGGCCTCCAGGACCTGCGGCGGCACCAGGTGGGACACGTCACCACCCCACGTGGCGACCTCCTTCACCAGGGAGGAGGACAGGAAGCTGTAGGTGGGGTTGGTCGGCACGAAGAGCGTCTCCACGCCCGACAGGCCGTTGTTCATCTGCGCCATCTGCAGCTCGTAGTCGAAGTCGCTGACGGCGCGCAGGCCCTTGACGATGGCCGGGATGTCGCGCTGCTTGCAGAAGTCGACGAGGAGGCCGTGGAAGGCCTCGACCTGGACGTTGCCGTACTCCGCCGTGACCTCGCGGATCAGGTCGAGTCGCTCGTCGACCTCGAACAGGCCCTTCTTGGACTTGTTGATCATGACGGCGACGTAGACCTCGTCGTACAGCCTGGAGGCTCGGGAAATGATGTCGAGGTGTCCGTTGGTGATCGGGTCGAATGACCCGGGACATACGGCGCGGCGCACTTGTGATCCCTCGCTCTCCGGTCCGGTCATCGTGCGTCTTCGCACGTAGAGGCGGCGCGACCGTACCAAAACGTTCCCTCGCCGTAGCGACGGGCCCGGATCGCTTCAAAGCCGTCCGGCCACCGGAACTCCCCGCCTCTGGTGCTGCGCTCCACGGTGACGAGCGCTTCCCGCGCGAGCCAGCCCCCCGAGCGGAGTGTGAGGAGAATCTCGCGAAGATCGTCGTCCGTGACGGCGTACGGAGGGTCGAGGAAGACGAGGTCGTACGGCTCGGTGGGCGCCGAGGTCCGGATGATCTGTTCGGCTTTGCCCGACCTCACCTCGGCACCGGGGAGGCCGAGATTCCTGACGTTCTCGCGGACGATGCGGGCCGCTCTTGCGTCGGCCTCGACGAGCAGGGTGTGGCCGGCTCCGCGGGAGAGGGCCTCCAGGCCGACCGCGCCCGAACCCGCGTAGAGGTCGAGGACACGTTCGCCTTCCAGGGGGCCGCCCAGGAGGGACTGCCAGGTGGAGAAGAGACCTTCGCGCGCGCGGTCGGAGGTGGGGCGGGTGCCGGTCCCTGGCGGGACGGCCAAGCGGCGTCCACCTGCCGTGCCGGCGATCACGCGGGTCATCTCGGGTCCTTGTTCGGGGGTGGTTACGGATTCAGTGTGGCAGCAGGTTCGTCGTGGTTGCTCGCGCAGTTCCCCGCGCCCCTTTCGGGACGATCCCGCTCACCCCTTTTCCAGGAACTGCTCCCTTTCCTCGTCCAAAAGGGCGTCCAGGGCCGTTTGCAGGCCGGGAAGTCCCGTCAGCTCCGGATCGGCAGCCACCAGCGCCGCCGCCTCCTCCCGCGCCTCGGCGATGATCTCCTCGTCCTCGATGACCGCCAGGACCCGCAAGCTGGACCGTGCCCCGGACTGGGCCTGGCCGAGGACATCGCCCTCGCGGCGCTGTTCCAGGTCGATGCGGGAGAGCTCGAAGCCGTCGAGGGTGGCGGCCACCGCGTTGAGACGCTGGCGGGCCGCACTGGCCTCCGGCATCTCGGTGACCAGGAGACACAGGCCGGGGGCCGAGCCTCGGCCCACTCGGCCGCGCAGCTGGTGGAGCTGGGAGACGCCGAAGCGGTCGGCGTCCATGATCACCATCGCCGTGGCGTTCGGGACGTTCACGCCGACTTCGATGACCGTCGTGGCGACCAGGACGTCGCTCTCGCCGGCGGCGAACCGGCGCATCACGGCGTCCTTGTCGTCGGGGTGCATACGGCCGTGCAGGACCTCGACCTCTAGGCCTTGGAGAGGCCCCTTGCGGAGCTGGTCCGCCACGTCCAGGACGGCGAGCGGCGGGCGCTTCTCCGCCTCGTCCTCCGGGGACTTCTTCTTGCCGGCCTTCTTCGGGTCGTCCTCCTCGTCCCCGATGCGGGGGCAGACGACGTACGCCTGATGGCCGTTGCCGACCTCCTCGCGCACCCGCTCCCAGACGCGGGCCAGGAAGTGGGGCTTGTCGGCGGCCGGGACGACATGGGAGGCGATGGGTGAGCGGCCGGCCGGGAGCTGGTCGAGGACCGAGGTCTCCAGGTCGCCGAAGACGGTCATGGCGACCGTGCGCGGGATCGGGGTGGCCGTCATGACCAGGAGGTGGGGTGGCTGCTTGCCCTTGCCGCGCAGGGCGTCGCGCTGCTCCACGCCGAACCGGTGCTGTTCGTCCACGACGACCAGGCCGAGGTCGTGGAACTGCACCTTGTCCTCGATCAGTGCGTGTGTGCCGATGACGATCCCGGCCTCGCCGGTGACGAGATCGAGCAACGCCTGCCGACGGCCGGCCGCCCCCATGGACCCGGTGAGCAACACGACCTTCGTGGCCCGCTCGGCCCCACCCAGCATGCCTCCCTCGGCCAGCTCGCCCATCATCTCGACGATCGACCGGTGGTGCTGCTGGGCGAGCACTTCGGTGGGAGCCAGCATGGCGGCCTGTCCGCCCGCGTCGACGACGGCGAGCATGGCGCGCAGGGCCACCATCGTCTTGCCGCTGCCAACCTCTCCCTGGAGCAACCGGTGCATCGGATGCTCGGTCGCCAGGTCGTCGAAGATCTCCCTGGAGACCTTCTGCTGGCCGTCGGTGAGGGTGAAGGGGAGTCGGTCGTCGAAGGCCGTGAGGAGACCGTCCGGGGCGGGCCTCCTCGGTACTGCCGGGAGTTGGGCGTCGGCGAAGCGGCGGCGGGCGAGGGCCACCTGGAGGACGAAGGCCTCGTCCCACTTGAGGCGGGAGCGGGCGTCGTCGATGTCCGCCTTGGTGTGCGGACGGTGGATCTTGAGCAGGGCCTCGGGGAGGGAGACCAGGCCCCGCCCCTCGCGGAGGGCGTCCGGGAGCGGATCGAGCGCTTCCTGGGCGCTGGGCAGGACCGTCTGGATGGCCTTGCCGATCTTCCAGGACTCCAGCTTGGCGGTGGCGGGGTAGATGGGGATCAGCGCGCCGGCCCAGGTCTCGACCGTCTCCTCGGAGTCGCCGCGCAGCAACTCGTATGCGGGGTGGGCCAGTTGCATACGGCGGTTGAAGACGGAGACCTTGCCCGCGAACATCGCGCGGGTGCCCGGCAGGAGCTCCTTGTGGGGCTTGTGAACGCCGTTGCCGAAGAAGACCAGTTGGAGGCGGCCGCTGCCGTCGGTGATCGTGACTTCGAGGCGCTGGCCCTTGCCGCCCGGGGCCTTGGCGGAGGCGAAGCTGTGCAGGCGGGCGTCGGCGACCATGGCGACCACGGTGACGTGCTCGTCCATGGGGAGGTCGGCGAGGTGGGTGAGCTGGCCGCGCTCCTCGTATCTGCGCGGGTAGTGGTGCAGGAGGTCGCCGACGGTGTGCAGGCCGAGGTGCTCGGCCATCACCTTCGCGGTGGCTGGGCCGAGCACTTTCTTCAGTGGTTCTTCCAGTGCGGGCACGAGATCCATTCCACACCACACCACTGACAATGCCGGAGAGGCCGGTGCGGCCGTCCCGGTAAACGTCCCGGAAACCCCTGGTCAGGCGGCTCGCTTCGGCCCTAGGATGGCGCGCTCCGGCCATCCTTTCGCGGTCACCGCCTCACCGGGGCCGCCCGACCCCGCGCCGTCGCCAAGTCCCCCCAACGGCGCTGTGACGATGGACTCCCAGACCTCACAGTCATCCCAGGCACCTCAATCGCCCCAGACACCTCATTCGTTCCAGGTCGACCTGCGCGGTCTGGTGGACCTGCTCTCCCAGCATCTCTACTCCAGTCCGAAGGTCTACCTGCGCGAGCTGCTCCAGAACGCGGTCGACGCCATCACCGCCAGACGTGCCGAGGAGCCGGGGGCGCCGGCCAAGGTGCGGCTGTACGCCGGCGGAGGCAGCCTGCGGGTCGAGGACTCCGGGGTCGGGCTGACCGAGGCGGACGTGCACAACCTCCTCGCGACCATCGGGCGCAGCTCCAAGCGGGCCGAGGGGTTGCAGGAGGCCCGGTCCGACTTCCTGGGGCAGTTCGGCATCGGTCTGCTGGCCTGTTTCGTGGTCGCCGAGCGGATCCGGGTGGTCAGCCGCAGCGCCCGTACGCCGGACGCGGCGCCCGTGGAGTGGACGGCGACGGACGACGGTTCGTACACCGTGCGGACGTTGCCGGACGACGCCCGCACGGAACCGGGCACCACCGTGCACCTGGTGGCGCGGGCAGGGGCGGCGGAGTGGCTGGCCGAGGAGCGGGTGCTGGCGCTGGCGCGGGACTTCGGCTCGTTGCTGCCGTACGACGTCCGGGTCGGCGACGAGTCGGTCACCGACCTGCCCGCGCCCTGGGACCGGCCGTACCCCTCCCCCGCCAACCGGCGGGTCGCCCTGGCCCGGCACTGTCACGATCTGTTCGGCTTCACTCCGCTGGACTCGATCGAGCTGAACGTGCCGCTCGCGGGGATTCGCGGCGTGGCCTACGTCCTTCCCTCGGCGGTCAGCCCCGCCCAACGGGCCGGTCATCGCGTCCACCTCAAGGGCATGCTGCTGACCGAGCGGGCCGAACAGCTGCTGCCCGACTGGGCGTTCTTCGTGCGGTGTGTGCTCGACACCGACAGCCTGCGGCCGACGGCCTCACGGGAGTCGCTGTACGAGGACGAGACGCTGGCGGGCGTACGGGAGGCGCTCGGCGAAAGGATTCGGTCCTGGCTGACGGGCCTTGCGGCCGGTGATCCGGAACGGCTGGCGGCCTTCCTGTCCGTGCACCATCTGGGCGTGAAGTCCCTCGCGCGGCACGACAAGGAGATGCTGCGCACGATGCTGCCGTGGCTGCCCTTCGAGACGACCGACGGGCGGCTGTCGCTGGAGGAGTTCGCGCAGCGGCACCCGGTGGTGCACTTCACGCGGACCGTCGAGGAGTACCGGCAGGTCGCGCCGATCGCGTCCGCGCAGGGCGTCGGGGTGATCAACGGCGGTTACACGTACGACAGCGAGCTGATCGAGGCGCTGCCCTCGGTGCGGCCGGGGACGGTCGTCGCCGAGCTGGACGCGGACACCGTTACCGCCCATCTGGACGCGGTCGACCCGGCCGAGGAGCTGGCCCTGTCGGGCTTCCTGGCGGCCGCGCGGGCGAAGCTCGACCCGCTGGGCTGTGACGTCGTCCTGCGCGCCTTCCATCCGCTGTCGGTGCCCGCGCTGCATCTGGACGACCGGGCGGCCCGGCACGAGCAGGCCCGCGCGGAGGCCGAGGAACAGGCCGACGACCTGTGGGCGGGCATCCTCGGCTCACTGCGCGGCAGCGCGCCACGCGCGCGTCTGGTGCTGAACCACCTCAACCCGCTGATCCGCAGGATCAGTTCGCTGGGCGATCCGGAACTGATCGGCACCGCCACCGAGTCCCTCTACGGGCAGGCCCTGCTGATGGCGCAGCGCCCGCTCAGGCCCGCCGACTCGGCGCTGCTGAACCGGGCCTTCATCGGGCTGCTGGAATGGGCCACGAACGGCGACGGAGGCCGCTGATGAGTGAGATCACCGACTTCGACTCGCTGCGTCAGGCGATGGCGGAGAACTCCGAGGAGCCGGAGGGTCCCGCCCGCAACGCCCGCGCGGAGCAGCTGCTCGTCGAGGCGGAGAAGCTGAACATCCCGCTCGCGGTGATCGAGGCGCTCGGGCACCAGCTGAAGGTCTACAACTACAGCTCCGAGAAGGACAAGATGTTCGTCCCCTTCGCGCGTCTGCTGCGCATGTGGGACGAGCGGCCCGAGGACTTCGACGAGTACGAGACGCATTCGCTGCACTGGGTCTTCAAGTGGATGTCGTCCGGCATGCTCGACCAGCCACACGTCCCGCTGGCCTCGATCGAGAAGTGGCTCGGCGAGATGGAGCACCGCTACCGGCTCGCCGGGCACTCCGAACGGGCCGTGCGCAGCGCCGAGTTCAGCGTGGCCGCGCATGCCGGGGACATGGCGCGGGCGGAGCGGGCGTACGGCGCCTGGCTGGCCGCGGACCGGGACAGCATGGCCGACTGTCACGCGTGCGAGCTGCACGGGCAGGGGTGGTGGCAGGCCGAGCTGGGCCGGGACGCCGAGGCGATCCGGCTGTGGGAGCCGGTCCTGGAGGGCGAGTTCACCTGCGCCCACGAGCCGCACACGGTCCTCGCGTCCTCCCTGGTGCCGCTGCTTCGGCTGGGCCGCCTGGACGAGGCCCGCGCCCACCATCTGCGGGGCTTCCGGCTCGTACGGGCGATGGAGAGCATGCGCGGGGCGTACGCGGACCATGTGGAGTTCTGCGTGCTGACCGGCAACGAGGCGCGCGGTCTGGAGCTGCTCGCGGAGCGTCCGTCGTACTTCACGGACGACGGGCATCCGCGCAGCAAGCTGGAGTTCATGACGGTGGTGGCCCTGCTCATGGACCGCCTCGGCGCGCTCGGGCTGGCCGAGCGGCAGGTGCCCGGTCCGGCGGGCCGCACCTGGACCGCCCGCGAACTCGCCGCGCACGCGCGCGAGGAGGCTCTCGCGCTGGCCGCACGCTTCGACGAGCGCAACGGCACGGCCCACATCAGCGAGCGGGCACGCGCGCGTATGGAGCAGCGGCCCCTGGTGCAGCGCCTGCCTCTGGGGGTGCGTACGGCGGCACGGCCGACGCCGGCGGTGCCGCCCGCGCGCGCTGCGGCGAGCGCGACGCAGGACACGCGGCCCGACCTGCCCGCGCTGATCGCCGAGGCACGGCGGCTGTCGGACACCCTCCAGCCCAACGCCGTCGAGGCGTGGGCCGCCGTCTCCCGGGCCGCGCAGGGCGTCGAGCTGGCCGCCCTCGACCGCGCGGAGATCGCCGACCACCGGGCGATGGACCTGGGCCCCGAGGGCATCCCCCTGTTCGAGGAGGCCGCGCAGCTGTACGCCCAGGCGGGCGACCCCGGGGAGGCGCTGGCGGCACGCGCGCGTGGAGCGTACGTACGCGCGCTCACGGGCGAGGTGTCCGAGGCCCTCACCACGATCGCCGGCCTGTACGACGAGGTGCTCGCGCTGTACGCCGAGGACGGCACGGGTGTGCGTCAGACGGCGGCGGTGCTGATGAGCCGGGCGCGGATCCTGATGCGGCGGGTGCACGAGGCCGAGGACGCGGTGCCGCAGTCCGTCGTGACCGACGCCTCGACCGCCGCCCGTGAGGTGCTGGCGATGGTCGACGGGCAGGCCGGGGACGACGTACGGCTGGCCTCGCGGGCCGCGGAGGCGCAGGCGATGCTCGCGGAGCTGGCGGCGCTCGCGGGGGACGTGGAGGGGGCCGCGGGGCTGTTCGCGCGGGCCTCGGCGGCGTTCGTGGGGGCGGGGCTGCCGTGGTTCGCGGTGGAGTACGAGGCCCGGCTGGCCGGGCTCGCGCACCATCTCGGCGACACCGCGGAGGCCGAGCGGGCGCTGCGGGCGGCCCTGGAGCACGGCGGGCCGCACCTGGAGGCCACGGGACGGGCCCAGCTGCACCTTCAGCTGGCCGAGGTGCTCGGCGGCCGGGGTCTGTCCGAGGAGGCCGCCGAACACGCGCTCCAGGCGGCGCACTGGGCCGACGAGGCCGGCGAGAGCCGGACGCTGGGCGCCTGGGCGCGGCACCAGCTCGGCGGGTTCCTGCTGCGGCAGGGGCGGTTCGCCGAGGCCGCCGAGGTGCTGGAGTCGGCGCTGCCCGACCTGAGCGCCGAGACGCACGGCGACGGGGCCGTCGTACAGACGCAGTGGTGGCTCGGCGACTGCCTCAGCGAGCTCGGCGAGCACCGCGCGGCGGCCGAACGCCGTTTGCGGGCCGCCGAGATCGCCCGGCACTGGCCCGAGCAGCACGACCACGCCACGCTCGCCCATCTGGCGGCCGAGTCGCTCGGCCACGCGGGACTGCACGCCGAGGCGGACCAGGCGTACGCGCGCGCGGGCGCGCTGTGGCGCTCCCTGGGCAATGTGCACGGCCTCGTCCGCTCGCTGCGCGCCCGCGCGTGGCTGGCGCTGGGCGCGGAGGACCTCGACGTGACGGCGTCCGAGCTGATGGCGAGCGCGGTCGAGGAGTGCCGGGCGGCGCTGGACGCGGTCGACGACGCGGAGGCCCGTGAGCGGCTCACCCTCGAACTAGGTCACACCCACCGGCAGTTCGGCGACCTCCTCGCCCGTTCCGCCGCCGAGGACGCCGAGGACGAGTCGATCCGAGGCGCGCTGGAGGACGCCCTGTCCCAGGTGACGCAGGCCGTCACGGTGTTCGCTTCCCTGGGCGACGAGGCCCTGCCCAGCCGCACCGGCGCCGAGCTCGCCGCGGGCTGGCTGGAGGCCGACCTGAGCCGTCCGGCCGAGGCGGCGGCACGCGCGCGTGCGGTGCTGGCGGCGTTCGACGGTGCCGGGGAGGACGACGAGGCGGCACAGGAGCGGCGCGCGGAGGCGGAGCAGATGCTTGAGGTGGTGGCGGAGCAGGAGACGCCGTAGGGCTCACTCCACGCCGATGAGCAGCAGCGCCCCTTGCCGCCCGCCCTGGTAGACCACCGTGTCGACGGCGAGGTACGACTCCCGTACGCGTGCTTCGAGGTGCTCGGCGATGGTCTCGGGCGCCTCGTCGCCGAGGACGAGGGTGACGAGTTCGCCGCCGGCCGCGAGCATGCGGTCCAGGACGGTCTCGGCGGTGGCGGTGACGTCCGTGCCGATCACGGCCACGTCGCCGTCGATGAGGCCCAGGACGTCGCCGGCCTGGCAGATGCCGGCCATGGTCCAGGACTGGCGCTCGGCGACGGCGACCTCGGCGTAGCGGGTCGCGCCGGCCGCCGAGGTCATCGACACGACGTCCTCGTCGAAGCGGCGCTCGGGTTCGTGCACGGCGAGCGCCGCGATGCCCTGGACCGCGGAGCGGGTGGGGATCAGCGCCACGCGGATGCCCTCGACGCGGGCCTGTTCGGCCGCCGCGGCGGCGGTGTGGCGCAGGTCGGCGTCGTTGGGCAGCAGCACGACCTCGCGCGCGTGGGCACGCCGTACGGCCTCCACGAGCTCCCCGCTGGCGGGCGGCTCCCCGGGGCGCGCGAGGACGGTCGTCGCGCCGGCCTCGCCGTACAGCCCTACCAGGCCCTCCCCGGGCACGACGGCGACGACGGCCCGCTGGACCCGCTCCCGGGGCGCGCGCTCGCCGGTGGTGTGCGCGTCACCCTGCCCGAAGTGGGTGATCCGGATCCGGTACGGCCGCCCGGCCTCCACCCCGGCCTCCACGGCGGCCCCGGCGTCGTCGACGTGCACATGCACGTTCCACAGCCCGTCGCCGCCGACGATCACGAGCGAGTCCCCGAGACCGTCGAGCCGCTCCCGCAGCCGCGCCACGGCCGCGTCCCCGGCCTCCAGGAGGTAGATCACCTCGAAGGCGGGGCCGCCCCCGTCCACGGCATCGGCGCACTCCTCGACGACGGCGACGGAGGCATCTGCGACCGGTGCCGAACCGACGCGCACGCGCGTGTGCACCCCGGAGACCCCCGGGACCGCCTCGCCCGTGAACGTCTCCACCAGCGCGCCCAGCACCGCCACCAGCCCCCGCCCGCCGGCGTCGACCACGCCCGCGCGCTCCAGGACCGCCAGCTGTCCGGGCGTCGCGGCCAGTGCCGCACGCGCCCCCTCGAAAGCCGCCCGTGCGACCGCGCCGCAGTCCCCCTCGGCCCCGTCGGCCGCGTCGGCGGCGGCCGAGGCGACCGTGAGGACCGTGCCCTCGACGGGGTGGGCCACGGCCTGGCGGGCGGAGTCGGCGGCCTGTCGCAGGGCGAGGCGGAGACCGGAGCCGTCGGTGTGAGCCGTCTCACCGGCGGTGGCGAGCACCTCGGCCATGCCCCGCAGCAGCTGGGCGAGGATCGTCCCGGAGTTCCCGCGGGCCCCGATCAGGGCGCCGTGCGCCATCGCGCGGGCGGCGTCCGCCAGGGTGGGCTTCCCCACCTCGTACGCGGTGAACACGGCCTCCACGGCCGCGACCGCGGACTCCACGGTCAGATACAGGTTGGTCCCGGTGTCCCCGTCGGCCACCGGGTAGACGTTGATCGCGTCGATCTCCTCACGCGCCCGTCCGAGTGACTCCAGCGCGAGACCGCACCAGGTGCGCACCGCGAGAGCATCGAAGAATGTCTGCGGTACCTGCGCCACCTGCGCCTCCTTGAGCTGCCGGCCGTGGCACGCAGCGTAGACCCAGGGCCGGTGTGTGCCGGAAGAGGGCCTGGAGCGGGCTTCTGAGCAGCCATGGTAGTTTCGTTGTACTGGCGCAGTCGTTGTATGCTGCTCCGGTTGCCCGATGCAGATCGGGCCATTCCCCCTGGCAACGCCACTCAGATCTCTGATCCTGCGATCTCGATCCCGGCCTGCCGGGTTCAACCGTAAGTGCATCTGAAGTCTTTGGAGTGACCCGTGGCTGCCAACTGCGACGTCTGCGGCAAGGGGCCGGGCTTCGGCAACAACATCTCGCACTCGCACCGCCGTACGTCCCGTCGCTGGAACCCGAACATCCAGCGCGTCCGTACCGTGGTCGGCGGGACGCCGAAGCGCGTGAACGCCTGCACCTCGTGCATCAAGGCCGGCAAGGTCTCGCGCTGACGCCAACAGCTGAGCGCGCGGCCACTGCTGGTTCGCCGCATTGAGCCGGTCCACCGCAAGGTGGGCCGGCTTTTTGCGGTACCTGCCTGCACCCGGCACTGACCTGCCAGAATCCCGGGCATGCGCTTCGGCATCCTGGGACCTCTGGACGTACGCACGGACGACGGCACTCCAGTGGACCCCGGTGGCCCCCGGCCCCGGGCGCTCCTCACGCTGCTGCTCCTCGACGCCGGCCACGGGATCTCCACACAGCGGCTGACCGACGGCCTCTACGGCGCCGAGCCGCCCAACGGATCCGCCAACGCCCTGCAGTCCCAGATCTCCCGGTTGCGCGGACGTCTCGGCCCGCATGCCGAGATAGAGGCGACAGCGACCGGATACCGCCTCGTCACAGCCGCGGACACGGTGGACGTCCGCCGGTTCGAGCAGCTGGCCGCGCGGGGACGTGCCGCCCTCGCCGCCGGGGACCACCAGCAGGCCGCGGCCGGACTCCGCGACGCGCTCGCCCTGTGGCGCGGCCCCGCCCTGCCCGATCTCCCGGACGCACACGCCGAGCGCACCCGGCTCGAAGAGCTCAGGCTGGCCGCCGTACAGGACCGTGTCGAGGCGGATCTGGCGCTCGGCGGCGGATCCGAACTCGTGCCGGAACTGCGGTCCCTGCTGGCCGCGCATCCGCTGAGCGAGCGGCTGTACGGGCAGTTGATGCGGGCGCTGCACGCGGGAGGACGGCCCGCCGAGGCGCTGACCGTGTTCGAGGAGGCCCGGCGGGCACTCGCGGAGGAGCTGGGGGCCGACCCGTCGCCCGAGCTGTCCGCACTGCACCTGGAGCTGCTCCAGGGGCGCAAGAGCGAGCGTCGGCGCGTCCCCGTCCAGCTCACCCGCTTCGTCGGCCGGGAGGCGGAACTCGCCCGGATCTCCGCGTTCCTGACCGACACCCCCGGCTCCCGCCTCGTCACCCTCACCGGCCCCGGTGGCGCCGGCAAGACCCGGCTGGCGATCGAGGCGGCGAGCGGGCACGCCGACATCTGTTACGCCGAGCTGGCGCCCCTCACCGACGGGGCGCAGATCCCGTACGCGGTCCTGACCGCCCTCGGCGTACGCGACGGCTTCCGCACGCCCACGACGGACGGCACCGAGCGGCTGCTGGCCGCTCTGGAGGACCGCGAACTCCTGCTCGTCCTCGACAACTGCGAGCACCTCGTGACGGACGCGGCCCGGCTGGCCGCGCAGCTCCTCGGCACGTGCCCCGGGGTGCGGGTGCTCGCCACCAGCCGGGAGCCGCTGGGCATCACCGGTGAGGTCCTGATCCCGGTCCCGCCGCTGCCGCCGGAGCCCGCCGGCCGCCTCTTCCTCGACCGCGCGCGGGCCGTGCGCCCCGGATTCGCCGGCCACGCGCGCGTGGCCGGGATCTGCGCGGCCCTCGACGGGCTGCCCCTCGCCATCGAGCTGGCGGCGGCACGGCTGCGCACCCTCACCCCTGACGAGCTCGCCGACCGCCTCGACGACCGGTTCCGTCTCCTGTCCCGCGGCGACCGCTCCAAGGCGCCCCGGCATCGCACCCTGCGTGCCGTCGTGGAGTGGAGCTGGGACCTGCTGGACGAGGAGGAACGGGAGCTGGCGATGCGGCTGACGGTCTTCGCGGGCGGGGCCGGCCTGGATGCGGTCGAGGCGGTGTGTGCGACCCCGTACCCGGAGGATCTGCTGGCCTCGCTGGTGGAGAAGTCGTTCCTGGAGGTGTCCGAGGGGCGGGAGGTGTCCGAGGGGCGTTACCGGATGCTGGAGACCATTCGCGCGTTCGCCGCCGAGCGGCTCGAAGAAGCCGGGCAGGCGCACCGGCTGCGGGACGCCCACGCCATGTACTTCCGGGGGCTCGCCGAGCGCGCGGAACCCTGTCTGCGCGGCGGTGGGCAACTCCCCTGGCTGGCCCGTCTGGACGCCGAGCGGGACAACCTGGACGCGGCCCTGCGGCACCTCGTCGCCACGGCCCCCGAGGACGCCCTGCGGCTGATGGCCGCCCTGTCGTGGCTCTGGCGGCTGCGCGCCCCGCACGGCGAACAGGTGCCCCTGGCCCGGGCCCTGCTGGCGGCGGTCGGCGAGACGCCTCCCCAGGGGCTGGCCGAGGAGTACGCCCTGTGCCTGATGAACACGGTCACCGGCCGCGGCGACGACCCCGGTGAACCGGACCGCATCGCGCGCGTGGCCCCGCTCATGCACACCATGGACGAGCCGCTGCGGCTGCCGTTCACCATGGTCCTGTGGTCGCTGGCCGCCGGCCCGCTGTACGCGGTGGACGACGACCTGCTCGCCGTACAGGTGGGCGACGAGCCGTGGGGCCGTGCGCTGCTGGACCTGGGGCTCGCCTACCGGGCGCAGTTCACGGGCGACCCCGTGGCCGCCGAGGCCGCCTTCGCGCGCTCGCTGGCCGGCTTCCGCAGGACCGGGGACCGCTGGGGCATGGCCAACTGCCTCGATCCGCTGGGCGGTTTCGCGGGCCGGCGGGGTGATTACGGCCGCGCCTTGGAGCTGTTCGACGAGGGCCTGGTGCACGTCCGGGAACTGGACGCCCCCGAGGAGACCTCGGACCTGCTGCGCTCCCGGGCCACCGTGCTGCTGCACCGCGGCGACACCGAGGAGGCGGTGGCCCAGCTCACGCACGCCGCCGACCTGGCCCGCGCGGCCGGGGCCCCGGACAAGGTGGCTGCCGCCCGGCGCGGTCTCGGCGACGCGGCCCGGCTGACCGGGGACACCGCCCACGCGCGCGTGCGCTACGAAAGCGCCCTTCAGGCCTGCGCGGCGAACTGGTTCAGCGTCGGCGAGACGGTCCTGATCCTCGTCGGCCTCGGCCGCACGGCCGCCGCCGAGGGCGATCTCGAACAGGCCCGCGACTGGTTCGCGCAGGCCCGCACCCACGCCCTGGACTCACCCGACGCCCTCACCCTGGCGGCCGTCGCCGACGCCCTCGCCGCCGTCGCCCCGCACCCCGAACGGGCGGCCGAACTCCTGGGCGCCGCCGAGGGCCTGCGGGGGGCCTCGGCCGGGGGCGACCCCGACGTCGTACGGACGCGGAGGGCGGTACGCGGGGCGCTGTCCCCCGAGGCCTACGACAAGGCCTTCGAGCAGGGCAGGAACCTGCGGTCAGCGGCGGTCAGCGAACGGTAGGAGGACGGTCAGCGCCCCCGCCGAGGCTGCTGCGCATGACGAACAAGACGCACGACCTCAGCCACCTCACCGTCCTGATCTCCGGCGCCAGCGTCGCCGGTCCGGCCCTCGCGCTCAGCCTGCTCCGGTACGGCGCCCGGGTCACCGTCGTCGAGAAGGCGCCGGCACTGCGCGGGGGCGGCTTCGCCGTCGACTTCCGCGGGCACGTGCACCGCAAGGTCCTCACCGAGATGGGCATCTGGGACGAGATCCACCGCCGCCAGACCCATATGGGCCGCCAGCTCGTCGTCGACGCGGACGGCTCCCCCAAGGTCGACCTGCCCTCGGAGATGATGAGCGGTGACGTGGAGATCTTCCGCGGCGAACTCTCGCGCATCATGTACGAACGCACCCGGGACCGCGCGGAGTACGTCTTCGGCGACTCGATCGCCACGCTCACCGACACGCCCCACGGTGTCGACGTCACCTTCGACAAGAGCCCCGCCCGCCGCTTCGACCTGGTGATCGGCGCGGACGGTCTGCACTCCCGCACCCGTTCGCTCGTCTTCGGCGACGAGTCCGGCCACCTGCGCTTCTTCGACCACTACGTGGCCGGCTTCGACATCCCGAACCACCTGGGCCTGGACCGCACCGGCCGGGTCTACAGCGAGCCCGGCCGGGCCATCGCCCTCGGCAACTACGACGGCGACCCGGACCGCGCGGGGGCGCTGCTGGTCTTCCGGTCCGAGCGGCTGTCGTACGACCGCCGGGATGTCGGCGCGCAGAAGCGGATCCTCGCCGAGCGGTTCGCGGGGATGGGCTGGGAGGGTCCGAACGTCCTCAAGGCCCTGGAGGCGGCCGACGAGCTGTACTTCGACGCGATCGCCCAGATCCACGTCGACCGGCTCACCCGGGGCCGGGTGGCGCTGCTCGGGGACGCGGGGTACGGCGCCACGATGGGCGGCATGGGCACCGGTGTGGCGGTCGTCGGCGCGTATGTCCTGGCCGGTGAACTGGCGCTGGCCGGCGGGGACCACCGTACGGCGTTCGCCGCGTACGAGTCGCGGATCACGGCATTCGCCAAGGGCTGCCAGAAGACCTCGGGCAACGCGGGCCCGTTCTTCGCCCCGGCGACCGAGCGGCGGATCCGCAGCCGGGACCGGATGTACCGGCTGCTCGCCTCCCGCCCGCTGGCGGCGTTCTTCAAGCGGATCACCGAGAAGTCGGCGACCAACATCAAGTTGCCGGAGTACCCCGTGTGAGGGCCCAGCCGTGGTCCACGGGACCGATTCCGCCGCCGAGCGCGAACCCGGCGGCGATGGCCCCGGTGACGTACTCCTTGGCGGCCGCCACCGCCTCCGGTACGGACTGCCCCTTGGCGAGCTGCGAGGCGATCGCGGACGCGAGGGTGCAACCCGTGCCATGGGTGTGCCGGTTGTCGTGGCGCGGGGCGCGCAGCCAGTGCTCCTCGGAGCCGTCGGTGAGCAGGTCCACGGCGTCACCGGAGAGGTGGCCGCCCTTCACCACGACCCAACGGGGGCCGTACGCCAGCACCGCCGCCGCGGCACGTCTGAGGTCGTTCTCGGACTCGACGTGCACGCCGGCGAGTTGGGCCACCTCGTCGAGGTTGGGGGTCGCGACGGTCGCCACCGGCAGCAGCTTCGTTCGTACGGAATCCAGCGCGGACGCCGCCAGCAGCGAGTCCCCGTGCTTGGAGACGCCCACCGGATCGACGACCGTCGGTGCGTCCGTGCCGCCGATCAACTCGGCGACGGTCTCGACGAGTTCGGCCGACGCGAGCATGCCCGTCTTGATCGCCTGGACGCCGATGTCGTCCACGACACTGCGGTACTGCGCCCGCACCGCGTCCACCGGCAGTTCCCAAGCGCCCTGCACGCCGAGGGAGTTCTGCGCGGTGACCGCGGTGATCACGCTCATGCCGTGCACGCCGAGGGCGAGCATCGTCTTCAGGTCGGCCTGGATGCCCGCGCCTCCGCCGGAGTCGGAGCCCGCCACCGTAAGGACGCCCGGGATCATGACTCGATGTCCCCGCCGAAGTGGTCCCAGCCGCCCTTCTTGGTCCACGGCGCCCCGTCCACCGTCACCTGGGGCAGCGCGGAGGGGTTGAGGACCTCGCCGATGACCTTCCAGCGGGCCGGGAGCTTCACGTCCGGCGGGAAGGTCGCCACGATCGCGTGGTCCTCTCCTCCGGTCAGCACCCACTGCATGGGGTCGACACCGACGGCCTGCCCGATGTCGTTCATCTGGGACGGGATGTCGATCGCGCCGGAGCGGATGTCGATCCGGACCTTGCTGGCCTCCGCGATGTGCCCGAGGTCGGCGATCAGCCCGTCGCTCACGTCGCACATCGCGGTCGCGCCGAGCCCGGCGGCGGCCGGACCGGCGTGATACGGCGGTTCGGGGCGCCGGTGCGCCTCCACGAAGGCGCGCGGCGAGCGGAAACCCCGGGCCAGCACGGCGTATCCGGCGGCGGACCAGCCCAGCCAGCCCGTCACGGCGACGAGGTCGCCGGGCTGCGCGCCCGCCCGCGTCACGGGCTCCTGGTTGCGCAGATCACCGAGCGCGGTGATCGACACCATGATCGTGTCGCCCCGTACGACATCCCCGCCGACCACCGAGGCGCCCGCGACCTGGCACTCGTCGCGCAGGCCGTCCATCAGCTCGCTCGGCCAGGTCACCGGGAGTTCGGCCGGCACGACCAGACCGAGCAGCAGCGCCGTCGGCACGGCGCCCATGGCGGCGATGTCCGCGAGGTTCTGCGCGGCGGCCTTGCGGCCGACGTCGTACGCCGTGGACCAGTCGCGGCGGAAGTGCCGTCCCTCCAGCAGGATGTCGGTGCTGGCGACCACCCTGCGGTCGGGCGCGGCCACCACCGCGGCGTCGTCGCCGGGGCCGACCCGGACCGCCGGGGTGGTGGTGAGACGGGAGGTGAGCTCCCTGATGAGCCCGAACTCACCGAGCTCACCAACAGTGCCCTTCATTGCCCTGACGCCCCTTCTGTCCCTGTCCGCACCCGGTCGCGCGTCCCTACTGTCCTCGATACGGTCGAGGTGTACGTCAACTTCCGTAGCCCCCGCACCACGGCGCGGGGACCCTGGCCATCGAGGGTCTCCCCGTGACGAGCGGCGACGCGATACCGTGGCGTTCCTTTTCCCCACATGATCCTCGTGGCCGCCCTGGAGGTTCCGTGGTACAGGCGTACATCCTGATCCAGACGGAGGTCGGCAAGGCGTCGACCGTCGCCGAGACGATCAGCAAGATCCCTGGAGTCATCCAGGCCGAGGACGTCACCGGACCGTACGACGTCATCGTGCGCGCCCAAGCCGACACCGTCGACGACCTGGGTCGCCTGGTGGTCGCGAAGGTCCAGCAAGTGGACGGCATCACCCGCACCCTGACCTGCCCGGTCGTACATCTGTAGCCCCCGTCTACCCTTGGCCTGTGAACTCTTTCCGTCACCGGCCCATTTCTGTCATCGGGCTGCCCGCGCTCGTCCTGCTGATCACCGCGGCGGGCTGCTCATCAGCAGACGGCAGCGCGTCGGCGGCGGTTCCCAGCCCCGGCGCGAAGGCCGCCGAGCTGTGCCAGAACCTCGACAAAGTACTGCCGGCCAAGGTGGACGGTGCCGGCCGTGCGGATCCCTCGCCCGCGTCCACGCTGACCGCGGGCTGGGGAGACCCGGCGATCATACTGCGGTGCGGTGTCGTACGGCCGACGAAGATGAGCGACCCCAAGGTGGCCGAGGGCAGGGACGAGGACGCGGTGGCCGGTGGCGTGAACGGCGTCAGGTGGCTGATGGAGAAGGACGGCGACGGGGGTTACCGGTTCACCACCGCGTTGCGTCGCGCGTACGTCGAGGTCAGCGTGCCGGAGGGCCGGGACAGTTCGGGTGTGCTGATCGATCTGGCGTCGGCCGTCAAGAAGGCGATCCCCGAGGGGATCGCCGACTGAACGGTGCCCGTCTGAGCCGTACGGCTCCTACCTGAGGCCGGTGGAACGCCTGAGCGCCGCCTGGATCAGCCGGTCCACCAGGTCCGGGTAGCTGATCCCGCTCGCCTGCCACATCTGCGGGTACATCGAGATCGGCGTGAAACCGGGCATCGTGTTGATCTCGTTGATCACGAACTCCCCGTCCTCGGTGAGGAAGAAGTCCGCGCGCACCAGGCCCTCGCACGAGGCCGCCTCGAAGGCGTCCACCGCCAGGCGCTGCACCTGCGCCGTCTCCTGTGCCGTCAGCGGCGCCGGCACGATTCCAGGCGTGGAGTCGATGTACTTGGCCTCGAAGTCGTAGTACGCGTGCGCGTCCGGCGGCGGGATCTCGGCGGGGGCGGAGGCGCGCGGGCCGTCCTCGAACTCCAGGACGCCGCACTCGATCTCACGGCCGCGCAGCGCCGCCTCGACGAGGATCTTGGGGTCGTGCCGCTGGGCCTCGGCGATCGCCTCGTCCAGGCCGGACAGGTCCTCGACCTTGGTGATACCGATCGACGAGCCCGCGCGCGCGGGCTTCACGAAGAGCGGCCAGCCGTGGTCACCGGCGAGGTCGACGATCTTCTTGCGGGCGGCGGACTCGTCCTGCTCCCACTCGCGCGGCCGGATCACCACATAGGGGCCCACCTTGAGCCCGAACGAGGTGAACACCCGCTTCATGTACTCCTTGTCCTGGCCGACGGCCGAGGCGAGCACGCCGGACCCCACGTACGGCACCCCGGAGAGCTCCAGCAGGCCCTGGAGGGTGCCGTCCTCGCCGTACGGCCCGTGGAGCACCGGGAAGACGACGTCGATCTCGCCCAGCGCCTTGGGCACCGATCCGGGCTCGGTGTAGACGACTTCGCGGTTCGCCGGGTCGACGGGGAGCACCACGCCGCCCTCGCTCGACTCGGCCAACTGCTCGACGTCGGGCGTACGGCGCTCGATGATCGTCATGCGTTCCGGATCGTCGGCGGTGAGCACCCAGCGGCCGCTCTGCGTGATGCCGATCGGCAGGACGTCGTACTTCGTCCGGTCGATCGCGCGCAGTACGGCGCCGGCGGTGACCATGGAGATCCCGTGCTCGGAACTGCGGCCGCCGAACACGACGGCCACACGCGGCTTGCGCTGCGGCTGGTCTGGGCTCTGGGGGAGGTTCTCGGTGCTCATATCGCGATGAGCGTACCCGCCCGTAGGGTCCGAGTCAGCGTCCGGAGGGTGGCATTCCCTCGGCGTCGCCCGGTGTCGCTCAGCGTCGCTCGGGCTTGGCGCTGCGCGACATCAGCTCCTTGAGGGCGACCACCGGCGGCTTGCCCTCGTGCACGATGTCGACGACCGTCTCCGTGATCGGCATCTCGACGCCGTGCCTGCGGGCCAGATCGGCCACCGACTCGCAGGACTTGACGCCCTCGGCGGTCTGCTTGGTGACCGCGATGGTCTCCTGCAAGGTCATGCCCTTGCCGAGGTTGGTGCCGAAGGTGTGGTTCCGGGACAGCGGCGAGGAGCAGGTCGCCACCAGGTCACCGAGGCCGGCGAGGCCTGAGAAGGTGAGGGGGTCCGCGCCGAGCGCGATCCCGAGGCGGGTCGTCTCCGCGAGGCCGCGGGTGATCAGCGAGCCCTTGGCGTTGTCGCCGAGGCCCATGCCGTCCGCGATGCCGACGGCGAGGCCGATGACGTTCTTCACGGCTCCGCCCAGTTCGCAACCCACCACGTCCGTATTGGTGTACGGGCGGAAGTACGGCGTGTGGCAGGCGGCCTGCAGGCGCTGGGCGACGGCCTCGTCGGTGCAGGCGACGACCGCGGCGGCCGGCATGCGGGAGGCGATCTCACGGGCCAGGTTGGGGCCGGTGACGACGGCGATGCGGTCGTGGCCGACCTTGGCGACGTCCTCGATGACCTCGCTCATCCGCATGGTGGTGCCGAGTTCGACGCCCTTCATCAGCGACACCAGGACCGTGCCCGGCGCCAGCATCGGGGTCCACTCGGCGAGGTTGGCACGCAGGGTCTGGGAGGGGACGGACAGCACGGTGAAGTCGGCGCCGGCCATGGCCTCGGCGGGGTCGGTGGTCGCCCGCATGCCCTGCGGGAGCTCCACGCCGGGGAAGTAGTCGGGGTTCGTCCGGGCCGAGTTGATGGCCTCGGCGACCTCGGGGCGGCGGGCCCACAGGGTGACCTCGCAGCCGGCGTCGGCGAGGACGATGCCGAACGCGGTGCCCCACGAACCGGCACTCAGGACTGCCGCCTTGACGGGCTTGCTCACGTGCCCTGCCCCTCTTCCTGCTCGGCCTTCTGCGTCCGTCGGTTCTGCGCGGCGGTCCTGCGACGCTGCTCGATGCGCTCCCGGCGCGGGTCGTACGGCGTCCTGGGCGCCTTCTCGCCGCGGATCTCCTCCAGCTGGCGGGTGACGGCGGCCATGATGACCTCGGTCGCCTCCTTCAGCAGCTCCGGGGACATCTCCTTGTCGTAGAAGCCCGTCAGGTCCACCGGCGGGCCGGCGAGCACCTTGTGGGTCTTGCGCGGAAGGAGGTTGAGCTTCTTGGCGTAGGGCGGCAGCAGTTCGTTGGCGCCCCACTGCGCGACAGGGATGACCGGGCACTTGGTCTGCAGGGCCACGCGTGCGGCACCGGTCTTGCCCGTCATGGGCCACTGGTCCGGGTCCCGGGTGATGGTGCCCTCGGGGTAGAACGCGACGCATTCACCGCGCTCCACGGCGTCGATCGCGGCCCGGAAGGCGCTCAGTGCGTCGGTGGTCTCCCGGTAGACGGGGATCTGCCCGGTGCCGCGCATCGCGGCGCCGACGAATCCCTTCTTGAAAAGCGCGCTCTTCGCCAGGAATCGCGGAACCCGGCCGGTGTTGTACTGAAAGTGCCCGTACGTGAAGGGATCGATGTGCGAATTGTGGTTCACAGCGGTGATAAATCCGCCCTCGGCCGGAATGTGCTCCATTCCACGCCAGTCCCGCTTGATCAGAACCACCAGCGGCGGTTTGCAGAGCACCGCGGCGAAGCGGTACCAGAAGCCGATTCTGCGGCGGGGCACGCGTGCACCTTCCTCTAGGGATCAAGGACGTCGGGCCTGGGGGCCGCACAAGTGTCGCCCCAGGCCGCCGGTCTGTCGAGAACACCGTACGCCTCGCCGCCCCCACTGCCAGATGGCCCTGGTGACGGCTGAGTGACAATGACCGCGACTAGAGAGGGACGGAACACTCGTGCAGTGGACCTTGGTCGTACCCCTGAAGCCCTTGGCGCGGGCGAAGAGCAGGCTTTCGGACACCGCGGCCGACGGGCTGCGCCCAGGACTGGCGCTCGCCTTCGCCCAGGACACCGTGGCGGCGGCCCTGGCATGCCCCGCGGTGAAGGATGTGGCAGTCGTCACGGACGACGCCCTGGCCGGGCGTGAGCTGGGCGCACTTGGCGCGCACATCGTCCCCGACGAGCCCGGCGGCGGCCTGAACACCGCGCTGGCGCACGCCGCCGCGGTCGTACGCGCCGCGCACCCCGAAATCCCGGTGGCCGCCCTGAACGCCGACCTCCCCGCCCTGCGCCCGCTGGAATTGGCCCGGGTCCTGGACGCGGCAGTCGAATTCCCCCGCGCATTTCTCGCGGACGCGGCGACAATCGGCACGACACTGCTGGCCGCAATGCCGGGCCACGAATTGCTGCCGGCATTCGGCACGGATTCCCGAGCCCGCCACCGAGAGTCCGGGGCGGTGGAGCTGCGCCTCGCCGGGGTGGATTCGGTACGCCAGGACGTGGACACCGGCGAGGATCTGCGAGCCGCGCTGGCGTTGGGCGTGGGCCCACGTACCGCGGCAATGGCGGCAGCGCTGACGCGTCCCACAGGGGCGCGGGGAACCGCGCGAGGGGCCCCCACGGCGCGGCAGTCGAACCACAACCCCACATAGGCTGGACGCATGCAGGCCACCGCTTACACATACGACGCCGAAACCCGATCCGGCAGCGTCCTCCTGGACGACGGCACCCCCGTCCCCTTCGACGCCCCGGCCTTCGACGCGGGCGGCCTGCGGCTGCTGCGCCCCGGACAACGGGTCCGCATCGAGACGGAGGGCAAGGGCGAGTCCCTGCACATCACGCTGGTGACGCTGCAGACCCTCTGAAAACACGCCGCGGGCCGGACTCCCCACGGAGTCCGGCCCGGCGCGTGAGTGCCCCTGTGCGGTCCTACCTGCTGCGCGTGGTCCTCTTGGCGGTGGACTTGCGCGCCGTCGACTTCTTGGCCGGCGCCTTCTTGGCGGTCGCCTTCTTCGCCGGGGCCTTCTTGGCCGTCGCCTTCTTGGCGGTGGTCTTCTTCGCCGCGGTGGTCTTCTTGGCGGCGGCGGTGGTCTTCTTCGCCGTCGTCTTCTTCGCGGTGGTCTTCTTGGCGGCGGCCGTGGTCTTCTTCGCCGTCGTCTTCTTCGCGGTGGTCTTCTTCGCCGCCGCCTTGGTGGTCTTCTTCGCGGCGGCCTTCTTGACCGTCGCCGCGGCACCACCGGTCAGGCTGCCCTTGGGCGCCTTCTTGACCGCGACCTCGCCGCCCCGCGGGAGCTTCTTCGAGCCGCTCACCAGGTCCTTGAAGCCCTGACCCGCACGGAAGCGCGGGACGGAGGTCTTCTTGACCCGAACCCGCTCGCCCGTCTGAGGGTTACGGGCGTACCGAGCCGGACGGTCGACCTTCTCGAACGAACCGAAGCCGGTGACCGAGACCCGCTCACCCGAGACAACCGCGCGGACGATCGCGTCCAGTACGTGGTCGACAGCATCGGCGGCCTGCTGGCGGCCACCCATCTTGTCGGCAATCGCTTCTACGAGCTGCGCCTTGTTCACGTCTTCCCCTTCGGAGACATCGCCAGAACGAAAGTGTTCAAGCTTTTTCGCACGTTAGGCAGATATATACCGCAAATCAAACACGAAACGGGCTAATCACCCTTGTGCCGCAACAGACTCGGCTGTCTCGAAGGTGTTCAGCGTTCCTCTTCGGGGAATCGCCCCGCGTCGAGATCCGCCATGAACCGCTCCAGACGCCTTGTCGCTTCGGCGACGTCGTGCTTGGCCGCGGCCGTAATGACCAGCAGCTTCCGGGTCAGCGCCATCCGTACGCCCTCCGGGACTTGCAGTGCGCGCACCCTTCCATGCGCTTCCTTGAGTTGGTCCGCGACTGCCGCATAGAGCTCGAGTTGGCCGTCGTGTTCCATGCACAGATTGTGCCATCTGGGGCGAGTTGTCGCCTGCCAGGGGTGCAACTCCGGCCTCAAATGGCCTTCCGGGCACTTGCGGAAGCCGCGGACACACCACTCGCGTACCCCGGCAACACCCGTCGTAACGTGGGAAGTTGAGCGCGGTACGCAAGCGGGGCAGGGCCGTTCGGGTGCAGACATGGCAGTACCCCCGATCGGGCTGATCGGGGGTACTGAAGGGGCGTTGCGGTGTCCGAAAGTCGCCTTGCGCGCGAGCTCGGGGTCCCGGAGGGGGCGGTTTCGCTCAGACCTTGAGCGTGCGCGGCTTGAACGACGGCCGCTTCGCCTCGTAGGCGGCGATGTCGTCCTCGTTGCGGAGGGTGATCGAGATGTCGTCGAGGCCGTTCAGCAGCCGCCAGCGGGAGTTCTCGTCCAGCTCGAAGGATGCGGTGATGCCCTCGGCGCGCACCTCACGAGCCTCAAGGTCCACAGTGACCTCAGCTGTCGGGTCCTTCTCGGTGAGCTCCCACAGCGCGTCCACGATCTTCTGCTCCAGAACCACCGTGAGCAGGCCGTTCTTGAGCGAGTTACCGCGGAAGATGTCCGCGAAGCGCGAGGAGATGACGGCCTTGAAGCCGTAGTTCTGCAGCGCCCACACGGCGTGCTCACGGGAGGAACCGGTGCCGAAGTCGGGACCGGCGACCAGGACCGTGGCGCCCTGCCGCTCGGGCTGGTTGAGGATGAACGTCTCGTCCTTGCGCCAGGCCTCGAACAGCCCGTCCTCGAACCCGTCCCGGGTCACCTTCTTGAGCCAGTGAGCAGGGATGATCTGGTCGGTGTCGACGTTGGAGCGGCGCAGCGGGACGGCCCGGCCGGTGTGCTTGGTGAATGCTTCCATGACTGATCAGACTCCAGCGGGCGTACGGGTCTCGACGTCGGACAGGTCGGCCGGGGATGCCAGGTGGCCCAGGACCGCGGTGGCCGCCGCGACCTGCGGCGACACCAGGTGCGTACGACCGCCCTTGCCCTGCCGGCCCTCGAAGTTGCGGTTGGAGGTGGACGCGGAGCGCTCACCGGGGGCCAGCTGGTCGGGGTTCATGCCCAGGCACATCGAGCAGCCCGCGTGCCGCCACTCGGCGCCGGCCTCCTTGAAGACGACGTCCAGGCCCTCGGAGACGGCCTGCAGACCGACCCGCGCGGAACCGGGGACGACCAGCATCCGTACGCCGTCGGCGACTTTGCGGCCCTTCAGCAGCTCGGCCGCCGCGCGCAGGTCCTCGATGCGGCCGTTGGTGCAGGAGCCTACGAAGACGGTGTCCACGTTGATGGAGCGCAGCGGCTGGCCGGCCTCCAACCCCATGTATTCCAGGGCCTTTTCAGCGGCGAAGCGCTCCGAAGCGTCTTCGTACGAAGCAGGATCGGGGACGGACGCCGAAAGCGGGGCGCCCTGGCCCGGGTTGGTGCCCCAGGTGACGAACGGCGACAGCTCGGCGGCCTCGATCACGACCTCGGCGTCGAACTCGGCGTCCTCGTCCGTCTTCAGCGTCTTCCAGTACGCGACGGCGGCGTCCCAGTCCTCGCCCTCGGGCGCGTGCGGGCGGCCCTTGAGGTACTCGAAGGTGGTCTCGTCGGGGGCGATCATGCCCGCGCGGGCGCCGGCCTCGATCGACATGTTGCAGATGGTCATCCGGGCTTCCATCGAGAGCTGCTCGATGGCGGAGCCGCGGTACTCCAGGACGTAGCCCTGGCCGCCGCCCGTACCGATCCGGGCGATGATCGCCAGGATCAGGTCCTTGGCGGTGACGCCGTCGGGCAGTTCGCCGTTGACCGTGATGGCCATGGTCTTCGGGCGGGACATGGGCAGCGTCTGGGTGGCCAGCACATGCTCGACCTGGGAGGTGCCGATGCCGAAGGCCAGACCGCCGAAGGCACCGTGCGTGGAGGTGTGGGAGTCACCGCAGACCACGGTCATACCGGGCTGGGTCAGCCCCAGCTGCGGGCCGACGACGTGCACGACGCCCTGCTCGACGTCGCCCAGCGGGTGCAGACGCACACCGAACTCGGCGGCGTTCTTGCGCAGCGTCTCCAGCTGGACGCGGGAGACCGGGTCGGCGATGGGCTTGTCGATGTCGAGGGTCGGGGTGTTGTGGTCCTCGGTGGCGATGGTCAGGTCGAGCCGGCGCACCTGGCGACCGCTCTTACGAAGGCCGTCGAAGGCCTGCGGGCTGGTCACCTCGTGCAGCAGGTGCAGATCGATGAAGAGGAGGTCGGGCTCGCCCTCGGCGCGCCGGACGACATGGTCGTCCCAGACCTTCTCCGCGAGTGTCCTACCCATCGCTTTCCCTCCGGCCGGTATACGGTCCACCGGCCCAACTAGAGATCTTGAGAAGGCGACCCGCGCCCGCGCCCCTGCTTCCGGGCGTTCGCCGCCAGGCCCGTTCTGTTTACGGGCCGCTCTGCCTTCGTTCTTCCAGAGTGGCGTGTTCCACGGAAAATTGAACTTGCGTTTCACAGAGTGAGACGCGAGTATCGTTTCATGGACAACAGTAGCGGCGTCGGCGTTCTGGACAAGGCAGCCCTTGTCCTGAGCGCCCTGGAGTCCGGTCCGGCCACCCTCGCGGGGCTCGTCTCGGCCACCGGACTGGCACGACCCACGGCTCATCGACTGGCCGTGGCTCTGGAACACCACCGCATGGTGGCGCGTGACATGCAGGGCCGTTTCATTCTCGGCCCTCGCCTGGCAGAACTGGCCGCGGCGGCCGGCGAGGACCGTCTCCTCGCCACGGCGGGCCCGGTCCTCACCCACCTCCGTGACGTCACCGGCGAGAGCGCGCAGCTCTATCGCCGCCAGGGCGACATGCGCATCTGCGTCGCCGCGGCGGAGCGCCTGTCCGGCCTTCGGGACACCGTCCCGGTCGGCTCGACGCTCACGATGAAGGCGGGCTCCTCCGCGCAGATCCTCATGGCCTGGGAGGAGCCCGAGCGCCTGCACCGCGGCCTGCAGGGCGCCCGCTTCACGGCCACCGCTCTCTCCGGCGTACGACGCCGTGGCTGGGCCCAGTCGATCGGCGAGCGCGAGCCGGGCGTCGCGTCCGTCTCCGCGCCGGTGCGCGGCCCGTCGAACCGCGTGGTGGCCGCCGTCTCGGTCTCCGGCCCCATCGAGCGCCTGACCCGTCACCCGGGCCGTATGCACGCCCAGGCGGTCATCGACGCCGCCGCCCGCCTCTCCGAGGCACTGCGCCGCACGGGCTGAGGGCGCCGACGATGTCGTATCCCCGTCGGCGAAGGACCGGCCTCAACGCCGCGGCAGGTCCTGGACCGACGGGGAGCTGATCACCCCAAGGGGCGCGGGGCCGTTTCGATTTGCGACTCCGCCGTGTGGTCGCGCAGTCGCCGCGCCTCTAGGGCCCGTCGTTTGGATCATGCCGGCGTCGCCTGAAATGCGCAGTCCCTCTCAGCCGACCTGATCCAAACGACAGGCCCTAGTCGGCCGCACTCCCGGATCGATACGCGTACCGATCCTTCGCGTACCGGCCCCGCCGCTCCACCGGCACTTGGCCATGCGCGGCGGCCAACCCGAACGCCGGCATGTCCGCGTAGATCGACTCGTACGAGCCCTCCGGCACGACGTACGCCTCGTGCCACAACCCCACGTGTCCCCGCACCCGGCCCGCCCGCTCCCTGCGGTTGATGATCCCCCACGCCTTGTGATGGAACATGTCCGGCGACGACGCGTACGCGTAGAGCTTCTCCTTGGACTCCCAGTACTGCACGACGTAGTACGTCCGCGGTGACGCCGTCAGCAGCACGCGCCCCAGCAGCCCCCGGTCGCCGTCCCGCGCAAGCTCCCCCAGCATGCGGAACATCGACAGCATGACCGGGAGCCACTGGTGCACCGCCCAGAAGTGGTTGATCCGCATCCCGATGAGCAGCACCACCACATCGCCCTCGGCCGCCGCGGTCGTACGGCCCGACACCGGCTTCGCGAACACGGTGACCCCCGGTTCCCTCGTCGGATAGCGGCACTATCCTTCTGGTCGATGCTTGGATAGTGGCACTCCCCAATGAGGCGCAAGACATGCGGCTGGCCGAACTCAGCGAGCGCAGCGGGGTGCCCACCGCGACGATCAAGTACTACCTGCGCGAAGGCCTGTTGGCGCCGGGCCGGCAGATCAACGCCCGCACGGCCGAGTACGACGAGGACCATCTGCGCCGGTTGCGCCTGGTCCGCGCGATGATCCAGGTCGGGCGCGTTCCGGTGGCGACGGTCCGTGAGGTGCTCGGGCACGTCGACGACGACTCCCTCCCCCGCACGATCCGTATGGGCGCGGCGCTGTGGGCCCTGCCACAGATCCCCGAGCCGGACGAGGAGGACGAGCACGTCCGGGCCGCACACGATGTCGCCGATCAACTGCTGGAGTCCCTGGGCTGGTCGAACGCCCAGGCGTTGGTCACGATCTCACCCTCGTACCGCTCGTTGGTGGTGGCGATGGCCGCGCTGAGGCGGCTCGGTTACGACTGGGACCCTCAACTGCTGCTGGCGTACGCGCGGTTGATGCACGGGGCGGCGGCCCTGGACCTGGACTTCGTGGAGAGCCATGGTTCGGAGGCGGAGAAGATCGAGACGGCGGTGCTGGGGACGGTGCTCGTCGAGCCGATGCTCCAGGCCCTGCACCGGCTGGCGCAGGAGGAGGAGTCGGCGCGGCGGTACGGCTTCGGTGAGCAGGAATGACGAAGGCCCCCCACCGAAGTGGAGGGCCTTCACTCTGTGTACCCCCGACCGGATTCGAACCGGCGCTACCGCCTTGAGAGGGCGGCGTGCTAGGCCGCTACACAACGGGGGCGTGGACGCTGCGTTTCCGCAGGCCCGAGCTGGTCTACCTGGACTCGAACCAAGACTAACTGAACCAGAATCAGTCGTGCTGCCAATTACACCATAGACCAATGTGGTTTAGACCAGTCAGTACCCCCGACCGGATTCGAACCGGCGCTACCGCCTTGAGAGGGCGGCGTGCTAGGCCGCTACACAACGGGGGCCCTAGCGATTCCGAGAAGATCGGAACCAGTACCCCCGACCGGATTCGAACCGGCGCTACTGCCTTGAGAGGGCAGCGTGCTAGGCCGCTACACAACGGGGGCTTTGCAGATGAGCTCTGCGAGCTGGCCTACCTGGACTCGAACCAAGACTAACTGAACCAGAATCAGTCGTGCTGCCAATTACACCATAGGCCACTGGAACGCAAGCCCCTGTGGGGATCTTGTTCTAGTTTGCTCCTCCGGTTCCCGGCCTTTCGGCCCGCTCCCCGGCGGCGCAGGAAGAACATTACCTGAAGGTGGACGGGGCTCCAAAACGGGTATCCGCGCCGAGGATCGCGGGGAGTTCGGCGAGGGAGGCGATCCGGTGCGGTCCGCCGGGGCCGTCGTCGCTGGTGTACGCCCCGTCGCGGTCGATCCACACCGACAGCAGCCCGGCGGCCGCGGCACCGCGTCCGTCGATGTCCGGGTGATCTCCGACATACGCGACCTGGTGCGGGGCGAGGTCGAGAGCGGCGCAGGCGGCGTGGAAGGCACCGGCCTCCGGCTTGGAGACACCGAGCTCGGCGGCGCACAGGATCGCCTCGAAACGGTCGTGGACGCCGAGCACGCGCAGCTTGCGGTCCTGGACGGTGAGGCTGGAGTTCGACAGCACCGCGTGCCGGTGGCTGGCGGCGAGCAGGTCCAGGACGGGCAGGACGTCCGGGAAGAGGGCCCAGGCGGCCTCGTAGTGACCGATGTAGCGCTCGAACCAGGCGTCGGCCTCGGCGTCCGTCAGCTCCACGCCCAGGAAGACCCGTACGCGATCACGCCGCTGCCCCTGGAAGGTCGTCTCCCCGGCGGAGAACCGGGCCCACTGGGAGTGCGTGACCTGCTGCCACCGCACGAGGGCCTGCTCGACGCTGTCGTATCCGTCGAGCAGGCCCTCGGTCAGCAAGTGCTCCCGCATTCCCGCGCGGTCCGCCGCGGTGTAGTCGAAGAGGGTGTCGTCCACGTCCCAGACCACGGCCCGAATCCCCATGATCCGACGGTAACCCGGACGACGGGCGTCTGTCCGTCAGTTGACCGTGGTCGTCCCGGTCACGGTGAGGGCGGGTCCCTGCTCGTCGCGGGGCTGGGCGGTCAGTTTCCAGGTGTACGTGCCGTTGATCCGGCGGCCGTCCTCCCCGTAGCCGTCCCAGGCGGCGCGGACGGCGGCGCCCTTGGTGCTGCCGGTGAGGCTGCGCACCGTCGTGCCGCTGCCGTTACTCAGGGTGAGCGTCCAGGTGGCCGGCTTGTTGAGCTGCCAGACGGGCTGCCAGGGGCTGCTCTTCGTCGGGCCGGACGGCACGGCGTCCGTCCGGGCCTCCATCTGCGCGAGCGCCGAGGCGGGGACCCCGCTGCCCACGATCGACACCTCGCCGAACGTGCCGTTGAGGTAGGCGATGTGGCTACCGGATCTCCTGGCGTTTCTCCGTGCTCAGCCGGACGGTCCCCACCGGCGAGTCCGCGGCCTGCGCCGGTTCCCCTCCCCCTGTAACAGCGTGCACACGCACCTCATGTGCACGGGGACATCCAACGGGCGCTCAGGGAGCGGAAGTTGGCCGGAGGGGTTAACTCCGGGCGACGGCTGGGCGTACACGCGAAGGGCGGCGTCCGAACCGGACGCCGCCCCGCTGTGAACGCGCTATGCGGCGAGCTTCGCCAGCGCCGCGTCGATCCGGGCCAGGGTCTTCTCCTTGCCCAGCACCTCCAGCGACTCGAACAGCGGCAGGCCCACGGTGCGGCCGGTGACGGCGACGCGGACCGGGGCCTGGGCCTTGCCGAGCTTGAGGCCGTGGGCCTCGCCGGCGGCCAGGACGGCGTCCTTCAGGGACTCCGGCGAGCTCCAGTCGGCCGCGTCCAGCTTCTCGCGGGCGGTCCTGAGCAGGGCGTCGCTGCCCTCCTTCATCGCCTTCGCCCAGGACGCCTCGTCGAGGGCCGGCTCCGCGAGGAAGAGGAAGTCGACGTTGTCGGTGATCTCCGACAGGACCTTCAGACGGGTCTGCGCGTGCGGGGCGATGGCCTGCCACTTGAGCTCGTCGAAGGCCTCCGGGGCCCAGGGGGCGAACGGGGCCTGGAGCCAGGGGCGGCAGCGCTCGGTGAAGTCCTTCACATCGAGCAGCCGGATGTGGTCGCCGTTGATCGACTCGCACTTCTTCAGGTCGAAGCGGGCCGGGTTGGGCTGCACGTCCGCGATGTCGAAGGCCGCGACCATCTCGTCGATCGTGAAGATGTCCTGGTCGGCGGAGAGCGACCAGCCCAGCAGGGAGAGGTAGTTGAGCAGCCCCTCCGGCAGGAAGCCGCGCTCGCGGTAGAGGTTCAGCGAGGACTGCGGGTCACGCTTGGAGAGCTTCTTGTTGCCCTCGCCCATCACATACGGCAGGTGCCCGAAGGCCGGGATCTGCTTCGCGATGCCCAGCTCCATCAGCGCCTTGTACAGGGCGATCTGACGGGGCGTCGAGGACAGCAGGTCCTCGCCGCGCAGGACGTGGGTGATCTCCATCAGGGCGTCGTCGACCGGGTTCACGAGCGTGTAGAGGGGCGCCCCGTTGGCTCGTACGATCCCGTAGTCCGGGACGTTCTCCGGCGTGAAGGTCAGCTCGCCGCGGACGAGGTCCGTGAAGGTGATCGTCTCGTCGGGCATGCGGAAGCGGACGATGGGCTCGCGGCCCTGGGCCTTGTACTCCTCGACCTGCTCGACCGTGAGGTCGCGGCAGTGACCGTCGTAGCCCGACGGCCTGCCCGCGGCCCGAGCGGCCTCGCGGCGGCTGTCCAGCTCCTCCTGGGAGCAGTAGCAGTGGTAGGCGTGACCGCCGTCCAGCAGCTTGCCCGCGACCTCCTTGTAGAGGTCCATGCGCTGCGACTGGCGGTACGGCGCGTGCGGGCCGCCGACCTCGGGGCCCTCGTCCCAGTCGAAGCCCAGCCAGCGCATCGAGTCGAGCAGCTGGTTGTAGGACTCCTCGGAGTCGCGGGCCGCGTCGGTGTCCTCGATGCGGAAGACGAGCGTGCCCTGGTGGTGCCGGGCGAACGCCCAGTTGAACAGGGCGGTGCGGACCAGGCCCACATGGGGGTTACCGGTGGGCGAGGGGCAGAAACGTACGCGGACGGGTGCGCTAGCCACGCTTGACAACCTTGTTGGTGAGAGTGCCGATGCCTTCGATGGTGACGGCGACCTCGTCGCCGACGCTGAGGGGGCCGACCCCTGCCGGGGTGCCCGTGAGGATCACGTCGCCGGGGAGCAGCGTCATGGCCTCGGAGATGTTGACGATCAGATCCTCGATGGAGTGGATCATCTCGCTGGTGCGGCCGAGCTGGCGCTGCTCGCCGTTGACGGTGAGCTGGATGGTGAGGTCGGAGGCCTTCTCCAGGTCCAGGTCCGTCTCCACCCAGGGGCCCAGCGGGCAGGAGGTGTCGAAGCCCTTGGCCCGGGCCCACTGCTTCTCGCGCTTCTGGACGTCCCGGGCGGTGATGTCGTTGGCGCAGGTGAAGCCGAAGATCACGTCCTTGACACGCTCGCGCGGGACCTCTCGGCACATGCGGCCGATGACGACGGCCAGCTCGGCCTCGTGGTGGAGGTCCTCGGTGAAGGACGGGTACTGGATCTCGTCGCCGGAGCCGATCACCGCGGTGGACGGCTTGAAGAAGGCGAACGGGGCGTCGGGCACCTCGTTGCCGAGTTCGCGTGCGTGCTCGGCGTAGTTGCGGCCGAAGGCCACGACCTTGTTGGGGAGCACCGGCGGCAGCAGCCTGACCTTGCCCAGCGGGACCTTCGTACCGGAGAGCTCGAAGTCCGCGAACGGGATGCCCTTGATGATGTCGAGGACGAGCTCGTCCGGCCTGTCGCCCTCGACCGCGCCGAAGGCGACGTTCCCGTCGATGGAGAATCTGGCGATGCGCACGGGATCTTGCGCCCCTCACTTGAGCCGGCTGGAGTCTGACGCTCCAGGCTAGCGCGGCAGGGAGCGGGCGCCTCGCGCATTACCGCGGGTGCCCCGGACGCCGTACGGAAGCCGTCACGCGGCCGATGGCCGGACCGATGGCCGGTATGTGATTGAACGGTCGACCATCGGCCCGCGTACTACCGGGCGGCGGTGACAGGGATCTCCTGGAGGATGGTGCGCTTGGGGTTCGCGGTCTGAGTGGGAAGATCGACGGAGTGCTCCGGCTGCGGCGGGATGTGCAGCCCCTCGGCGTCGGCGAGGTGCACCAGCGTCGTGCGCCGCGGGTTGGCTATCGTGCGGATCATCGTCGTCTTCACGGCTGTACCAGGGTCCTGTCGTCTCGGGTTGGCAGAATCATCCCTCTTGTAAAGCGCCAGGCTAAACATGCGGTTCCCGCCGGAAGTCGCGAGGGCCCCCTGATCGGTATGTGAGTTTGCTCACGACCCCACGGACAAACCGGTCAATTCAGACTCGCAATTCACCCCCACGAAACGGACATTGACCCCCTGAAGCCATCATTCCGCTCCTGATCATGGCGACTGGGACACCCCCCACGCACGAGCGGCTCGCGGGTATAAGTCCGTTATGAACCGGATTGGTTTCTACGGCAGGTAATCCCGCCCTCACTTGGTGTCACGTATGTCACGGCTCGACCTACGGGCCTTGTTGGAGATCCTGCACTGTGCTGGAATTCCACGGACCGCCGCAGGATCGAGCCGGCGCGCAGGGGGCGCATCGAGCGCCGAGCGGCGGCGAGAAGGGGAGCCAGCGCCGGTCACTCACGACCATCAGGGAGCGTGTTCAGGACGCTCCCTACTACGCCGACACCGTGTCCGTCCGCTCGCGCGGAAGGGCGCCTGGTCCAGAGGTTGCGACGCTAGTGCAGGGACGTTTCAAGAGGGATGGCAGCGCTTCGGCGGAGCCGGAGCACGGCGGGACCGACCGAGGTCCCTCGCCCCAGCACGCCCAGAACCCGGGCCCGGCTGCGTCCGTGGACGGCGGTGAGCGCTCCGGGCGCCCCGCCGTGTCGGCGTCCCCGGGTGCGGCGAACCCCACTCCACCGACGACGAAGCCGAAGGGCCCTGTCGGCCCCGGCTCGCGAATAGCCCTGCGCAACTGGCGTATCTCCACGCGCCTCGTGGCGCTGCTGACGCTCCCGGTGGTCGCGGCCACCTCGCTGGGTGCCCTGCGCATCAGCGACAACATGGACGACATCCAGCAGCTCGACAACATGCGGCTGCTGACGGACATGACGAAGCGGGCCACCGAACTCGCCGCGGCGCTCCAGGAGGAGCGCGACCAGTCGGCGGGTCCGCTCGCGCACGGCGCCAAGGCCACCGACTACACGGTCAAGGGCTACCGGGACAAGTCGGACCGGGCCATGACCAGCTTCATCGAGGCCTCCGAGGAGATCGACGACACCAGCAAGGACGGCAACCTCAAGGGTGTCCGCGACAACCTCGTCCAGCTCGTCGGCGACCTGAGCGACATCGCGAAGATCCGCAACACCGCCTACGAGGCCAAGAAGAACTCCACGCAGACCGTGGAGGCCTACCACCGTCTGATCACCAACCTGCTCGGTCTCTCGCAGGACATGGCCGAGGCGACCAGCAACCCGGAGATGATCCAGAGCACGCGTGCCCTGGCCGCCTTCTCCACCGCCAAGGAGTACGCGTCCATCCAGCGCGCGGTCCTCGCCGCCGCGCTGCCCGCGGACAACAAGACCTTCGGCGACCTGTCCGAGAACGACCGGCTGTACGCCGAGTCGGCGCTGACGAGCCAGCGCTCCGAGCTGAAGAGCTTCCGGAGCATCTACGGCACGCAGACCGCCGCCGACCTGCTGAAGTCGATCGAGGAGGGCAACCCCACGATCAAGGCCAGCGACACCTACGCCAACCGCGCCCTGACCTCCGCGACGGGCCTGCAGTCGCTGGACAAGCGCTCGTACCGGGACTGGGTGGACACCAGCACCACCAAGCTCCAGGGCATGCGCGCCATCGAGACCACGCTGCTCGAGGAGATGGAGCAGAAGGCCCGCGAGCTGCGCAACGAGTCCGAGCGCGAGGCGATCATCTCCGGTGCGCTGATCCTGATCGTGCTCGGTGTCTCGCTGGTCGGCGCCTTCGTCGTGGCCCGCTCCATGATCCGCTCGCTGCGCCGGCTGGAGGAGACCGCCACCCGGGTCGCCCAGGACCGGCTGCCCGAGCTGGTCAAGCAGCTCTCCGAGTCCGACCCGCAGGACGTCGACACCTCCGTCGAGTCGGTCGGTGTGCACTCCCGGGACGAGATCGGCCAGGTGGCCTCGGCCTTCGACGACGTGCACCGCGAGGCGGTCCGCCTCGCCGCCGAGCAGGCCCTGCTGCGGGGCAACGTCAACGCGATGTTCACCAACCTCTCGCGCCGCTCCCAGGGCCTCATCCAGCGTCAGCTCTCGCTCATCTCCGAACTGGAGTCCCGCGAGGCCGACCCGGACCAGCTGTCCTCGCTGTTCAAGCTCGACCACCTCGCGACGCGTATGCGCCGTAACGGTGAGAACCTCCTCGTCCTCGCGGGTGAGGAGCCCGGCCGCCGCTGGACCCGCCCGGTCCCGCTGGTCGACGTGCTCCGTGCCGCCGCGTCCGAGGTGGAGCAGTACGAGCGCATCGAGCTGGCCGCCGTGCCGACGACCGAGGTCGCCGGCCGCGTGGTCAACGACCTCGTGCACCTGCTCGCCGAGCTGCTCGAGAACGCGACCTCCTTCTCCTCGCCGCAGACCAAGGTCAAGGTCACCGGTCACGCGCTGCCCGACGGCCGCGTGCTGATCGAGATCCACGACACCGGCATCGGCCTCTCCCCCGAGGACCTCGCGGCGATCAACGAGCGGCTCGCCTCGCCGCCCACCGTGGACGTCTCGGTCTCCCGCCGCATGGGTCTGTTCGTGGTCGGTCGTCTGTCGCAGCGCCACGGCATCCGCATCCAGCTGCGTCCGTCCGACTCCGGCGGTACGACCGCGCTGGTCATGCTGCCCGTCGATGTCGCCCAGGGCGGCAAGAAGCCCGCTCCGGGCAAGCCCGGCCCGAACGGCCCGGGTGGCTCCGGTGGTCCTGCCGCCGCGCAGGCCGCCGCGGGTGCGGCCGCCGCACGTCGCCAGGCCCAGTCCGGCGGCGGCTCCCTCGGCACGGGTGCGCCGGGTGGCGGTGCGCTCGGTGCCGGTGCCTCCGGCGGTGGCCGGCTCGGTGCCGGTCAGGGACCGCGGGCCGCGCTGCCCGGACGTGACGGTGGCGGAATGCCGGGTGGACCGGGTGCGCCGCGTGGACCGCAGGGTCCGGGCGCCCCGTCCCAGGGTCGTCCGGCTCCGGCCGGTGCGGGCGCCGGGTTCGGCGGCCAGGCTCCGGGTGCTCCGCAGGGACTGCAGGCCGCGGGCATGGGTCCGGACTCCTACGGGCCGGGCCAGGACGCTTTCGGCGGCGGCCAGGACGGCTACGGCGGCTCCCGTGGCTCCGGCCGCGAGCAGTCCCGGCCGTCGGCGCCGCAGTCGCCGCCTCCCGGTGGCGAGCAGGGCCGTCGTGGCCGCCAGCCGCAGCTGCCGCCGCGCGGTGGCCCGCGTGCCGAGCTGCCGGGCGGCAACCAGTCCTCCCGTCCCAGCTGGAGCGACGAGAACGCGCAGCCGCCGGTACCGCGCGCCTCGCTCGACACCCCGCGTGGGCACGACGAGGACCCCGCGCAGACCTCCCGTATGCCGCGTATCGACGACCGCCAGGGCCCGGGCTCGACGTCCGAGTTCGCCCGCCCGGACTTCGACGCGCCGGCCCCGGGCGGGTACAACTCGCAGAGCACGGGTCAGTTCGTCCGCCCCGACGTCTTCGGCGCCCCGGGGCAGAACAACTCCTCGCAGACCGGCCAGTTCTCCGCCCCCCAGGCCTACGACGGCAGCTCGACGGGTCAGTACGACCTGCCCGGCCGCCAGAACCCCGAGTCCACCGGCCAGTTCGAGCGACCCCAGGTCAACGGCACCTACGGCGGCGACTCCGGCCTCACCGGCCCGCCGCAGCCCCCGGTCCCGCCGCGTCCGCAGCAGCGGCCCGGCCGTCAGGAGCCCGAGGCCCTGCCGCCGGCGACCGGTCCCGGCGACGGGCGTACCCCGCTGTACGACACACTGGAGACCAACTGGTTCCATGGTCAGCAGCAGGGACGTCAGTCCGGCGCCAACGGCAACGGTTCGGCTCCGGCCCCCGCTCCGCAGCAGGAGCCGCAGGCTCCCGCCGCTCCCCCTCAGCGTCCCGGGTCGACCGCCTGGCGCAGCTCGCCCAACGACGACCTCGTCCGGCAGGCGGAACGCGTCCGGCAGCCGGCCGCGGGCGGTGTCACCACCTCCGGTCTGCCGCGCCGGGTGCCCCGGGCGAACCTCGTCCCGGGCACGGCTCAGCAGCAGCAGCACCAATCCGGTCCGGCTGTCTCGCGTGCGCCTGACGACGTACGCGGCCGGCTGACCAATCTCCGTCGGGGTATCGCGCAGGGTCGCCAGGTCGGTAACGGCCAGACCGGCAGCTTCCCGAACCCCACTCACCAGCAGGAGCGTTAGTTGAGCCAGATGAGCCAGGCGGCACAGAACCTCAACTGGTTGATCACCAACTTCGTGGACAACACACCGGGTGTGTCCCACACCGTCGTCGTGTCCGCCGACGGTCTGCTGCTGGCGATGTCGGAGGGCTTCCCCCGCGACCGTGCCGACCAGCTGGCGGCCGTCGCGTCGGGTCTGACGTCTCTGACGGCGGGAGCGTCCCGGATCTTCGAGGGCGGCGACGTGGCTCAGACCGTTGTCGAGATGGAGCGGGGATTCCTCTTCCTCATGTCCGTCTCGGAAGGTTCGTCCATCGCCGTCCTGGCACACCCCGAATGCGACATCGGCCTCGTCGGCTACGAGATGGCGCTGCTGGTCGACCGCGCGGGCGCGGTGCTCACGCCCGACCTGCGCGCCGAACTCCAAGGCAGTCTGCTCCACTGATCGCCCCGGATCCAACCCGTCTCACCAAATCACCGTCCGGCCGCCACAATCCCCCCACTGGCCCTCACCAGACGGCTTGACTGACCGACTTGCTGTCCCAGCCCGGAGGATTCATGACCCCGCCCACCGCCTCTCATGATCCGTACGCGGAGCCGTACGAGGATGAGGGCGACCAGCCGCTGGTACGTCCGTACGCGATGACCGGTGGCCGGACCCGGCCGCGCTACCAGCTGGCCATCGAGGCCCTGATCAGCACCACGGCCGATCCGGCAGCGCTCATGGGGCTCCTTCCCGAGCACCAGCGCATCTGCCATCTGTGCCGTGAGGTGAAGTCGGTCGCCGAGGTCTCCGCGCTGCTGTCCATGCCGCTGGGCGTGGCCAGGATCCTCGTCGCGGACCTCGCCGAGGCCGGCCTGGTCGCCATCCACCAGCCGGGTGGCGACGAGAACAACGGTGGCGCTCCGGACGTGACGCTGCTCGAAAGGGTGCTCAGTGGACTTCGCAAGCTCTGAACCGGGCCGGGCGACCACATCCGCCAAGATCGTGGTGGCGGGTGGCTTCGGCGTGGGCAAGACCACGTTCGTGGGCGCCGTCTCGGAGATCAACCCGCTGCGCACCGAGGCCGTCATGACGTCCGCGAGCGCGGGCATCGACGACCTCACCCACACCGGAGACAAGACCACCACCACGGTGGCCATGGACTTCGGCCGTATCACCCTGGACCAGGACCTGATCCTGTACCTCTTCGGTACACCCGGCCAGGACCGTTTCTGGTTCATGTGGGACGACCTGGTGCGCGGCGCCATCGGCGCCGTGGTGCTGGTGGACACCCGCCGTCTCGCCGACTGCTTTCCGGCGGTCGACTACTTTGAGAACAGCGGGCTGCCCTTCGTCATCGCCCTCAACGGCTTCGACGGGCACCAGCCCTACACGCCGGACGAGGTGCGCGAGGCGCTGCAGATCGGTCCGGACGCACCGATCATCACCACCGACGCCCGTCACCGGGCCGACGCCAAGAGCGCGCTGATCACCCTGGTCGAGCATGCGCTGATGGCCCGGCTGCGGTAGCGCAAGTCGGTAGCGCCATACGGCAGTTGTCGTAGATGTGCCGGAGCCGGCTGTGGCTTTTGACACGGTCGGCTTCGTTGTTCATAACGTTTCGGCAGAGGAATCGGGTGGTACGGCCACTCGTCGCGGTCAAGCGGTGTCGCTGCGTTCACAAATGCCCCGTCTTTTGACGGGGCTCGCTCTTTATGACCGTTTTATCTAGGGCTTACATCACTCGGAATCTGCCTCTTCCACTGTTTGGAAGAGCGCAGGCCGGCGTGCTGGAATGCGAGAACTGCCCAATAGTCAAAGACGTACTCAGCAGTAGCGCGTACTTGATGGCGAACTGGGCTCTGAGACACTGCGGCACAACGTTGGTGCCGACCCCGCCGGAAGGTTGTTGGTCGAGTGAGGCGAAGCAAGAACAGTCCCGAGCCGTCGGCCCGGGGCAACTTCACGCCGCCGCCGCGCGGAGCGGCGCCCGCCCATGTGCCCGGATCGGAACCCACGGCGGCGCCTGCGCCAAGCGGCGGCCGTCTCTCCCCGCGCAACTGGCGCGTGCCGACCCGGCTGAACGCGATCCTGCTCATACCCGTGCTGGTCGGCCTCGTCATGGGCGGCTTCCAGGTGAAGAGCTCGATCGACACCTGGCAGGAGGCCAAGGACGCGGAGAACACCGCGCGTCTGGTGGCCGCCGCCTCCACCTACGGTGACGCCCTGCTCGTCGAGCGCGACTCGACGGCCGCTCCCCTGCTCCAGGGCAAGGGCGAGGACGACCCGACCGTCGTCAAGGCCCGCGCCGCCACCGACAAGGCCGCCGACGCCTTCGACGAGGCCGCCCAGAACATGCCGGACCGGCCCAACCTGGTGCGCCGTCTGGAGCGCTTCCGTGAGGTCGAGCCGGACCTGACGGACCTGCGCGCGGCCGCCTACACCAACAAGCTCACCGGCGTGCAGACCGAAGAGGGCTACGTCGAGGTCGAGCACCGCCTGCTGGAGTTCTCCAACGAGCTGGGCCTGGGCACCGGAAACATCACCAGCTACGGCCGTACGGTCTACGCCATCTCCCTCACCAAGGGCGCGCTCTCGCTGGAGCGCTCCATCGGCATGCACATGCTGGTCAAGCCGGGCCCCAAGGCCACGGACCTGGCCAAGCAGCGCGTCGCGCTCTCCTCGTACGCCTACCTGGAGGGCATCGCCATCCAGGAGTACATCAGCGGTGGCACCGAGCAGGACAACCAGAAGCTCGAGGACGCCAAGAAGGAGATCCAGGCCGAGGGCGTGGCGATGGCCACGGCGGCCAAGCAGAAGAACCCCGACTATGTGCCGCCGCCGTCCGACCCGGTCAAGATGGTCGGGGCGCTGGCCCAGCTGAGCTCCACGGACACCAGCGAGCGTGCCGCGCTCGCCCAGCAGGGCATCACCGCCGAGAACTGGTGGGCGGTCAACACCCTCAAGTACAACGCGTACCGCGACATCGAGAACGACCTCGCCAACACCGCGGTGAACGAGGCCTCGGCCATCTCCGACGACGCCAAGCGCGACGCCCTGATCACCGGTGCCGCCGTCGTGGTCGCCCTGCTCGCCGCGTTCATCCTGGCCGGCATGGTCGCCCGCCAGATGTCCCGCGCGATGCGCCAGCTGCGCAACGCCGCCTTCGGTATCGCCGAGCAGCGCCTGCCGATGCTGGTCGACCAGCTCTCGCGCACCGACCCGGGCCGTGTGGACACCCGTGTCCAGCCCATCCCGATCAACACCCGTGACGAGATCGGCGAGGTCGCCCGCGCCTTCGACCAGGTCCACCGCGAGGCCGTCCGGCTCGCCGCCGAGCAGGCCCTGCTGCGGGGCAACATCAACGCGATCTTCACCAACCTCTCGCGCCGCAACCAGTCGCTGATCGAGGGCCAGCTGACCCTGATCACCGACCTGGAGAACAACGAGGCCGACCCGGACCAGCTGGAGAACCTCTTCCGCCTGGACCACCTCGCGACCCGTATGCGCCGCAACGGCGAGAACCTCCTGGTCCTCGCCGGCGAGGAGCCCGGCCGCCGCTGGGACCAGCCGGTCCCGCTGGTCGACGTGCTGCGCGCCGCCTCCTCCGAGGTGGAGCAGTACGAGCGCATCGAGCTCTCCGGCGTCCCGGAGGCCGAGATCCACGGCCGCGCCGTGACCGACCTCGTGCACCTGCTCGCCGAGCTGCTGGAGAACGCGACGACGTTCTCCTCCCCGCAGACCAAGGTTCGCGTGACCGCCACCCGTCTCCCCGACGGTCGGGTCATGATCGAGATCCACGACAAGGGCATCGGCCTCACCGCCGAGGACTTCGCGGACATCAACCACAAGCTGGCCAACCCGCCGACCGTCGACGCCGCGATATCCCAGCGCATGGGCCTGTTCGTGGTCGGCCGGCTGTCCGACCGGCACGGCATCCGCGTCCAGCTGCGCCCCTCCGGCGAGCAGGCCGGCACGACCTCGCTGGTCATGCTGCCGGACGCGATCACGCACGGTGGTGGCGGCGAGTATCAGCCGGCCGCGGACGAGTTCACCGTCTCGCAGATCATCCCGGAGCAGCACTTCCAGGGTGAGAACTTCAACCAGCAGCCGATGCGTACGGCGGCGGAGCTCGGCTTCGACGACAGCCAGTACACCGAGGTGCCGGACGACCTCCGCGACCTGGACCCGGTCGGGCGCTCCCTGGCGCGCGAGGAGCGCCGGGCGGCCCTGGAGGCCGAGGTGCAGGGCCAGCCGCCCGCCCTGGAGAATCCTGACGCGCCCGCCTACGCCGACGACTTCCCCGGCGGCCCCTCCTACGACAACGGCCCGAACGGCTACGGGGAGCAGCCCGGGGCCTACGACCGGCAGCCGGCGTACGAGGAGCAGCAGCAGGCGGCGTACGACGAGCCGCAGAGGCCGTCGTACGGGGAACAGCGCCCGGCGTACGACGACACGTACTACGCGCCGAACGGCGGCCTGCCGCGGGGCGGCGACACCTTCTCGTCGGGCGGCGGCTACCCCGAGCCCTCCTATGCGGAGCCGACCCGTGAGGAGCCGGCGGCCGCGCAGCCGTCCGCCCCGGAGAGCTTCCCGGCCTTCGAGCAGCGGCGTCACCAGGACGACTGGCCGCAGCAGGACGACTACCGCAACGGCTACCCGGACCAGTACGCTCCGCAAGCGGAATCCGCGCAGGCCGATGACGTGAACGAGCATGACCACGTAGGCTTCGACCGTCCGGGACCGGCTCCCACCGCCGGCCGCGCCATGACCGACGCCGGGCTTCCCCGCCGTGGCTCCACGGCGAGCGGCACGAACGGCGCACGGCCCGCGCGGCAGGAAGCGCCGGCCCCCACACCGGAGAGCGACGGCGACAGCTGGCGTTCGCAGAACGACGAGCGCTGGCAGCAGGCCTCGCAGCTCCGGAAGCCCAAGGCGGGCGGGGTCACCTCCTCCGGCCTGCCGCGGCGGGTCCCGAAGGCCAACCTGGTCCAGGGAGCCGCCGAAGCCACCCACCAGGGCGGCCCACAGGTCTCCCGCGCTCCCGAGGACGTCCGGGGCAGGCTGAGCAACCTGCGCCGGGGTGTCCAACGGGGCCGCAGTGCGGGAAGTGAAACGAACGGCCAGGCCACTAGGAATCAACACAGTGGTCCTGACAGCACCTACAACCAGGAGCGTTAGTGTGAGCCCGATGAGCCAGGCGGCACAGAACCTGAACTGGTTGATCACCAATTTCGTGGACAACACCCCCGGGGTGTCGCACACGGTGGTGGTCTCCGCCGACGGACTCCTTCTGGCGATGTCCGAAGGCTTTCCGCGCGACCGCGCCGACCAGCTCGCGGCCGTCGCCTCCGGTCTGACGTCTCTGACGGCAGGCGCCTCCCGCATCTTCGAGGGCGGCAGCGTGAACCAGACGGTTGTGGAGATGGAGCGGGGATTCCTGTTCATCATGTCCATCTCCGACGGTTCGTCGCTTGCGGTTCTCGCACACCCCGAGGCGGACATCGGCCTCATTGGGTACGAGATGGCGCTTCTGGTCGACCGTGCCGGTACGGTCCTGACGCCGGATCTGCGTGCGGAGCTTCAAGGCAGCCTGCTCAACTAACAGACAGTCGGTGCGTTTTGGCGTCCCGTGGCCGTAAGGTTTCGGGACGCGGCTCCACATGATGGGTGCCAGGCACAGTCGGAGGAGGAGAGAGAGTGGCAACACCCCCAGGCGGTTCATCGTCGGGTAATTGGTCGTACGGCCCTGGCCAGGGCCAGAACGACGGTTCCCAGAACCCGAACCGTTACAACTTCCCCTCCACGCCCAGCCAGCGGCAGCCGTACGCGCCCCAGGGTCCCGGCCCCTCGCCGTACGACCAGCCGCCGGCGCCGCGCATCCAGCCGGTGCAGCCGCAGCGACGCGCCCCTGAGCCGGCGCCCGCCGGGGCGTCGAACAACCCCCTGGTGCGCCCGTACGCCATGACCGGCGGCCGGACGCGCCCGCGCTACCAGCTCGCCATCGAGGCGCTGGTGCACACCACCGCGCAGCCGCACCAGATGCAGGGCCAGTTGCCCGAGCATCAGCGGATCTGCAACCTCTGCCGCGAGATCAAGTCGGTGGCGGAAGTCTCCGCCCTCCTGACGATCCCTCTCGGCGTGGCCAGGATCCTCGTCGCCGACTTGGCGGAGGCGGGCCTGGTCGCCATCCATCAGCCCGGCGGCGACGAGAACGCCGGCGGCCAGCCAGACGTGACACTGCTCGAAAGGGTGCTCAGTGGACTTCGCAAGCTCTAGCGGCGGTCCTTCCCGCTCCACCACCTCCGCGAAGATCGTGGTGGCGGGCGGCTTCGGCGTGGGCAAGACCACGTTCGTCGGCGCCGTCTCGGAGATCAACCCGCTGCGCACCGAGGCCGTCATGACGTCCGCGAGCGCGGGCATCGACGACCTCACCCACACCGGAGACAAGACCACCACCACGGTGGCCATGGACTTCGGCCGTATCACCCTGGACCAGGACCTGATCCTGTACCTCTTCGGTACACCCGGCCAGGACCGTTTCTGGTTCATGTGGGACGACCTGGTGCGCGGCGCCATCGGCGCGATCGTCCTCGTTGACACGAGGCGTCTTGCCGACTGCTTCCCGGCGGTCGACTACTTCGAGAACTCGGGGCTTCCCTTCGTGATCGCCCTGAACGGGTTCGACGGGAACCAGCCGTACAACCCGGACGAGGTCCGTGAGGCCCTGCAGATCGGTCCCGACACCCCGATCATCACCACGGACGCCCGTCACCGGGCTGACGCGAAGTCGGCGCTCATCACTCTCGTGGAACACGCGTTGATGGCTCGCCTGCGGTAGTGGCAATTCCCCGCGCCCCTTCGGGGCGCGAAGAAGGGCCCCTCTCGAAAGAGAGGGGCCCTTCCTTTGTGCTCTGCGTCGGCCTGTGTTCCGCGTCAGCGCCAGCTGTGCGGTGCCCGGAAGCCCGGCTCGCGCTCCAGGCGGCGCCAGCCGGCCTTCGCGCGTCCTCGGTGGGTCGGAGAAGCGGTCGGCTGGGCGGCGGCGCGGGCCAGGAGGATCGCCGTGATGGCGGCGACTTCCTCGGGCTCGGCGTGGCCCTTCTCGACGCGGATATCAGGGAGGTTCATGGATGTCAGTCTCCGTGGATGAGGTTTCCGCAGCGGTACCGGTGGGTTACTGCGGGGGGTTGCCGTGCTTGCGGGACGGCAGGTCCGCGTGCTTGGTGTGCAGCATCGCCAGGGACTTGACGAGTACTTCGCGGGTCTCGGCGGGGTCGATCACGTCGTCGACCAGGCCACGCTCCGCCGCGTAGTACGGGTGCATGAGCTCGGACTTGTACTCCTTGACCATGCGCGCCCGCATGGCCTCGGGGTCCTCGGCCTCGGCGATCTGGCGGCGGAAGATGACGTTGGCCGCGCCCTCCGCGCCCATCACGGCGATCTCGTTGGTCGGCCAGGCGTAGGTGAGGTCCGCACCGATGGACTGGCTGTCCATGACGATGTACGCACCTCCGTAGGCCTTGCGCAGGATCAGCGAGATCCGGGGAACGGTCGCGTTGCAGTAGGCGTACAGGAGCTTCGCGCCGTGCCGGATGATGCCGCCGTGCTCCTGGTCGACACCCGGAAGGAACCCGGGGACGTCCAGGAAAGTGACGATCGGAATGTTAAAAGCGTCACACATCTGGACAAAGCGCGCAGCTTTTTCCGACGCCTCGATGTCCAGGACACCGGCGAGCACCTGCGGCTGGTTGGCGATGATGCCGACCACCTGGCCGTCGAGACGGGCCAGCGCGCAGATGATGTTCCGCGCCCAGCGCTCGTGGACCTCCAGGTACTCGCCGTCGTCGACGATCTCCTCGATGACCTTGGCCATGTCGTACGGTCGGTTGCCGTCCGCCGGGACCAGGTCGAGCAGTACCTCGCTGCGGCGGTCCGGCGCGTCCGTGGACTCGGCGCGGGGCGGGTTCTCACGGTTGTTCTGCGGGAGCAGCGACAGGAGGTAGCGCACCTCGGCGATGCACGTCTCCTCGTCGTCGTACGCGAAGTGGCAGACGCCGCTCGTCTCCGCGTGGACGTCCGCGCCGCCCAGGCCGTTCTGGGTGATCTCCTCGCCCGTCACCGCCTTGACCACGTCCGGGCCGGTGATGAACATCTGGGACGTCTCGCGGACCATGAAGACGAAGTCCGTCAGGGCGGGGCTGTAGGCCGCGCCGCCCGCGCACGGGCCGAGCATCACGCTGATCTGCGGGATGACGCCGGACGCCTTGGTGTTGCGCTGGAAGATGCCGCCGTAGCCGGCGAGGGCCGAGACGCCCTCCTGGATGCGGGCGCCCGCACCGTCGTTGAGGGAGACCAGCGGCGCGCCCGCCGCGATGGCCATGTCCATGATCTTGTGGATCTTCGTGGCGTGGGCCTCGCCCAGCGCGCCGCCGAAGATGCGGAAGTCATGGGCGTAGACGAAGACCGTACGGCCCTCCACCGTGCCCCAGCCGGTGATGACACCGTCGGTGTACGGCTTCTTGGCCTCCAGCCCGAACCCCTGGGCCCGGTGCCGGCGCAGCTGCTCGACCTCCCGGAAGGAACCCGGGTCCACGAGCAGCTCGATGCGCTCCCGGGCGGTCAGCTTGCCCTTGGCGTGCTGAGCCGTGGTCGCCTTCTCGCTCGGGCCGGCCAGCGCCTGCGCACGAATCTCGTGCAGCTCGGCCGTCCGCCCTCGGGCGTCGATCGGCTCACCCGGTGCCTCATCCAAAACGGTCATGTAGCGACCTTACGAAGGACGCGCGCAAAAGCGAGCCGTTGACTCCGTACAGTCTCCGGACCCATTTCCTGGTACCCCTGAACAGAACCGGGACCGCATGCAGCCATTCCGACTGCTCAGAGGGCTTGCGGGTTGTGGGGGTCGCACAAAGCCGTCAGGCGAGAGCCACCTCACATCGATGGGTCGCGCATACCATCCCCGGAGTGACACGGACGCGCAGTCGGCGTCCTGTCGCGAGAACCTCGACCGAGTCGTCCACCCGCAGGACCCGGCGTAAGGGATGCTCCCAGACGATCTCCAGCGGCTCGCCCGTGCGCGGCGGCTCGCTCACGCAGAGCGTAGCGGTACGGCCCCGGCGGCGGAGCAGCACACTCGCGCCGGCGGAGGTGGTGAGCGGACCGGCGGTGCCCGGCTGCCAGAAGTTGGCGGCCGTGAGGCCCAGGGAGGGGACGCGGACGGCCTGGCTCGCGCTGTCGTTGGCGAGGACCGACAGCCACGTCCGGTCGGCGGCGCGGGCGGCCACCTCGTCGCGGCCGGCGCCGGGCATGAGCAGATAGACGTAGGTCGCGTCGGCCGGGTCCGTGCCGTGGTCCAGCCAGAGGGTCTGCCAGCGGCGGGTGCGGCGCTCGGTGGTGCTGGTGGTGTTGATGTCGGCCCAGGCTCCGGTGCGGTCCTCGCGCAGGGTGCGCAGTTCGCCGTACGGCACCACCCAGCCGCCGTGGCCCTCCAGATGGAGCCAGCCCCGGCCGCGTACGAGGGCCCGGGTGCCGCGCTCCCCCAGGTTGCGGTTGTCGACGACGGTCTCGACGGGGACGCCGTCGGCGCAGGAGATCCCGGCGCCGAGGCAGATCACGGCGTCCTCGACGCAGAACCACGACTTACGGGCTTCGAGCGTCGACCCCAGCCCCTTCAGATGCTGCCCGATCGCCGCGTACTCGCCGTCGGTTGTGCCGCCGACCCACCGCACGGCGGGCTTGGGCTCGCCCCACTCGCCGCCCGCCCTGTCGGGGAGGCGGAGCGTGGAGACGGTCGTACCGGGGAGGCGGTACCAGTCGACGGTCGGCCAGTACCAGTCGGTGTACTGATCGCCGAGGCCGTCGGCCCACCAGGAGAGCATCCCGGCGCCGGTGTGCCAGCCGCGCGGGTTCTCGCCGTTGCCGCACTCGTAGTGGGCGATGCGGTCACTGGCCATGGCGATGTTCGCGACGAAGCGCGGGCGGCGGTGCACCGCCCGGTCCATCGCGGCGAAGAGGTGATGGCTGACGGGTTCGGGCGCGGCGGTGACCGGTGCCGCGGCGACCGTGTGCAGCCGGGCGAGGTCGGCGACGCCGAACTGACGGGCCGTCAAGATCGGTGTGACGGCGTCCCGTTCGATCCAGCCCTTGATGCGGCCGTACCAGCGCTCCCGTTCCGCCTCGCTCGCGCCGCCCGCGAGCAGGGCGATCGCGGCGATGATGCCCTGTCCGTGGTAGTGGTCGCTCCGCATGACCCGCCGGTCGTCGCTCTTGAGGTAACCCCGGCTGATGGCACGGCCGTTGACGCTGTCCATCGCCAACCCGTCGTGGACGAGGGGCGCGTAGGCGCGCTCGACGCTGTCGAGGACGATCTGCCTGTCCGGGTCGGTCACCTCCCACTCGGATCCGGCGAGCAGCGCGAAGAGGCGGCCGAGGCCGTCGAGGAGCACCTGGCCGTAGGTGCCGGAGTAGGCGACCCAGGTGTGCTGCACGAAGGAGCCGTCGGCGTAGAGCCCGTCGCCCTTCGTGACGTACGGGAAGACCGGCGAGAGCGCGTCACGGGCGAGGGCGATCTTCGCCGGGGCTCGGCCGAGGATGCCGCGCAGGGCGACGCTGCGGCACAGGTCGACGCGGTTGGCTCCGGTGGAGGTGCCGGAGTAGTCGGTGAGCATGGCGTCCGGGATGAAGTGGTCGACGGCCGCGCAGGCGGCGTCGATCCGGGCCGCGGTGAGGTGGTCGTACAGGGCGGCCGTGATGTCCATCAGCAGGCGGGGGCTGCCGATCTGCCATTCCCACCAGTTGCCGTAGCGGGTGGTGGAGGGGTTGTAGACGGTGGCGGAGAGATGGTCGAGGCCGCGCAGGACGTCGGCGAGGAGGGCCGGGTCGGCCGTGGATCCGGTGCCCTGCTGGACGTAGGCCTGGGTCATCGTCCACAGGCGGCCGTAGCTCTGGGTGATGCCTGCGGGCGGGTCGTAGGGGTGGCCGGGCCAGAGGGAGGTGGCGGTGGGGGCCATGGTCGCCCGGAAGCCGCGGGCGAGGGTTCCGGTCTCGGCCAGCCGGGAGGCGTACGGCTGCGCGGCCGGGTCGTAGCCGGTGCCCAGGGCGATGTCGAGCCAGCGCCCGCGGAGGGTGTCGTACGGGGCGGCGTCCGCCGCTCGGGCCGGGGTGGCGGCGCCGTGGGCGAAGCTCGCGGCGAGCGCGGCGGCGTACAGGAAGGCACGGCGCGTCGGAGTCATGTCCATGCCCTATCACGTGACGGCGAGTAACTCCACAGACACGGCCGGATGATGTTGAACGCTGAACGGAATAGGTCTACGGTGGGCCGCGTTGAGGTAGTTCAAGATTCAACATCACCTCCCGAGGAGTACGCCATGGGCATCTTCAACCGCAAGGACACCACCGCCGCCACCCAGGCCGCTGCCGCCGGCAGCCCGGACCTGGCCGCGCTGACCGGCGACTACACGATCGACCCGGCCCACTCCACCCTCGGCTTCGTCGCGCGGCACGCCATGGTGACCAACGTCAAGGGCAAGTTCCTCGACTTCAGCGGCACGCTGCACCTGGACGGCGGCGACCCGTCGGCGTCGACGGCGTCCCTCGACATCAAGATGGAGAGCATCGACACCGGCTCCGCGGACCGCGACGGACACCTCAAGAGCTCGGACTTCTTCAAGATCGACGAGTTCCCGGTGATGACCTTCCGCTCCACCAAGGCGGAGGCCCTCGGCGGTGAGGACTACCGCATCACCGGCGACCTGGAGATCCTCGGCACCACCCGGCCGATCACCATCGACCTGGAGTTCAACGGCGCCGCGAAGGACCCGTTCGGCAACGAGCGCGTCGGCTTCGAGGGCAAGGCGGAGATCCTGCGCTCCGAGTGGGGCCTGACCTGGAACGCCGCGCTGGAGACGGGAGGCGTGCTGGTCTCCGACAAGATCAAGCTGAACTTCGACATCTCGGCGATCAAGAACGCCTGACGCCTTTACCTCTTGGCGCCGGTGAGCCTCGCGCTCACCGGCGCTTCGTCAACTCCCGGATGACCGCGGCGACCTGGGCCGCCCGGCCGCGCGGGGTCCGGGCGCGCAGCAGACCGAGCATGAGCTGGTAGCGCTCGGTTTTGCCGAGCTTCTCGAACGCCGCCCTGGCAACGGGATCCCCGTCCAACGCCACGGTCAGCTCGTCCGGGACCCGCGCCCTGCTCTGCGACTCGTACGCCCCGCCCCATCGCCCGTCCGCCTTGGCGGCGGCCACTTCGGCGAGGCCCGCGGGACGCATGCGGCCCTCGGCGGTCAGTTCCGCCACCCGTCGCACGTTGACCATGGACCAGAGGCTGCCGGGCCGGCGCGGGGTGATGCGCTGGACGTAGTACGACGTGTCGAGCCCCTTGCGCTGCCCGGTGATCCAGCCGTGGCACAGGGCCGCGTCGTTGACGTCGTCGGCGGTGACGGAGGGGATGCCGGAGTTCTTCTTGGCGACCTTGATCCAGAGCCCGGGATGCGGGGCCGGATGCTCGGTCAGCCAGGCGTCGAGGGCTGCGGCGGTCGCGAAGGCGAGGGGGACCGGGTCGTCGGAGGGGCTCATGGGGGCACGGTAGGCGGGGTGGCGGTCAGTTCCTGGCCTAAATAGCTCGCGCTCCCGGCCTAGGGTCTGTACAGCTGCAAGGCGGAGGAGGGAGTCGACGCGGAGCGTCGGCGACTGACGACAACGCGGATGCGCGTGCCAGACCCCGCGACGCCGGCATGATCCAAACGACAGGCCCTAGTACTGCAACGGTGCTTGTCGTGACTGCTGGCCAGGTTGGTCGTTGGTGTGGTTATGGGTGGGGGCCTTGCTGATGTCAGGTTGTGGGCCGGTGAACTGACCGCTCTGCACGAGCGGTTCGTGCACCGGTTCAGCAG
>NZ_JBVKCZ010000024.1:136478-158025 GCF_055634335.1 Streptomyces sp. NPDC111802 | reverse complement strand
TGCCCATATCGTGCCACTAGGCGTTTTCGGCCTTTCGCGCTAGGCACACCCGCCTGACCTGCATCGATACCTCACCGCACCCCCAAGAACCCCGCTCAACTGTGGAACGCAGGTCAAGCATCTTGTTCTTGTCGAAGTTGCCCTCGTCGTCCGTCCAGCCGAGGTCGTCGATCACGTTGCTGAGCACGAGCGCGTCGTAATCGTCCTTCTTGACGTCGTTACAGGCGCTTGGCTTCCCCTTGCCGCCGGCCTTCGGCTGTGCGGCCAGCGCCTCCTGGCAGTCCTTCACAGTCTCGTCGTACGTAGGCCGGACGATCAGCCAGCCGGTCACGGCCAGCCCGGCCGCGAGGACGAGCGAGGCAGTGACGATGTGCCATCTCTTGAACGTCTTGAGCATGGTGTCCCCCAGGGCTGTGCGAGGCCCGGATCGTACTGCTACGCCCGGTGTGCGCGTATGGGAACTGTGCAGGTCGTTACGGGCTGTTCGGCGGCTCCGCGCCAGCGCACGAAAGTGTGGACCGGTTACAGCAGCGGTCCCCCCCGGCTGATCGCACTGGAGCCGGTCCAGACGGCGACCCGGACGCGCATGTCAGCCACCCGCCATCATCGGTACGGCGGCGCCGAGTTCGCTGTGCACGGCCCACACGATCCCGGCGATCGGGCCGAGGACGGCACCGCGTGGGGGCGTGATCCGCCAGGTGGGCATCAGGCGGTCGGAGCCCTTCGGCGTTTCAGTTCTGCTTCTCCGCCCCCTGGGCGTGCTTCAGCTTCATGCGGGCGTCCATCCGTTCCGCCGCGGCGATCTCCGACCAGAAGCGGTGGCCGCTGACGAAGACCGCGAGTTCGTGCTCGCGCCGTCGGAGCTTCTCGACCGCGGCCTGCTCGTCCTCCGTCCAGCCGGGGGAGGCGGGGCGCTCGACCTTGCGCCAGCCGTTGTCGTCGCTGAAGCCGTCCAGGGGTGCGACCGACCAGGGGAGACGCTTCAGCAGGGCCGACAGCTCGGCCCGGACCTGATGCAGCTCCTCCTGACCGGCGAGGAGGTCACTCGGAAAGTCATAGGGCGTAGCCACGGCGCAATGCTACGCCTGTTCGATTTTGGGTTGCGAGTGCCTTTGGGTGGTTCATGCGAACGAGTGTGTGGGGGCATGATCGGCACGGATGAGATGGGCAGGGAGGGGCGCATGGACGGCTCGGGCGGCGGCTTTCTGCTGGAGCGGGGCTTGCCTACTACCCGCTGATCGCCTTCGTGGACGAGCTGCGCGACTGGTACACCGACCAGTTCCGGGAGCCCCCCACCTGGGCCGCCGGCCTCGGCGACTTCGGGTTCACCGTCCTGAGTACATCCGTGCTGGCGGCGCCGCTCTCCTCGGTGGACACCTCAGCGCTGTCCGCCGAGGAGTGGCGGCACATCGAGTACTGGCGGCCGGAGACCGTCGGTGCCGTGCTCTTCAACTCCTGGGACTGACCGGCCGGCTGGTTCGAGGAGCGCGTGCGGCTAGTGGCCCGCGGCCCTCAACTCGGCCACCAGGCGCGTCGCCACCGGCACAGGTACCCCGTGCCGCTGCGCCGCGCGCAGCAACGCGCCGCCGATGGCGTCCAGTTCGAGCGGGCGGCCCGCCTCGGCGTCGCGCTGCATCGAGGACTTCGTGGTCGGCGGGAAGGCGTCGTAGCGGGCGAGGGCCAGGGCCGGATCCGCGGGACCGCCGCAGGCGCCGCTGACGGCCGTCGCCTCCTCGACGAGGGACAGCAACTCCTCGCGGTGATGGGCGCGTACCTCGCCGACGGGGAGGGCGTAGCGGGTGGTGAGCAGGGCGAAGGGTGCCAGCAGGGACAACTTCGCCCAGAGGGTCGCCGCCTCGTCGGCATGGACCCGGGTCGTCGGGCCGGCCGCGTCGAGGACCTGTGCCAGGGCGTCCAGGCGATCGTCGGGAACCGGGTCGCCGGTGAGGTCGATCTCGGCGAAGGGGGTGCCGTGCTCGATCTCTCCCGGGGCGACGCGGGTCGACTCCGCGCGGATGGCGGCGGGGGCCACCCGGTCCGGGCGGTACCGGCTGCGGAGCAGCTCAGGGTGTTCCACGCCGTTCAGGAACGGTACGACCAGTCCGTCGCCCAGCGCGTGGGGCGGGACGCGGGTCAGGGCCGCGTCGAGCGCGGTGGCCTTGACCGCGATCAGACAGGCGTCGACCGGTTCGCGGAGCTCGGTGTCCGCCTCGACGGGGGCCGTGAAGTCCCCGAACAGGCCGCTGCGGACGCGGATTCCGCTGGTCCGCAGAGTCTTCGCCGTCTCGTCGCCGGCCAGGCAGATGACGCGGTGGCCGGACCGGGACAGCAGCGCCGCGAGCAGGCCGCCTATGCCGCCCGGGCCCAGTACCGCCACGGTGAGTTCGTCGTTCGCCGTCATGCGATGTACTCCTCCTCGTCGGTCGACCCCGCCCCTCGACGGTGGCCGCCTCGGACTCGATCATGGCAGAGGGGCCCTCCCCGAGGGAGACTGTTGGGCATGTGCCGCAGTATCAAGACGCTTCGTCCGCCCGCTTTGCCCGAAGAGGCCACGGAGGAGGAGATCCGCGCCGCCGCCCTGCAGTTTGTGCGCAAGGTCTCCGGCTTCCGGGCCCCGGCCGCGCACAACCAGGAGGTCTTCGACCGCGCCGTGGACGCGATCGCCGAGGCCACGGCCGAGCTGCTCGACGGCCTGGAGGTACGAGGGGCCACCGCGCCGGCGCGCAAGGCCGGGTAGCGCGGGCAGAAGCAGAAGCAGAAGCAGAAGCAGAAGCGGGAGCGGGAACGGGGCGGGTGAGCGTACGGCCAACGGCTTCGGCCGGGCGTACGCCATGTCGGCGCGCCCGCCGTCGTGCGGCTTATGGGCCGTACACCCGACGCGTCGTACGACTTCCGCGTCGTACCCTGCCAGGCCGTGCCGTCCCCCTACGCCGGCTTCCGCCGCACCAGGTACGTCGCCACCGCCCCCGCCGCGAACAGCGCCGCCACCGACACCGCCGTCGCCAGCCATGTCGCCCCCAGCCACTGGGCGCCGAAATAGCCGAGGGCCACGCTGTAGACGGCCCAGGCGAGGCCCGCCAGGGCGGACCAGGGGAGGAAGTCGCGGGCGCTGCGGTGGGTGGCGCCTGCGCTCAGGGAGACCACCGAGCGGCCCGCTGGGGCGAAGCGGGCCAGCACCACCAGGGCGCCGCCGCCCCGGGCCAGGGCCGTGCCGAGACGTTCCTGCGCCGAGGTGAGGCGGCGGGAGCGGGCGATGGCGCGGTCCAGTCGGGCGCCGCCGCGCCAGGCGAGGCGGTAGGCGACCAGGTCGCCCAGGACGGAGGCCGTCGCGGCGCAGAGCGTCAGGGCCAGGATGTCCGGGACCTCGCCCGGAACCTGTCCGGTCGCGGCACCCGAGCCCGCGGCCGCCGCCGTGGCGGCCGTGATCACCAGGACGCCGCTGGGCAGCACCGGTACGAACACGTCCAGCAGTACCGACAGCGCGACCACCACATAGATCCATGGGCCCGCTGTCAGCGACCCCACGTCCTCGATCCCCTCGAGCACCGCAAACTCCCCGTTTTCCCCCGTGGTCAGACCGTGCCGCGACGTCCCGGGGGAAGTGGCAGGGGCGGCCTGTAACAGCCATACAGCGTACGCCCGGGGTGTGACAGCAGGTTCGCCGGGGGCCCGTGTGATCGGCACAACATGTTCACCCGGCGGTCGTGGGCGCGATCAGAGGGGTCCGGGGACGAACGGCGCCCGCACCGCGTGAGCCTCGCGGATACGGGCGCCGTCGTACGGGGCCGGGGTCGGCGGCCGGAGCCGTCAGGCCGCGACCGGCGTCTGGTCGGCCGCCGTGGTGCTCTGCGTGCCGGTGCGCCTGGCGAACAGCCGGTCCAGCCCGAACGCTCCGGAGCCGGTGAAGATCAGCAGGAACATGGCCCAGCAGTACATGGCGGCGCCTTCGCCGCTGTTCTCGATGGGCCACAGCGCCTGCGGCTGGTGGACCTTGAAGTACGCGTACGCCATGGCGCCGGAGGAGATGAACGCCGCGGCACGGGTGCCGAGGCCGAGCAGGACCAGGCTGCCGCCGACGAGTTCGATCACCGCGGCGTACCAGCCGGGCCAGGTGCCGACGTCCGGGGTCTCGCCGCCGAAGGTGCCGAAGAGCGAGTTGGCGCCGTGGCAGGCGAAGAGCAGTCCGACGACGATGCGGAACAGGCCGATGGCATACGGCTGGGCGCTGTTGAGGCGTCCGGTCATGTGGGGGGCTCCCTCGGTCTGGTGCGGCCGGTGCCGGTGGGCAGCGGCCTGGGGACGGAAAGTGAACGGTGGCCCCACGTTAGGCAACGCTAATCGATGCTTGCAAGTTCAACATCTGGCCACACTTGCGCCTCGGTATTCCCCTCCGTCCCGGGAGCAACGGCACGTAGTGCCGCCCTGGCCACCGCGTCCGCATCCGAAAGAGTGACCGAATCCACACCCGGCCGGGCCCCCGCCGCCGTCACCCAGTGCACCCCTTCCGTGGGCACCCCGAACGCGAACCGCCGGGCGTGCGCCCGCCCCTGACGGTCGATCAGACGGTACGGCCGCTGTGTTACGTCCAGCCCTCCGGTCTCGTAACCGTCGATGGTGTGCGGCCGGCACTGCCCCGTCTTCAGCAGCCTGGCCAGCAGTTCGTCCCCGGTGCGGCGCAACTCGGGCTCGGGCAGGCGCGCTTCGATCAGGGTCGTCGCCCGGACCGCCGAGCCCGGGACGTCGGGGGAGTGCGCCACCCACGCCCCCGCCTCCTCCCGCACGTTGAGCCGTGGCCCGAGGACCTCCAGCACGCCGGCCTCCATCAGTGCCACCAGTTCCTCGACGCGCCGGCGGGGCGGGCCGATGGAGAGGAAGGCGTTGAGCGGGGTGTACCAGCGGTCCAGGTGGTCCCGGCGGGAAGCGCCGGTCAGGCCGCCGTGGTCGACGATCAGGCGCAGTTCGTTACGCAGGTCGCGCAGCACGTCGAGGGCCGACTTCAGCGGGCCGTGCACATTGCCCCGGGCGGCCTGCGCGGCGTCCTCGCGCAGATACGTCAGCAGCCAGTCGCGCCACTGCCCGGGACCGGCGAAGTCACGTCCCGCGTACGGCCGGGAGATCCGGTCCCAGCTCCAGCGCTCCCGCTCGGCGATGCCGAACTCGTCGAGCAGGCGCGGCTCCTGGGGGTCGCGGTGCGGGACGGCGAGGAAGCGCTCGATGAACTCCGGCCGCCGGGCCCCCGGTAGCAGCGCCGCGCAGTACACCGTCTCCACCTCCTTCGCCACCAGCGGCCATATCTCCGCGAGGAAGTCCGGAGCCTCACCGGAGTCCGCGCGCTTGCGGAAACCGGCGATCACCTCCGGGGTCAGCACGAGCGGGAGATGGCGGCCGTACGGCCCCTTCGCGTTGTCGCCGCGTGCCTGGTACGGGATGCCGCGCCGCGAACCGGCGTACAGACGCGGCTCGTTGCCGGAAGGGAGGTAGCGCGGTGGCAGTCCCTCGGAGTCCCGCACGAAGCGGCCACCGCGGCCCGTGGTGAACAGGGCCATGTGGTCGAAGAAGTTGAGGCCCAGGCCGCGCAACAGCACCGGTTCGCCCGGGGGTATGGCGGACAGGTCGACGTCGGCCGGGTTCGCGGGCGCGATGTGGCGCAGACCGTGGCGTTCGGCGTACGAGGCCAGGTGGCGCTGAGCCGTGTCGGCGGCCGTCGGCAGATGTCCCTGCGCCAGCACCACGGCGGACAGGGCGGGCAGGACGCGGCCGTCGTCGAGGGTGAGGACCTGGCGGCCGTCGGGCATGTCATCGAGCCGTACGGCGCGGGCGGCATACGTCTCGACGTGTATCGCGGGCGGCGCCTCGCGCACGACCTTCGCGAACACCCACTCCAGATAGCGGCCGTAGTCGGCGCGGGTCGGGTACTCGTCCGGGCCCAGCGCGCCCCCCGCCCAGTCGTGGAGGCTGGGGCCGGGCCGGATCGGGCCCGAGCAGTCCACGCTGTCGTCGGTGAACAGGGTGACCTGCGAGGACACCGTGTTCATCAGCAGCTCGGGCGACTGCGCGGTGCGCCATACGCGCCCGGGACCGGGCGGCGCCGGGTCGACCACATGGACCGTGAGGCGCGCGCCGGGCGGGAGGAGTTCGGCGGCGGAGGCGCAGAGGCGTTCCAGGACGCTGGTGCCGCGGGGGCCGGCGCCGACCAGGGCGACGGAGACCGTGTGGGAGTCCGGGGTCGCCGTGGGGGAGTCCTGGATCGGTGCGGAGGTCGATGCGGTCAAAGGGGTGACTCCCGGGCGTGTGGGGCGCATTGGAGCGAACCGTCAGGCGGAAGCGGACGGTCCGGCTCATCATGCCGTCGGGAGCGGGGCGAACCGAGCCCCGGGGTGAGCGAGTGTGGGATGCATCACGAGCATCACATGCCACGGGGGCCACAAGCGGTCGGAAGCGGGCGATTGCAGGGCGAGTTCGGACTTCGCGACCGCACGCGACCCGACCCTACGGCTAGGGGGTCGGTGTCAGCTCGGACTCCGCGACCGTCCGCAGCCGTGCCCCGGCCCCGGCCCCGGTCCCGCCCACTGCCCGCGCCTGCTCCAGCCGCAGTTGGGCCGAGCGGCCGCTCAGGGTCAGGGTCATGAGCTGGTTGCCGAACCACGGGCCGCCCGTCCGGCGCCAGTCGATCGGCGGCCGCGGACAGGACCCGTGCCCGGCGAACCGGCGGCCCAGCCGGCGTGCCGCTCCGCTCCAGCCGAAGCGGAAGCCGAGCCGGACCGCCATGTGGATGGCGTTGTGGACGGGTGAACAGGTCAGCTGGAAGACCCGGGCGTCGGGCCCCTCGCCGTCCGGCCAGGTCGGCTCGGCCACGTACGCGTGATGCACGTCCCCCGACAGCACGCACACCGTCGCCGGCGCCTCCGCCCCCGATCCGGCCTCGGCGATCAGCGCCGCCAGCGCGTCGAAGGACGCCGGGAACGCCGCCCAGTGCTCCAGATCGGCCCGTCGCCGCAGATCCTCCCCGATCCGCGCCCAGCGCTCCCCGCGCTCGCCCCGGCACAGCGCGGCGTTCCACGCCTCGGCGTCGTGCACCAGGTGCGGCAGCAGCCAGGGCAGGGACGTACCGATGAGGAGGTGGTCGTAGGAGCCGGGGGCGTCGAGCGCCTGCTCGCGCAGCCACCGCGCCGCACCCGGGTCGAGCATGGAGCGCGCGCCCTCGTCGAGCACCCGGGCCGCCCGCGTGTCCACCATCAGCAGCCGTACGCGCCCGAAGTCGCGCCGGTAGCTCCAGCGGACCGAGGCGGGGTCGGTGTCCGCCTTGCACGCGAAGGAGCGCAACTCGTCGGTGCCGTCGGGGGTTTCGCGTACGGCGGCGTAGAGCGGGTCGGCGGCCAGCTCGGCCGGCGACAGATTGCCGAGATGCTGGTGCACCCAGTACGACATCAGCCCGCTCAGCAGCCGCTCCCGCCACCAGGGCGTGGCCCGCATGTCGGCGAGCCAGGCGGCGGAGGTGTTCCAGTCGTCGATGACGTCATGGTCGTCGAAGATCATGCAGCTGGGCACGGTGGACAGCAGCCAGCGCACCTCGGGGTCGAGCCAGGACTCGTAGTAGAGGCGGGTGTACTCCTCGTAGTCCGCGACCTCGTCGCCCGGCGGCTCGTTCAGATCGCGCCGGGCGGCCAGCCAGCGCCGGGTCGCCTTGGAGGTCTCGTCGGCGTACACCTGGTCGCCCAGCAGCACCAGCACGTCGGGGCGTTCGCCGCCGGGGTCGGCCGCGATCCGGGCGGCGAGGGTGTCCAGCGCGTCGGGTCCCACCGGGTCCTTCTCGTCGGCGGGCGGCGCGGCCCAGCGGCAGGAACCGAAGGCGAGACGGACGGGGTCGCCGTCGGCGGGGGTGCGGATGACCGAGGGCGGGAACGCGGCATCGGGCAGCGGCCACACGCGCGTGCCGTCGAGGAGGACCTCGTACGGCGTCGTCGTCCCCGCAGTGAGACCGGTCACCGGCACCAGGGCGTAGTGGTGCCCGGCGATCTGGAAGGTACGGGCCTCGCCACCGGAGCCGTCCGCGCCGCGCACCTCGGCGGCGCACGGGCGGCTCGCCTCGACCCACACGGTCGCGGCCGAGCCGTCGACGTATCTCAGCAGTGGACCCAGGCGCAGTTCCGCCACGTCATCGCCCTCCTCCGTCGCCCCGTACGGTACGGAACGACGGAGGGGAACGGGGAGGTTCCGCAGATCACGGTTTGCCGAACTCCGGCGGTACCGCGTCAGGCGGTTGTCAGCAGTTGGCGAGGTAGTTCGTGAGGGCGGACTTCTCCGCCGAGTCGACCGAGAGGCCGTAGTAGTACTTCACCTGGACCCAGGCACGGACGTAGGTGCAGCGGTACGAGCTGACCGACGGCATCCAGGTGGCCGGGTCCTGGTCGCCCTTGGCCTGGTTCACGTTGTCCGTGACGGCGATCAGCTGCGGGCGGGTCAGGTCGTTGGCGAAGGACTGGCGGCGCGAGGTGGTCCAGCTGTCGGCCCCGGAGTCCCAGGCCTCGGCCAGCGGGACGAGGTGGTCGATGTCGAGGTCGGAGGCGACGGTCCAGGTGGCGCCGTCGTACGGGGAGAACCAGCTGCCGCTGGTGGCGGCGCAGGAGGAGTCCTGGACGACGTTCGTGCCGTCGCGCTTGAGGACGACCTCGCGGGTGTTGCAGGTGCCGGACTGGGTGATCCAGTGCGGGAAGAGGTCGCGGCTGTAGCCGGTGCGGTCCTCGGTCGCCACGGTGAGCGAGGCGAGGTAGGTGCGGGCGGTGGCGCCGCTGACGGGCGTGGGGAGCGCGGCGGAGGCGGTCGGGGCGTTGAACAGCGCGACGGAGGCTATGAGGCCGCTGAGGGCCGCGAGTATGCTGACCCGTCGACGCGCGTAGAACTTCGACATGCTAACTCCCTTGGGAGGTGGGGGTGTTGGCGTGCGAGCGAGGGAATGCTCGCGGTGCCGTGTTGCGGGGAGATGTACGTACGGTGAGAAACTAGTGACGTGTGCATGACACGACAAGGTTGAGTGCGTGGCTTTCTTCCTGCGTATCGGCCGGCCGGTCGTTCGACGGCATCACGTACGATGGACGGCGCAGAAGGGGAGTAGCTCTTCGCCGGACCGTCGACATACTGCTCAGCTCGTCTGAGCCGGCGCCCGGAGGCGGACCTCGTTCACGAGGTCGGCCAGCGAGACCTTCGGCAAGCAGCGCACGCCTGTGTCGTACGACACGGGTGCCGAGTGTGCTGCCGTGCCGAGGTGTCGCAGCGCAGTGACAGTGCTCTCGGTGGGGCAGCCCGACCGATTGAGGAACCTTGATCAGCTTCACCGTGACGGCCGTCGTGTTCGGCGTCGTCTTCCTCGCCGAACTGCCCGACAAGACCGCCCTCGCCGGGCTGGTTCTCGGTACGCGCTATCGCGCCTCGTACGTCTTCGCCGGCGTCGCCGCCGCCTTCGCGGTGCATGTCGCGCTGGCCGTGGCGGCAGGCAGTGTGCTCACCCTGCTGCCGCAGCAGATCGTGCAGGCGCTCACCGGTGTGCTCTTCCTCGGTGGCGCGGCCGTGCTGCTGATGAAGAAGGACGAGGACGAGGAGGAGATCCGCAAGCCGGAGAACCAGACCTTCTGGAAGGTCTCCGGGGCCGGGTTCATGCTCATCCTGATCGCCGAGTTCGGCGATCTGACGCAGATCATGACGGCGAATCTCGCGGCGCGCTACGACGATCCGCTGTCGGTCGGCATCGGTGCGGTGCTGGCGCTGTGGAGCGTGGCGGCGATCGGGATCGTCGGCGGGAAGGCGCTGATGAAGCGGATTCCGCTGGCGGTGATCACCAAGGTCGCGGCGGTGCTGATGCTGGGGCTCGGGGTGTGGAGCCTGTGGGAAGCCGTGACCGGGTGAGCTGAACGGTCGGTGAACCCTTCTCGAAGCCGGTGGCGGGAACCGGCCCACGTTTTGTACCGTAGAGAAACAAAGTGGCTCCGCCCGTTTTCCCTGACCGGCGGGCGGGCCCGCTTTGTCCTCGGGGGGCCAGCCTTTCTCACCGCGCCTTGGAGCTGCCGATGACGGCCACGACCGTCCCCAACGTCCCCACTGTGCTCACCGCCCGTGCCCTCCTGCTCGACATGGACGGCACGCTCGTCAACTCCGACGCCGCCGTCGAGCGGATCTGGCGTCGCTGGGCCGAGCGGCACGGGCTGGACGGGGACGAGGTGATGAAGGTCGTGCACGGGCGGCAGGGGTACGCCTCGATGGCCCTGCTGCTGCCCGACCGGCCGATGGAGCAGAACCACGCGGACAACGCGCGCATGCTCGCCGAGGAGACGGCGGACGTGGACGGCGTCGTACCGATTCCCGGGGCGCCGGAGTTTCTGGCCTCGCTGCGCGGGCTGCCGCACGCACTGGTGACCTCGGCCGACGTCGCGCTGTCCACGGCGCGGATGGCCGCCGCCGGGCTGGCGCTGCCGCAGGTGCGGGTGACCGCCGAGTCGGTGGGCGCGAGCAAGCCCGACCCCGAGGGCTTTCTGAAGGGCGCCGCCGAACTGGGGGTCGCGCCGGCGGACTGCGTGGTGTTCGAGGACTCCGCGGCCGGTATCGAGGCGGGGCGCTCCGCGGGGATGCGGGTGGTGGGCGTGGGGCCGAGGGCTGCTTTCCATGGGCCGGACGTGTGTGTGGCGGACTTGCGGCAGGTAGGGGTCGAGGCTGCGGCGGGTGGGGAGATTCGGGTGGTTGTCGCCTGAGAGCTCGGGGGGTTCGGTTCGGAGGCGGCTGCGGGTTGTCTGGGACTGATCGCGCAGTTCCCCGCGCCCCTATAGGTACGTCCAGCGCACGCCCTCAAGGGGCGCGGGCAACTGCGCGAGCAACCCCCACCCACCCGCAGCCGCCCTCGAACCGAACCCCCCGACCCGTTAGGCGAACCGGCACCCACAGCGGCAGCGTCACGGCTCGGTCGTCTCCGACTCCAGCTTCTCCCTGGTCTCCAGGTCGTACACCCCGTAGTCCTCCGCCTGGACCCCTCGCGCCCACTGGTACCGGGCCACGGCCTCCTCGACGCCCTCGTTGTAGTTGCCCTTCGCCTGCCGGGTGTACAGGCCGAGTTGGGTCAGGCGGAGTTCCAGTTCGGTGACCTCGGGGCCCCGGTCGCCCCGGCTGAGGGTCGGGGGTACGGGCTCGCGCACGGGGGTGGAATCGTCGGCCTGGGAGTCGGTCGCCTCCGTAGCCGAGGGGGTGGTCGTCGGTTCTGCCGACGGGGACGCGGTCGGGGACGCCGTCGATCGGGACGGGGACGGCGAGGCGGTCGGGCTCTGGGAGGGTGACGCGGAGGCCGGGGGCGGCGTCGACGGTGCCGTCGTCGCGGTCGGCGAGGCCGCCTCCGACGTCTCGCTCGTCGCCGGGGCCGGGACGCTCGCCCGTACGTCGTCCGGGAGCGCTGTCTTCCGGGTCGGCGCCTCGTAGGTGAACACGCCGCTCGCCAGGCCGGCCGCGGTCATCACGGCCACCACGGCTCCGCCCACACCCAACAGGACCGTGCGGCGGTGCCGGGGGGCCGCGCTCCGTATCTCGTCCCGGCCGTCCTGGGCGTCCCGGCCGTCCGTGGCGTCATGCGCCGCGTCCGTCGGTGCCGCCGGCTCGAACAGGCTCAGGTCCTGTGCGCTCGGTGGCGTGGCCGCGGACGCCAACGGGGTCGGGAGCGTCGCGGCCGGTTCGCTGGCGGGTGGCGGCGGTGCCGGCCGCGGGGGTTCTATCGGCCGCAGCTGCATCGTCTCGGCGCCGCTGTCGCGCTCAAGTTCCACGTATGGCCGTATGCGCAGCGGATCGAAGTCCTCCGCCGCGGCAGCCTGCGCCGTACGGGCGTCTCTCAGGGCCTCGGACACACGCGGGCCGCAGCCGCACGACGGGGTGTTGTCGGCCGCCCTCGGTGCTCCGCACTCCGGGCAAAGGCGGGCATCCGGGCGGTCCGGGTCCCGCGGACCCTTCGCCCCCTCGGCTCCCCTCGGCTCTGTCACGCGTCCGTCCCTCCCTCGCGAACTCCCCAGATTATGCAGACGTTCCTCACGCCGTCTTCGCAAGCCCCCGGAAGGGCCCCTTCCAAAGGGACTCAACAGGCCATAACTCGACATAGCGATCACGATGGAGGATGAAACGAGACCTTCGGGAGGTCTTCATGACCGGGGATGCGCACGGTACGACGGGAAATGTGCGTGACGCGCGGCCCCCGGAGCGGCGAGCCGGGGCGCACGAGAACGTGCCCGGCAACGTCCTCGTCTCCATCGGCGCGCTGCTCCTCGGGATGCTGCTCGCCGCGCTCGACCAGACGATCGTGTCCACCGCGCTGCCCACCATCGTCAGTGACCTCGGTGGGCTGGAGCATCTGTCCTGGGTCGTGACGGCGTATCTGCTGGCGTCCACGGCCGCTACTCCGCTGTGGGGCAAGCTCGGTGACCAGTACGGGCGCAAGCGGCTCTTCCAGATCGCGATCGTGATCTTTCTCATCGGTTCCGCGTTGTGCGGCATGGCGCAGGACATGGCTCAGCTCATCGCGTTCCGGGCCGTCCAGGGGGTCGGGGGCGGTGGGCTGATCGTGCTGTCCATGGCGATCGTGGGCGACATCGTGCCGCCGCGGGAGCGAGGGCGGTATCAGGGGCTGTTCGGGGCGGTGTTCGGGGCGAGCAGCGTGCTGGGGCCGCTGCTGGGCGGGGTGTTCACCGAGCATCTGAGCTGGCGGTGGGTGTTCTACGTCAATCTGCCGGTCGGGGTGGTCGCGCTCGCCGTCATCGCCACCGTGCTGCGGATTCCGCGCAAGTCGACGCGGCATGTCATCGACTACGTCGGTACGTTCCTCATCGCGTCCGTCGCCACATGTCTGGTGCTGGTGGCGTCTCTCGGCGGTACGACCTGGGGCTGGGGGTCGGTGGAGATCGTCGGGCTGGCGCTGCTCGGGGTCGTGCTCGCCATAGTGTTCGTCGTCGTGGAGCGGACGGCTGTCGAGCCCGTGCTGCCGCTCAAGCTGTTCCGGGTGCGGACGTTCGCGCTGTCCGCGGTCATCAGCTTCATCGTCGGGTTCGCCATGTTCGGGGCGATGACGTATCTGCCGACGTTTCTCCAGGTCGTGCAGGGAGTCAGTCCGACCATGTCCGGGGTGCACATGCTGCCGATGGTGGTGGGCATGCTGCTGTCGTCGACCGGGTCCGGGCAGATCGTGAGCAGGACCGGTCGTTGGAAGGTGTTTCCCATCGCCGGGACCGGGGTGACCGCCCTGGGGCTGCTGTTGCTGCATCAGCTCGATGTGGACAGCTCCACCTGGGAGATGAGCCTGTTCTTCTTCGTGTTCGGGCTGGGGCTCGGGCTGGTGATGCAGGTGCTGGTGCTGATCGTGCAGAACGCCGTGTCGTACGAGGATCTCGGCGTCGCGACCTCCGGTGCGACGTTCTTCCGGTCGATCGGGGCCTCGTTCGGGGTCGCGATCTTCGGCACGGTCTTCGCGGCTCGGCTGGACGACAAGCTGGTGGAGGCGTTTCGGGGGGTTCGGTTGCCGGACGGTGTCTCGTTGGAGGGGCTGGAGGCGGATCCCCGGCACATCTCGGAACTGCCGGCGGGGCTGCGGCCGGAGGCGTTGGAGGCGTACGCGTCCTCGATCACGGACGTGTTCCTGTACGCCGCGCCTGTCGCGCTGGTCGGGTTCGTGCTGGCCTGGTTCCTGCGGGAGGACAAGCTGCGGGGGTCCGTCACGGCGCCCGATGTCACCGAGACGTTGGCGAGCAATCCGGTCGAGCGGTCGTCGTACGACGAGGTGTGCCGGGCGTTGTCGGTGCTCGGGACGCGGGAGGGGCGGCGGGAGGTGTACCGGACGATCACCGAGCGGGCGGGGTACGACCTGTTGCCCGCGGCCAGTTGGCTGCTGCTGCGGACCAAGCGGTACGGGTGGGTGGAGCCGGGGGTGCTGGCGGAGCGGAGTTCGGTGCCGTTGCCGGTGATTCTTGATGCCGCTCGGGAGGTGGAGGGGCGGCGGTTGGCTGTGCGGGAGGGGCTCGATCTTGTGCTGACCGATGAGGGGAGGGAGGTCGCGGAGCGGCTGGCTCGGGTTCGGGAGGAGTCGTTGGCGGAGTTGCTGGGGGACTGGTGGGGGCCTTCTCGGCCGACTGATCTTGTGCAGTTGGTGAAGGAGCTGAATGAGGAGTTGTGCGGGTCCGATCGGGAGCAGCCGCGTGCCGCGGGGGGTGCGCGGTGATGCCCGCGGCGGCCTGCGCGGGTTGGGTGGGGGCTTGCGTAACGCCGGCGGGCGCTGCTGCAGCCCCCTTCTTGTTTTTGGGGGCGCGGGGAACTGCGCGATCAGCCACCACGGGCCCGCACTCGGCCTGCTGGCCGCTCTCAGCCGTTGACGTCCGCGCGGGTGAACGTCAGGTGGGTTACTCCGCTCGGCGACGAGACCGCCTCGATCCGGTAGTCCTGTTCGATGCCCTCCAGGCCGTCCCAGAGGCGTTGGCCTCGGCCCAGGAGGAGGGGGGCCACCGCGACGTGCATGTGGTCGATGAGCCTCGCGGAGAGGAAGTCGCGGAGGAGCGTCACCCCGCCGCCGATGCGTACGTCCTGGTCGCCTGCCGCCTTGCGGGCCGCCGCGAGGACTTCGGTGGGGGAGGCGTCCAGGAAGTGGAACGTCGTGCCGCCCTCCATCTCGATCGACGGGCGCGGGTGGTGGGTGGCGATGAACGTCGGGGTGTGGAAGGGCGGGTTGGGGCCCCACCAGCCCTTCCAGTCGGGGTTCTCGTGCCAGTCGGGGTAGCCGAACTTTCCGGAGCCCATGATCTCGGCGCCGATGCCGGGCATGAACTGCCGTGCGAAGGCGTCGTCGACGCCGCCGTTGCCGCCGGGGTCGCCGGCCCGCTCGTGCCACCAGCGCGTGGCGAACATCCACTCGTGCAGCCGTTCGCCGGCGTGGCCGAAGGGAGCGTCGAGGCTCAGGCCCTCGCCGGTGCCGAAGCCGTCGAGGGAGATGGTGAAGTTGTGGACCCGGACCAGTGACATGGCTGTGATTCCTTTCGTGTGCGGCGTGCGAGTTCAGGTGCTTTCACTCTGACGTCGATCGGGGAACCGCCGAATCGACACGCCGTCGGCGGCCGTTTGAGGTATCCCTTCCGGGCAACCCGGCACACATGTCCACAAGCGTGATCATTCTGATCGTGATTGCGGCGGTCGTCGTCGTGTTCGGCGCGACCGTCATGGCCCTGCGCACTCGGGGTGCGCAGGGCAGTCGGGGTCTGAGGCGGCGCTTCGGGCCCGAGTACGAGCGGACCGTGGCCCGGCACGACGGGGACGCCAAGGCCGCCGAACGTGAACTCGCCCAGCGGGTGGAGCGGCACGGCGGGCTGCGCGAGCGGTCCTTGGAGCCGACCGAGGTCGAGCGGTTCGAGGCCCGCTGGACGGCGGCCCAGGAGCGCTTCGTCGACTCGCCGAAGGAGGCCGTGGCCGAGGCGGACCGGCTGCTCGCGGACCTGGCGCGGGCACGGGGGTTCCCGGAGGGCGCTCAGTACGAGGAACAGCTCTCCGCGCTGTCCGTGCACCACGCGAGGCATGTGCAGGGCTACCGCCAGGTGCACCGCGCCGCCCATGCGCGGGTCGGTGGCGGACCGGACGGCGGGTCGGGTACGGAGGAGATGCGCGAGGCCATGATCGAGGGCCGGGCGCTGTTCGACGACCTGCTGGCGGGCCCGGTCGAGCGACACCGCGAGTCCCACGAAGCCCGGAGGAACACCGGCGGCCATGTGCCGTGGTCGTTCACGGGACGTCACGCGAAGGGGAGTTGAGTGACATGACCGACGCCACGACCGGCCGGGGAACCGGCCACGACCCGGCCGAGAGCCGACCCACGGTCGCGCCCACGGCCGGTGCGGTCCAAGCCGGCACGCCCTCGCGCGTCACGAAGCCGGGCGGAACCACCACGGAGAGCGGGCGCGGGGCCGTTCCGCTCGTCCCGAACGACGAGTCCGACAAGTTCGAGCTCAGGCTCCAGCACGCGGTCTCCGGATTCGTCGACGGTCCTCGGGCCGCCGTCGAGGAGGCGGATCACGTGGTCGAGGCCCTCGTGGGCCGGTTCACCGAAACCATCGGCGAGCGCCGCCGCACCCTGCGCATGTCCTGGCAGGAAACCGACGACAGCGCCGACACCGAGCAGCTCCGGCTCGCCCTGCGTGACTACCGCGAGCTGGCGGAACGGCTCCTACACATCTGACGCACGCGAACCACGTGACCCGTCCGACCCATCAGGCACACCTGACCCGGCCATCGTCCGGCGCTCCCGCCACTGCCCTACGACCTCTTCCACGTCGTAGGGCCTGCGGCCCAGGGGAGGGCCGGGCGGTGGCTTGAGCAGCATGTCGCGGATCTTGGCGTTGACGTCCGTGATGATCTTCCGGACCGCCCGCTCCGTCGGTGCCGCGTAGGCCGCCGTCAGCGCGTCCTCCGCCTCCTTGCGCAGGGCCAGGCCCGGGGGCAGGACCGACAGGCCCTCGCGGGCCATCTTGCGTTTGACCCACCACAGTTCGTCGTACGGGGCTTCCAGGTCGTTCGGCAGCGGTTCGCCGGTGCCGGGCAGTCTGTCGAAGTCGCCGCGCACCTGCGCATCGTGGATCTGCTTGTCGACCCAGGACTCGAACGGGACACCGGGGGGCTTTCGCTCGGTCATGAGTTCATTGTGCCGGACGCGGCGGTGCCGGGCGATTTATCATGCGGCGTCGGCAGCCAGAACGGCCGTCGTACAAGGACGTTTCAGGAGGGGCGCTCGTGCTCGAACTCACCATGGCCGCCGTGTCCGCGGCGGACGAGGGTGCCACGGCCGGCATGCTCATGGCCGACGCGCCCAGCGAGCCGGGCTCCGTGCTGCGGGTGGGCCGCGACAAGGCGGTGTGCCGGCTGTCGACGCCGGACGACTGGCTGTTCGTCTCGCGGGTGCATCTGGAGTTCCTGTGCGGGCCCGACGGCGGCTGGCAGGTGACCTGGCTGCGCGGTTCGCAGCCCGACCCGTCCTCCGAGGTGCGGCTCACCGTGGGCGAGTACGCCCAGCCGATCGGCTACGGCGGGACCGTGCCACTGCCGAGGGGCGGCAGCGGCGAGATCGTCATCCACGACCGCACCGCCCCCCGCAGCGTCAACGTCGGCTTCTACCACGAGGCTTGAGCCCCCTCGCCTCAGGCGAGTACGCGCGCCAGGGCGAAACCGTCGTAGCCCTTGCTGCCGACGGTCTGGACCGCCGTGCCGCTCAACCTCGGGTGGCTGCCGATCAGTTCGATGGCGGTGCGGGTGCCCCTGACGTCCGGCGCGTCGGTCTCCGCGTCGATCACCCGGCCGCCGCGCACCACGTTGTCGAGGACGATCAGGCTGCCCGTGCTCGTGAGCCTGACCGCCCACTCGATGTAGTGCGGGTTGTTGGCCTTGTCGGCGTCGATGAAGACCAGGTCGAAGGGGGCCGGGTTCTCGTCGGCCAGCTTGGGCAGCGACTCCAGGGCCGGGCCGACCCGTACCTCCACGATCTTGTCCAGGCCCGCACGCGCGATGTTGCGGGTGGCGACCTCGGCGTTCTTGGCGCTGTACTCCAGCGAGATCAGCCGGCCGTCGGCGGGCAGCGCGCGGGCCAGCCAGATGGTGCTGTAGCCGGCGAGCGTGCCGATCTCGAGGATGTTGCGGGCGCCCTGGATCTCGGCGAGGAGCTTCAGGAGCTTGCCCTGGGGCGCGGTGACGTTGATGCTCGGCAGGCCGGCCGCTTCACTGTCGCGCAGGGCCGCCCGGAGGGTCTCGTCGTCGGGTGAGAGGTGGGCGGAGAAGTACTCGTCGACGTCGTCCCAGAGCTGAGACTCGCTCATCGCCTTGCCTCCATAGGTTAGTTAGAAGCGCTAACTAGATGATCTAAGGAATATAGTCGCGCGGTCCGTGCCCCGCCGGGATTTCCAGGATGGTGGTTTCAGCCGATCCGCGCAGGCGGCTGCGCCGGGGGCGGGGCCGGGGGCGGGGGCGGCTCGGAGGTGCGGCGCCGGGTGCGTCGTACGGCGAACGCCGCCGCGGTCGCCGCCGCCGCGACGAGTCCCGCGGTCATCGTCAGCAGCCAGGCCGGGAATCCGGCCACCGTACGCAGCCGGTCCTCGTGGATCACCTGCTGGAAGCTGTCGTCGGCCGGCGCGCGGAGCAACTCGTGGTCGCCCGAGATCCGCTCGGGGTACGGGAACTCCTGGCCGATCGCGGTCAGGAACGGCGCCCCCGCCGCCAGCTGGGCCAGCGGGCCGGTCCCCGTCGGCACCCGTCCGGCGTAGGTGACGCGCGGGCGTTCGCCGCCGATCCGGGACGCCGGTTCCATGCGGTGCGCGGCGAGGACGTACAGGCCCAGGGACTGGGGCGAGCCGGCCAGCCGTGACAGGCGCATCGGGTAGACCGGCTCGTCCGCGCGGAAGGTGAGGTGCAGGGGGTCCAGCGCGCCGGTCAGGGCGGTGCCGGCGGTCCGCGGGGTCAGCTTCACGGCCACGTACTCCCAGCGCCGCTCGACGTAGGGCCGCAGGGCCCCGGTCAGTCGGGCCGGCAGGGCGAAGCCGTTGCTGTCCAGCCAGCCGTCCAGGGCGCCGGGGTCGGTCGCCGTCAGCCGAGCCACCTCGAAGGGGCCGAGGCGTTGCCGGCCGACCACGCCCACCGGGGCGCCGGCGCCGGACGGCAGCCGGGGAGGGGCGCCCGCGGTGCCGTCGCCGGAGACCAGGGGCCAGTCGCCGTCCTCGGGCCAGAAGTGGAACCGGGTGCGGTGCACGGGGGCGGTGACCTTGTGCAGTTCGTCGAAGAGGCCGGGGTCGCCCAGGCGGACCGTGGCCCGCCGCGGCACCGGCATGATCCAGGCGACCCGGTCGGCGTCACCGTCGACGGTCAGACGCAGCACGATCTGCTCCCGCGTCCCGTCCCAGCGCACGACGGACTCCTCACGCGCGACCGCCACCCGCCGCGCGTCGCCGGGCACCACGGCCCCGCAGCCGCACGCCCACGCGGGCGCCGCGAGCTGGCCGAACTGGAGGGCGAGCAGCGCCAGGACGACGGTAAGCGCCCGGCTCCGGATACCCGTCCGAAGTAAGTCCGCCATCGCGCGCAGCCCCTCCACCCCCGCGAGCCCCTCCGCCGTGCGGCGCCAGCGCTTCAGACGGTACGGCGGATGATCCGGCTCCGTGGCCGGAGCGGCGCGATGTGATCGATACCGCCCCCAGCGGAGGCGGGCGAACCCGGGGCCCACTATCGTCATTCGGACAAAAGGAGAGCGGACATCAGGTGAAGCGGAGGTTGCCTGCGTCTCTCTCGGGGGCGGTGCGAGCCGCATAGAGTTCGTGGTGATTCCTGACGCGTGGGACCTATGGGACCTGTGGGACGAGCGGGGCGGGAGGCCGACGAGGCGTGGCGAATGCGGAGCACGGTGGGCGACCGGCGGAGGCGCTCGGAGCGACGGCCGTCGGCGCGGTCCAGGCACGCCTGCGCATGGCACGGCTCGGCCTGTGGCTCGTCGCCGCGATCCTCGCCGTACGGCAGGTGGCCGTCGTCCTCAGTACGCCGCGCGGGGAGCGGCTGACGGATCTGGAGACCTGGGTCGGGCCGGACGGCGTCCTGCATGTGAAGGGTTCGCTGTACGACTCGACGGAGTTCACCGGTACCCCGTTCGGCGGACTCGTCCTCAAACCGCTGACCCGGGCCGCCGAGCAGGCCCTCGGCTGGGGCTGGACCTTCGGCACCCTGCTGCTCGTCGTCGCCCTCGGCCTGGTCGCCGCCCGCGCCCTGCCGCAGCCGGTCAGCCGGCGCGCCTCCCTGCTCGCCGCGCCGGTCGCCATCAGCCTGCTCATGCTGTCGCTGCCGGTGCGCAACGCCCTCTACCTCGGCCAGACCAGCATCCTCCCGGTCCTGCTCGTCCTGCTCGGCTGCTTCGCCGTGCGCGGCGAACGCGCCAGCGGTGTCCTCATCGGCCTCGCGGCCGCGCTCCAGCCGACCCTGCTGCTGCTCATCCCGCTGCTGTGGTTCACCGGCCGCCGCCGGGCCGCGCTGTCCACGGGCGCCGCGTTCGCCGCGGGCACGGCCGTCGCGTGGGTGGCGATGCCGAGCGACTCGTACACCTACTGGGTGCACCACATGGCGGGCGTCGGCCTCGGCGGACGCGCCGACGACCTCGCCAACCAGTCCCTGCACGGTGCCCTGCTGAGGCTCGGGCTGACCGGCCCGCTGGAGATCGCCCTCTTCCTGTTCCTCGGCGCCGCAGTCGCCGTCCTCGCGGTGCGCCGTGCCGTGCGCTACGCCCATGACGGACAGTTGCTCCTCGCCGTCGCGATCACCGGCTGCGCGGCGATCGTCGTGTCCCCCACCGCCTGGCAGCACCAGCTGCTGTGGGTGCTGCTCGCGGTCGTCGGCCAGGTCGGCAGACGGGCCTCCGACCGGTATGTGTGGCCGGTCGCGATCGTGCTGGTGATGACGCTGCCCGCCAGGATGATGGTGCCGGACAAGGTGCTCCTCCATCCGCTCCGGGCCGACCTGGTGCTCCTGGCCGCCATCGCCACGGCCGCCGTCGTACCGTTCCTGTCGCGCACCTCGCCGTACTGGCAGACGCCGGTCCCGACCCAGTACGCCGACAAGGTCCCGTCCCGCTTCCGGCACATCCCGCTGGTGCGGTTCCTGCGCCGGGTCGTCTCCCGCCCCAACCTGCTCTTCGAACTCCTGCTGATCCGGGTCACCTACTACGCGTACGCCCAGATCCGCCTCGCCGCGGCCGGCGGCTCCAACTCGGCCGGCCGGGTCGCCGCCGAGGAGCACGGCGAGGAGGTCCACTCCATCGAGCGCGCCCTGAACATCGACATCGAGTACTGGGCGAATCACGCCGTGGTGAAGGTCGACTGGCTGCGGGGCTTCTTCGACTTCTACTACGAGTCGTTCCACTTCGGTGTCCCGCTGGCGATACTCGCCGTCCTGTACTGGCGCCGCCCCGTCGACTACCGCTGGGCTCGCACCGCGATCGGCCTCGCCACCGTCTTCGCCCTGGTCGGCTTCTGGCTCTACCCGCTCGCCCCGCCCCGGCTGATGCCCGGCCTCGGCTTCATCGACACCGTCCACGGCCCGCAGGACTTCACCCAGCCCGACTACGGCACCCTGACCGAGCTCACCAACCAGTACGCGGCGATGCCGTCCCTGCACTTCGGCTGGTCCCTGTGGTGCGGCCTCGTCATCCTGATCCTCGCGCCCAGGTGGTGGATGAAGCCCCTCGGCCTGCTGCACCCGCTCCTCACGGTCAGCGCGATCGTCGTCACCGGCAACCACTGGGTGCTGGACGCGGTAGGCGGCGCCGCCGTCGTGGTCGCCGGCTTCGGGCTGACGTACCTCTTCCAGGGCCCGCGCGCCAAGCCGGTGACCACCCGGGCCGCGAAACTCAGCAGCGGCTTCCCGGCTCCGGTGAAGGACCGTACTCCGAGCTGATCCGGTAGTCGCCGGGGGCCGAGACGGTGAGCTCGGTGAACTCGCCCTTGGCGGCGAGACACCCGCCGCCGTCCGCCCGCAGCCG
>NZ_JBVKCZ010000024.1:0-136379 GCF_055634335.1 Streptomyces sp. NPDC111802 | reverse complement strand
GCACGTAGGGGCGGTTCCGGCTCGCGTCGTGCGTACGACGGCCGCCGTCGTGGGTGCCGGCTTCGGGCTTACGTACCGCCAAGGGCGGTGACCACGCGGGCGGCGAAGCTCAGCAGCGGCTCCCCGGCTCCGGTGAAGGACCGTACTCCGAGCTGATCCGGTAGTCGCCGGGGGCCGAGACGCTGAGCTCGGTGAACTCGCCCTTGGCGGCGAGACACCCGCCGCCGTCCGCCCGCAGCCGCACGTAGGGGCGGTTCCGGCTCGCGTCGTGCGTACGACGGCCGCCGTCGTGGGTGCCGGCTTCGGGCTTACGTACCGCCAAGGGCGGTGACCACCCGGGCCGCGAAGCTCAGCAGCGGCTCCCCGGCTCCGGTGAAGGACCGTACTCCGAGCTGATCCGGTAGTCGCCGGGGGCCGAGACGGTGAGCTCGGTGAATTCGCCCTTGGCGGCGAGACACCCGCCGCCGTCCGCCCGCAGCCACGGCGAGTAGGCGACCCGCAGGGTGGCGGTTCCGGCTCGTGGCATGCGTACGACGACTTCGGCGCTGGACGTCGACACGACACTCGCGGGCTCGCTCACCAGCGGCCGCGCGTCCCGCACCCGGTACACCCGCCAGTGCGCGTCCTGCCACACCGGCTCCAGCCACTCGGGCCGGCGCTCGCGTATGAGCCGGGCCTCCACCTCGGCGTACCCGTCGGGCTTGCCGAGCGGCAGGACGACGTACCCGACGGCCCAGCGATCCAGCCACTGCCGGTACGTCGTCGCGGAGAACGACCCGTCGTAGAACAGCCGCGCCCGCTCCATGTCGAGCTGCCGGTTCCAGCCGCGGGCCATGTTCACATGGGGGGCGAGCCCGCTGGCCTCGCGGTGGTTGCGGGCCGGGACGACCTCGACGCGGGTGCGGTCGGCGCCGAGGCGGTCGAGGGCGCGGACCACTCCGTGGGTCTCGGCGGCCCAGGTGGGCACGGTGGTGGAGACGTACAGGTCGTCGCCGGTCTTCTTGGCGACCCAGCCGACCGAGTAGACGAGGGCGGCGATGAGCAGGACCCGGCGGAACCTGGCGAGCCCCGGCCGCGCCAGCAGGACCGCGAGCAGGGCGGCGGGCGCGAAGAGCTCGGCGAAGCGCTCGACGTTCGTCCCGATCGGCGACGGTATGAGATACGTCAGCACGGTCCCCGCCGCGTACACGGCACCGCTCCAACGGGCGACACGCCAGCCGCGCGGCGCGAAGAAGGCGACGGCCAGGCCCATGAGGAGCGGCGGCCATATTCGGCCCGCGAACATCAACTGCTCGCCCTTGAAGGGGAACAGCAGCGTGGTCACACCGACGGTGACGGCGGGCGGGAGGAACAAGGTCAGCGCGCGGCGGTAGTCCCGGGTGAGGAGTTGGGCGGCGCCCACGACCACCAGGAACAGCCCCGCCACAGGGCTCGCCATCGTCGCGAGCGCGGCATAGGCGCCGGCGAGGACGACCCGTCGCTCACGGGTCAGCAGCAGACAGGCCGCCAGTCCGAAGGCGACACCGAGCGCGAAGGTGGTGCGGCCGGACGCCACGTTGCACCACAGCGCGAACGACGCGAGCAGGGCCGGGCCGAGGGGCTTGCGGAGCCCTTCGACACGGGTGATCAGGACGGCCGCGAGCCAGGTCGCCACGAGCCCGGAGACCACGGTGACCGTGCGCACGCCCACGGCGGCCATCAGATACGGGGAGATCAGGCTGTAGTTGGCGGTGTGCGTCCCGCCGTACCAGAACAGGTTGTAGGCCGAGCCACCGTGCCGCGCCGCGAACCCGGCCCACGCGTCCTGCGCGGCCAGATCGCCGCCGCCGGTGGCGAGGAACAGGGCCCACACCGCGTAGAGGGGCAGGGTGGGGAGGGTCGCCAGGAGGGGGATGCGGTGCCGGTTCCAGACCGTGCGCAGGAGCCGCCTGTGGGCAGGAGGCGGCGGCTCGGGGACGCTGGTGAGCGGACGGGTGCTGGTGAGTTCGGCTGGGACCACGTGTTCGAAGACGTGGATCGGGGTGGGAACGTTCACTGGCGGATCCAGTTGGCCAGGTCCCCTCCGCTTCTCCGGTTCAGACGGGCGGCATGGGCGGCAGGGCGCGCAGCGACCATTCCGCTCTGACGCGCTGGAGGGTGGCGCGGGCGAGGGTGTCGGCGGTGCCGATCTCGCGGTGGGCCCGGGCGAGGGCCGCGAAGGAGCCGGGGTGGTGGGGAGCGGAGGTCTCGATGATCCGCTCCTCGGCGAGAGTGTTCGTGAAGATCCTCCGCACCGTGTCCAGGTGGTAGGCGCGGTTGGCCAGCGTCGCGCCCATACGGGCACGTTCACCGGTCGGCCCGGCCTGCCGGTGGATCAGGTCTCCCAGTTCGTCGAGTCCGTTGTCCGCGCCGAGCACGTTCCGGCGGAAGAGCTGGGCGAGTTCGGCGCGCTCCTCGGAGCCGCCCGCGGAGTTGGCGATACGGTCCACCTCGCGATTCACCAGTTTCTCGGTCACGTCGGCCAGTAGGCGGACCTGTTCCGTCGACACGTACGAGTAGGCCGCGCGGGCCGTCCGCAGCAGGTCCCGCGGCATACCGCCCGACAGGCTGTAGAACAGGGCGGCGAAGGGCACCGGCAGCCCCACCACCCGACGCCCCAGCAGTCGCTCGGCCGTCTCCTGATCCAGGGGTTCGACCCGGACGACCTCGTCTATCGCACTGTCGAAGGCATCCCGCCGCCCCACCGGCGCCAACTCCGCCTCCCGCAGCGCCTCGTCGGAGACCGACAGCACGAACAGGCACTTGGGTACGTCGAAGACAGCCTTGAGTTCGTTGAGGAAGGTGCGCGCGGTGGCGGCCGGTTCGATCCGGTCGAGCTCGTCGATGCCGATCACCAGAAGCCGTTTGTCCTTGTCCAGTTCCAGCGCGGTCCGGCTGAGGAACCTCTTCAGGGCGTCCACGATCTCGGGATACGTCTGCGGCTGCTCGGCGAGCGACGTCGCCCTCCTCGTCGACAGGTTCCAGCTCCGCAAGCCCGCGCTGAGGCCCGCCTCGTCCGACTGGGTCTGCAGATAGCGGATCGAGCGCTTGTGCCGCTCCGCCTCCTGCGCCGTGGGGAGACGTGCGTCGATCACGAGGTCGCACAGCTTGTAGAAGAGGTGGAGCATGAACTCCCGACGGTCGAAGACGACCGGTACCGGCTCGACGAGGCTCAGCTGCCCTGCGGAATCCGACTCGTCGACCTTGCAGAAGTTCCGCAGCAGTTGCGTTTTACCCACGCCGCGTGGGCCCGACAGAGCGATGCTGCCGCCTTCCATCCCCGCGCTGATCACGTCCAGTTGATGGTCGGCCTGGGTCGGCACATGCTCATGACCGGCACGTAGCTGCCTCAGGCCCGGGGCGTGAGTGTTGGTGATTCGCGTGCCGAAAACGCGCTCGGTCTGTTCGCTGATTCGTTCCCGTATGAAGCTCGACAGGACCTGCTCCAGAGCCTCCTCCCATACGGCCTCGGCCTGCCGTGCCGCTCGGTCCCTTTCCCGCGCGTCGAGCACGGAGAACAAGTAGGCGAGGGAGAGCGACTGCCTGGACGCAGCCGATGCGAGCCTTCGAAGCGCCAGCGGCGGAAGCGCGAACAACACGAGCAAGCCCAGCGTGACCCAGAAACCCTCGCTGTACCCGCCGACCTGGTCCAGAGGGCGATCGTGCCGGAGTAGCCAGGCGACCTCCGATGGGTAGATCCCCATGAAGACCGAGCAGAGCAGCGCCAGAAAGCAATACGCGAAGCCTCCAGTGACGAGCAGTTGTCGCCCCTTGGCCGCCGGTACGCCTGCCCGCACATCGTGTGACAGAAGGTAGAAGACGCACCAGGGCACGAAGGCCACGCCGGCAGTGAACCCAGCGGTGATCATGACGAACCCGAAACCCTCGCCCACAGCGGACGCGACCGAGATGGAACGGTCATCGGCCAGAGCTTCCTTGATCGCGTCGCTCCAGCCGGATGCCGCCCCTACCGCGAGCAGTATCAGCAGCATCAGCGCGCCGATGGCCGTCAAGAGTCCGCGAAGCCGAGCCTCCAGGCGTGCCCGGGAAACAGCCTGCAGGTACGCGCTCTCCGCCGCCCCGGTCAGCCCCAGCAGGTCGCCACGGTTCGCTTCCGCGGCAGATCGCAGTTGGCCCGTGTGCGCGCCGCTCCGTTCGACTTCACGCCTGTCCATCACGCGCGACAGCAGTTGTTCGAACCGTTTTTCTCGACTCAGCATCGACACGCTCAGGTACTTCCGCACCAGCACTCGAACCACACCGTCTTGCCACCGCCCGCCACAGGATCCACACCCCACTTGTCGGTCACCGCGTCCAGCAGCACAAGCCCCCGCCCGCCCTCGTCGTCCGGCCCCGACTGCGCGGGCAGCGCGGGGAGTTGCGCGAAACAGTCCGTCACCTGCACACGCACCCCGCCCGTTCGCCGCAGGATCAGCACCTCACACCGACGGTCCGGGACATGCCGTACGACATTGGCGACCAGCTCGGTCACGCCCAGCTCGACGGCGTCGGTCAGTTCGGGCATCTCCCACTCGTCGAGCAGCGAGCGGGCGATGGTGCGGATGTGCCGGGCGGAGTGCTCGCCGACGGTGAGGCGCAGGCGGTACTGGGGGCGGAAGGGGGCCAGGTAGGTGGGGGGAATGTATCCGTTCACGATACGAGCGTGACCTCGCGCGACTACTTTGGGCTACGGAACGGATACAACGGGTCCCGAAGTGGGCCCAGTTGTGTGAGAGGGGGCTCTGCGTGACCCACATCAACACCCTGGACCCGGGCGCCTCGCCACTCGACTATTTCGGCTTCGAGCTACGGCGCTGCCGCGAGGCCGCCGGGCTGACCCAGAAGCAGCTCGGGGGCATCGTGTACTGCACCGGTTCGCTGGTCGGCCAGATCGAGACGGCCCGCAAGCTGCCGACGTTGCAGTTCAGTGAGCGGGCGGATGCGGCGCTGGGGACGGGTGGGTTGCTGTCCCGGCTGCATGAGCTGGTGATGCGTAGTCAACTTCCGGCCTGGTTTCAGCAGGTGGCGGAGTTGGAGGTGCGGGCGGTCGAGGTCTGTTCGTTCCAGGACCACATGGTTCTCGGTCTCCTCCAGACCAGGGCATACGCACGTGCCGTGCTCGGTGTCCTGGACGAGACCGACCTCGACGACCGCACCGAAGTAAGGCTGGCCCGTCAGCGCATCCTTGAGAAGCAGGAGCCGCCGGTCTTTTGGGCGATCCTCAGCGAGGCAGCGCTGTACTTGGAGATCGGTGGCCGGGAGGCCATGCGGGAGCAACTGGCCCACTTGTTGTCGTTCGAGAACAACCCCCGCGTCAACATCCAGGTGCTGCCGTTCTCGACCGGAGCGCATGCGGGGCTGCAAGGCTCGTTCGACCTCTACCGCTTTGCGAGTGACCCGACCATTGTTTACACGGAGGGATACGGCGGCAGCGGGCATCCGACCGCTAACCCGGAGACCGTCAAGATGTGCTCGCTCCGTTACGATCATCTTCAAGCCGCCGCACTCTCCATCAAGGACTCGGCGGAGTTGATCCGGCGCGTAATGGAGGAGCGTTATGGAGAGCACCGAGCTTCTGACGGGGATCCAGTGGCGTAAGTCCAGCTACAGCGGCGATGAAGGCGGCCAGTGCGTCGAGATCGCCGAAACCCCCCACACCACCATCGCCATACGCGACTCGAAGAACGCAGCGGGCCCGATCCTCACCTTCGAGCCCACCACGTTCACGGCGTTCCTGAACTGGACTACAACCGCTGAATGATCGTGCCGGTGGCCAGCCCACCCCCCGCACACATTGTCACCAGCGCGAACTCCTTGTCCGCTCGCTCCAGTTCATGAAGCGCGGTCGTGATCAGCCGGGCCCCGGTGGCCCCCACCGGGTGCCCGAGCGCGATCGCACCGCCGTTGACGTTGACCTTCTCCAGGTCCTGCTCGAAGACCTGTGTCCAGCTCAACACCACCGATGCGAAGGCCTCGTTGATCTCGACGAGGTCGATGTCCTTCAGGGACATCCCGGCCTTCCCCAGCACCGCCTTCGTCGCGTCGATCGGGCCGTCGAGGTGGAAGTGCGGGTCGGCACCCACCAGCGCCTGGGCCACTATCCGCGCCCTGGGTCGCAACTTCAGCGCACGCGCCATCCGTTTCGACGCCCACATGATCGCCGCCGCGCCGTCGCTGATCTGGGACGAGTTGCCCGCCGTATGGACGGCCGTCGGCATGACGGGCTTGAGCCCCGCCAGCGCCTCCATGGACGTGTCGCGCAGGCCCTCGTCCTTGTCGACGAGTCGCCACATGCCCTGCCCCGCGCGCTGCTCGTCCTCGGTCGTCGGGACCTGGACGGCGAACGTCTCCCTCTTGAAGCGTTCCTCCGCCCAGGCGGCAGCCGCCCGCTCCTGCGAGACCAGCCCCAGTGAGTCGACGTTCTCGCGCGTCAGCCCCCGATGGCGGGCGATCCGTTCCGCCGCCTCGAACTGGTTGGGCAGGTCGACGTTCCACTCGTCGGGGAACGGCTTGCCGGGCCCGTGCTTGGACCCCGACCCCAGCGGCACCCGGGACATCGCCTCGACGCCACAGCTGATCCCGACGTCGATGACGCCCGCCGCGATCATGTTGGCCGCCATGTGGGACGCCTGCTGCGAGGAGCCGCACTGACAGTCGACCGTCGTCGCCGCCGTCTCGTACGGCAGGCCCATGGTGAGCCAGGCCGTGCGCGCGGGGTTCATGGACTGTTCGCCGGCGTGGGTGACCGTGCCGCCGACGATCTGCTCGACGCAGTCGGCGGGGATGCCGGTGCGGCCCAGGAGTTCGCGGTAGGTCTCGCCCAGAAGATAGGCGGGGTGGAGATTGGCTAGCGCGCCGCCGCGCTTGCCGATGGGGGTGCGTACGGCTTCGACGATCACGGGTTCGGCAGCCATGGGTGCGGGTCCTCTCCGAGGGCTCTGCGGAACTAGTACGCGTTCTAGTTCTGTAGAGCAGTGTGCTGACGGAGGTTCAACGACTGCAAGGGGCGTGCGGGCAATTGGGCAGTCCACGGCTATTGCCACTTGTAGAACCCGTTACTACCGTCACCACGACCCTCTTTGCTGATGGACCGTCAGGAGCTGTCCATGCCCTGTCCAGCGCTTCCCGACGGGTTCGACTTCACCGACCCCGATGTGCTGCACCACCGCGTACCCCTCCCGGAGTTCGCCGAGCTGCGCCGGGCCGAACCGGTCCGCTGGATCCCGCAGGCGGACAATGTGGCCGGATTCCAGGACGAGGGCTACTGGGCGGTGACCCGGCACGCCGACGTCAAGTACGTGTCGACGCACCCGGAGTTGTTCTCGTCCTCCCTCAACACCGCGATCATCCGCTTCAACGAGCACATCGAGCGCGACGCCATCGACGCGCAGCGGCTGATCCTGCTGAACATGGACCCGCCCGAGCACACCCGGGTCCGTCAGATCGTCCAGCGCGTCTTCACCCCGCGCGCCATCCGCGCCCTGGAGGAGCGGCTGCGCAACCGGGCCCGGTCGATCGCCGCGAACGCCCGTGCCCATCCCGGCCCCTTCGACTTCGTCACCGAGGTCGCCTGTGAACTGCCCCTCCAGGCCATCGCCGAGCTCATCGGCATCCCGCAGGACGACCGGGCCAAGATCTTCGACTGGTCCAACAAGATGATCGCGTACGACGATCCCGAGTACGCCATCACCGAGGAGGTCGGCGCCGAGTCGGCCACCGAACTCATCGCCTACGCGATGAACATGGCCGCCGACCGCAAGGCCTGCCCGGCGAAGGACATCGTCACCACGCTGGTGGCGGCCGAGGACGAAGGCAACCTCGGTTCCGACGAGTTCGGCTTCTTCGTGCTGATGCTGGCCGTGGCGGGCAACGAGACGACCCGCAACGCCATCACCCATGGCATGCACGCCTTCCTCACCCACCCGGAACAGTGGGAGCTGTACAAGAGGGAGCGCCCCGCGACGGCCGCGGAGGAGATCGTCCGCTGGGCGACCCCGGTGGTCTCCTTCCAGCGCACGGCGACTCAGGACACAGAGTTGGGCGGAAAGCGCATAAAGAAGGGAGACCGGGTAGGAATCTTCTATGCCTCGGCGAACCACGACCCCGAGGTCTTCGAGAACCCGGACTCCTTCGACATCACCCGCGACCCCAACCCCCACCTCGGCTTCGGCGGCGGTGGCCCCCACTACTGCCTGGGCAAGTCCCTGGCGGTGCTGGAGATCGACCTGATCTTCAACGCGGTGGCCGACGCGATGCCCGGCCTACGGCTGGTCGACGACCCCCGACGCCTTCGCTCCGCATGGATCAACGGTGTGAAGGAACTCCAGGTCAGCACGGGCTGACCCGTCCCGAGGGAGGCAGGAGCACCCCCTATCCCTACGCCCCGTTCCTGCCTCCCCCGCGACGCGTGACGCTCATCCGGCGAGCACCGCGGCGACTCTTGCGGCCATCTCCTCGTCCGCGTTCAGCGGCGTCGGGGTGTAGTTGAGGACGAAGCCGCGGCTGCCGTCGCGGGTGGCGAAGACGCGGGTGCGGTAGCCGCACACCTCGCCGGTCTTTCCCCAGAAGGTCACGCCGTTCACCGTGACCCGCTGCAGTCCCATGCTGTAGCGCGCCGGGCTGCCGTCCAGCATGCGCACGCTGTCCGGGGGCAGCGTGAAGAGCTTGGCCATGGCGTGCGGCGGCAGCAGCCGGCCGGAGAACAGGGCCCGTTGGAAGCGGAAGAGGTCGTCGACCGTCGAGACCAGCTCGCCCTCGCCCCAGGCGCTGGACATGTTGAAGACCGTGGCGTCCTCAAGGGTGCCGTCGGTCATACGCAGATAGCCGTGGATGTGCGGGCCGTGCAGGCGGGGGTCGTCGCCCGGGAGCAACGTGCCCTTGAGGGCCAGAGGTTCCACGACGCGGGACCTGATCGCCTCGCCGTACGGCCGTCCCGTCAGCCTCTCGATGAGGAGGGCCAGGAGGACGTAGGTGATGCCCCGGTACTCCTGCTTGGTGCCGGGCTGGAACTTCAGCGGGCGGTCGGCGGGGATCGTGCGGACCCATTCCTCGGGGGTCCACTGGTCGAAGCGGTGACGCAGTGTGCTTTCGGGGGTGGAATCGTCGGGCAGGCCCTTGTGGTCGGGCAGGCCGCTGGTGTGGTTGGTTGAGCAACTGCCCGACGGTGATCTGCCCGAAGTGGTGCGGGAGCAGGTCCGGGAGATGGCGTCCGATGGGCGCGTCGAGCTTCACGCGCCGCTCCGCCCACAGCTGGAGCACGACCGTGGCCACCAAGGCCTTGGTGACACTTCCCGCCCGGAATCCGTCGGCGGGACGAGGGCGACGCCCGGTGGTGACGTCGGACACGCCCGCCGTGCCGTACCAGCCCTCGGATCCCTGTGTGACACGTAACTGCGCGGAGACGGACGGGGGATGCGCGAGGTCGGAGATCGCGGCCTGCAACGCCTCGGTGTCCAGCGCCGGGGCGGCGCGCTCGGCCGCGGTCGCGCGGGCCGTCGTACCGGAAGTCGCGAGAAGGGCCGCGGCGGCCGCGGAGCCGCGGACCAGGGAGCGTCGGGAGATCCTCTGCGGAGTCATGGAGATCATCCTGCCGACGCCGCCCGCGACACCCATCCGGGATGTCCCCCAGGGCGACCCGGACCTCGCCCCTACGAGTACGGCGAAGACGGCGACCCCGGGGATCGGGGGTCGCCGCCTTCGGTTCAGTGGGCCGGCCGCTCGGCTCAGTACCAGCCGTTCGACTGCCAGAAGCCCCAGGCGCCGCACGGGCTGCCGTAGCGGTCCTTCATGTAGTCCAGGCCCCACTTGATCTGGGTGGCCGGGTTGGTCTTCCAGTCGGAGCCCGCGGAGGCCATCTTGTTGCCCGGCAGGGCCTGGACCAGGCCGTAGGCGCCGGACGAGGCGTTGGTGGCGTTGACGTTCCAGTCGCTCTCGTGGTCGACGATGTTCGAGAAGCACTGGTACTGGCCCGAGTCCGAGATCATCTTCTTCGCAATCGCCTGCGCCGAGGAGGACCCGGTCGTCGCGGCGTGCGAGGGCGCGGCGGCGAACAGCGTGCCGGCCGTGGCGGCGGCCAGGGCGGCACCGGCGAGGGCCTTCTTCGGGGCGGAGATGCGGGTGAAGAGGGAAACGGCGGACACGTGGAGCCTTTCGTCGGGATCGAGGGCGTCGCGGACATGCCGGAACCACGCGATGCGAGGCGGGGGGGCATGCGTCGGCGCCGAGGCCCTGTGGGCACGTCGGCGCCGTGCGACGTCGTCCAGAGAAGCAGCCCGGGAAGGTGTCCGCAATGACCCCTTTTGCTAGTTGTGGTCGTATGCGGGGGGCGGGCTGGTCATGTGACGTGGATCTCTATGTGCAGGTCAGCGCCCATGTGGGCGCGTGCATGACATCCGATTTGTCCGACTATGCTGGATCGTAGGTGATGTGGGTCATGTGGGGTGGTTCACCGTGCGCGTGACGGTCCGCGCGCGCGGCCTCACGGTGCGGGTGCGCGGTCTCACGGTGTGGGTGCGTCGAATGTGACCGGGCTCTCGAACGCCGCCCGGCGGGTGGCCCGGCGCAGCGCCCTGAGGATCGCCGGGCCGAGGGTGAGGGTCAGCACGACGGTCACCAGCGCCCGGCCGAGGTCCCAGCCGAGGGAGGTGGCCAGGCAGTACGCGACGAAGCGGGCCAGGTTGGCGAGCGGTCCGGCCTCGGGGTCGGGGGCGATGTTCGAGCCGTCCTGGATCAGATAGGGCCAGCCCTGCATATTCATCACCGTGCCGTAGGCGAAGGCGGCGAGGAAGCCGTATCCGGCCAGCAGGACCAGCTCAGCACGGCCGCGCAGCCGGTCCGGGCCCGGCAGCAGCCCCGCACCCATCGTGAACCAGCCCATCGACAGCATCTGGAACGGCATCCACGGCCCCACCCCGCCGGTGAGCAGCGCGGACGCGAACATCGTCACGGAACCGAGGACGAAGCCGAAGCCGGGGCCGAGCACCCGACCGCTCAGCACCATCAGGAAGAACATCGGCTCGATACCGGCCGTCCCCGCCCCGAGGGGCCGCAGCGCGGCACCGGTCGCCGCGAGTACGCCCAGCATCGCCACCACCTTCGGGCCGAGCCCCGATTCGGAGATCGTCGCCGCGACGATGGCGACCAGCAGGACGAGGAGACCGGTGAACAGCCAGGGCGCGTCCTGCGCGTGGGCACTGACCTGGGAGGTGGGGAGGGCGAGAAAGGGCCAGCCGAGGGCGGCCACACCGACCGCGCTGACCAGCACGAGTGCGGTGATGGAGCGGGGGCCGAGGCGGATGGGGCGCGCCTGCCCCTGGGCGCCGGTCATGACAGGGCCTGCCGTACCTGGGTGACCGTGAGCCACTCCTGCGGCGCCAGGATCTTGGTGACCTGCGGGGCGAAGGACGGCGAGGAGACCACGACCTCCGCCGTCGGGCCGTCGGCGATCACCTCGCCCTCCGCGAGAAGGACCACCCGGTGAGCCAGTTCGGCGGCAAGCTCCACGTCGTGCGTGGCCAGGACGATGGCGTGCCCCTGGTCGGCGAGGTCGCGCAGCAGCGTGACGAGGTGGGCCTTGGCCGCGTAGTCGAGGCCGCGGGTCGGTTCGTCGAGGAGGAGGAGAGGCGGGCGCGCCGTCAGGACGACGGCCAGGGCGAGCGTCAGACGCTGGCCCTCGGAGAGGTCGCGGGGATGGGTCTCGTCCGGGATGCCCGTCAGAAGCGCGGACAGCAGGGTGCGGCAGGTGCCGGGTTCGGCGCCCGCGTCGGTGTCGGCGGCCGTGCACTCGGCGGCGACCGTGTCGGCGTAGAGCAGATCGCGGGGCTCCTGCGGGACCAGGCCGACGCGGCGGACGAGGTCGCGGGGTGCTGTGCGGTGGGGTTCGGCCCCGCCGACCTGGACCCGGCCGGCGGACGGTTCCACGAGACCCACCAGGGAGTTGAGCAGCGTGGACTTGCCGGCGCCGTTGCGGCCCATGAGGGCGATGGTCTCGCCGGGAGTGACGGTGAGATCGATGTGGTGGAGCGCGCGGACGCGGTCGCGGGTGACGGCGAGGGCCTGTACTTCGGCGGCGTAGGGGGATTGGAGGGCGGGCTGGGTGGGGGTCCGCCTTCGTTGGAACCATCGGCGGTGGGTGGTGCCCATGGTGCCCACTGGCTCGGGGGGTGCGGATCGGTGGCGGCTGCGGGTTTGCTGTGGCTGGTCGCGCAGTTCCTGGCGACCCTTGAGGGCGTCGCTGTCCCGCTCGCCGAGTTGTGCCCGTAGGGCTGTTGCCCGTCGTCGCGCGTCTCGCACCGTCAGGGGCAACGGGGACCAGCCCGCCAGGCGGCCCAGGGCCACGACCGGCGGGTACACGGGCGATACGGCCATGATCTCCGCCGGGGTGCCGAGGACCGGGGCCGCGCCGGGGGAGGGAAGCAGGACGATCCGGTCGGCGTACTGGACGACACGTTCCAGCCGGTGCTCGGCCATCAGGACCGTCGTGCCGAGGTCGTGGACCAGGCGTTGCAGGACCGCGAGGACCTCTTCCGCGGCGGCCGGGTCCAGAGCCGAGGTCGGCTCGTCCAGGACCAGGACCCTGGGATGCGGGGTGAGCACCGAGCCGATCGCCACGCGCTGCTGTTGGCCGCCGGAGAGGGTGGCGATGGGGCGGTCGCGCAGGTCGGCGAGGCCGAGCAGGTCGAGGGTCTCCTCGACACGGCGGCGCATCACGTCCGGGGCGAGGCCCAGCGACTCCATGCCGTAGGCGAGCTCGTCCTCGACCGTGTCCGTGACGAAGTGGGACAGCGGGTCCTGCCCGACCGTTCCCACCACGTCCGCGAGTTCGCGCGGCTTGTGTGTACGGGTGTCCCGGCCGGCCACCGTGACGCGGCCGCGCAGAGTACCGCCGGTGAAGTGCGGGACGAGCCCGCTCACCGCGCCGAGCACGGTGGACTTGCCTACGCCCGACGGGCCGACGAGCAGGACCAGTTCGCCCTCGGGGACCTCGAAGTCCACTCCCCGCACGGTGGGTCGGGCGGCGCCGTCGTACGTCACGGAGACGTTCTCGAAGCGGATCACGACGGCTCCTCGGGGCTGGCGGGACTACGGGGTGCGGGGCTGACGAAGGCCGGGAGCAGGCCGAGGAGGACGGCCGCCGCGGGCCACAGCGGGAGGGTCGGCGCGACCAGCGGAACCACGCCGGGGTGCAGCGCCTCCGGGTCCCGGTCGGCGGCCAGCATCAGCAGGGCGGCGACGGCCGCGCCGGAACCGGCGACCAGCCAGGCCCGGGCGTCCCAACGGGCCGGGCGGTAACGGGTGCGCGGCGAGCGGCGACCGCCGAGGCGCAGTCCCGCCAGCGCGGCGGCGAGTCCGGCGAGGAGGACCGGCAGGCCGTATGTCCCGCCCTCGGCGGTCAGCAGGCCGTACGTTCCCGCACAGACGCCCAGCAGGCCGCCGAGGGTGAGCGCGGCGGTCGTACGGCGGACGCGTGGCGGGACGTCGGCGGTACGGCCGTAGCCGCGCGAGTCCATCGCGGCGGCGAGGGCGACCGAGCGCTCCAACGCGCCCTCCAGGACCGGGAGTCCGACGTGCAGGAGGCCGCGGATGCCGGTGTCGGGACGACCGCGCAGCCGGCGCGCGGCACGCAGGCGCTGGACGTCGGCGATGAGGTGGGGGGCGTAGGTGAGGGCCACGACCACCGCCACGCCCATCTCGTACAGCGCGCCGGGGAGGGACTTGAGCAGGCGGGTGGGGCTCGCGAGGGAGTTCGCCGCGCCGACGCAGATGAGGAGGGCGGCCAGCCGCAGACCGTCGTAGAGGGCGAAGAGCAGGGTCTCGACGGTGACCCTGCCGCCCAGCCGGATGCCCTGCGCCCAGTCCGGGAGGGGGATTTCGGGGAGCGTGACGATCACATGCGTGCCGGGGACGGGGGAGCCGAGGGCCACGGCGAAGACGAGACGGATGAGGATGACGACCAGGGCGAGCTTCACGAACGCCGTGTAGGAGCGGGCCCAGGGGGTGTCCGGGCGGCAGGTCGCGACGACATAGGCCGAGGTGACGATCAGGAGGGTGAGGAGGAGGGGGTTGGTGGTGCGGGTGGCGGCGGTACCGAGGGCGAGGGACCAGAGCCACCAGGCGCCGGGGTGCAGTTCTGCGCGGCGCGGGGGCCGGGGGGTGGGGGCGCTCGCCGGGGCGGGTCGGGTGCGCACGGTGGGGCGGGTGTTCCGCGGAGCCCCGGTAGTCCGTGGAGTCCCGGTAGTCCGTGGGGTCCCGGTACTCCGGTTGGTCCGGTTGGTCCGGATGGGCCGGGTGGGCCGGGTGGCCATCAGGTTCGCCGCCGTCGTGCCTGCCAGACGGCTGCCGCCCCCAGTACCGCGACTACGGCGATCCCCGTGACCAGGCCGAGAGAGGGGCCGTCGGCGGAGTCGCTGGTGTTGTCGTCGGTGGCCGTCGGCCGGCTCTTGTCGTCGGTCGGCGTCGGCTTGCCGGCGTCCGACACCTGCTCCCCGCAGCCCTTCCGCGGATACCCGGCGATGGCGCACAGCAGGGCGTTCGTGTCGTAACGCAGGGGCTTGGCGACCGCCGCCAGGGCCTCCGCGGTCGTCGCGTGGGGAGCCATCCGGGCACAAGCCGTACGACGATCCGGCGGCGCCTCGCCCGACGGGGCGTCCGCCGCCGTACCGAAGTCGATGACCAGAGCCACTCGCTTCTTGCCGTCCTGCGCGGGAGTTCGCGCGCAGATCACCGCGAACTCCGCAGCGCCCCTCGGCTGGGCCGCGTCCTTCGAGTCCGTGCTCACCGCGAAGCGGAAACCCTGGACGTCGCCGTCGGACGGGCGGGCGAGGGAGGGGCCCTGGGTGGCGTAGGTCCAGGTGCCGCCGTCGCGCTCCCAGAAGGACCAGTAGCGGTAGCCTGTCGCCTGGGCGGCCTGGCCCGCGCCGGTCACGAGGACCAGCGCGGCCAGGAGCGGAGCGAGTACGCGGCGGATCACGCCTGCGGGCCCTTCTTACGGCCGCTGAGCAGGAAGCCGATGCCGATACCGACGACGAGGAAGATGCCGACGTACCACCAGACACCGAAGGGGCTGTCACCCTTGTCGTCCTGCTTTTCCCCTTCCTCCTTCTTGTCCGTGGTCGTCGGCGAGTCCTGCGGGGCGGGGCCCGTCGCGTTGAGCTGCTCGACCAGGTCGGAGCCGCCGAAGTCACGCGGGTCGGTGCCGGTGGCGTGGGCGGCGAGGATCAGCTGGGCGTAGGCGGCCGGGCCGCTCTGGGCCGCCCACTGGGCGGAGTTCCGCTCCAGCCAGCGCAGGGGCTTTCGGGCGGCGTCGGCACCGGACTGCGCGGCGAGCGCGACGACCGCGTCGGCCGTGTTGCCGTAGTCGGGCTGGTCCTCGGCTCCGGGGAGGGCGGACTTGAGGTGGCCGTCCTTAGCGAGGGCCTGGGTGAGGTAGGCGGCGCCGTTGGCCGCGGTCTGCTGAGGGCTCGGGTAGCCGGCGTCGGCGCAGGTCGCGTCCGACGGCTTGCCGGCGCTCACCACGAGGCCCTTGCCGAGGGCGCCGACGACGCCCGCGGCTGTCGCGTCCGCGTTGGCGACCAGGTCGCCCTTCTTGTCCGGCTGGAAGGCGAAGGCGCCCGCCGAGTCGCCCTTGCACGGCAGGGCGAGCGTGATGAGCGTGTCGTAAGGCGACTGCCCGTCCTTCACGACCTCCGCCGGCTTCTCGCCCGCGGCGGCCAGCGCACCGATCACGACCGACGTCGAGTTCGTGTCGCTCGCCCCGCCCGCGGTGTAGCCCCAGCCGCCGTCCTTGTTCTGCACGGACTTCAGCCAGGTCACGGCCTTTCCGGCGGCGGCGTCGTGCCCGCCGAGCGCGGCGAGCGCCTGAACGGCGGCGGCAGTGCTGTTGGTGTCGATGAGGGTCTTGCCGTCGCAGGCCGCGCTCGTGTCGGCGCGGTAGGGCGCGAAGGCGCCGTTCGCGCACTGCTGCCCCAGCAGCCAGTCCACCGCCCCCTTCGCCGGCTTCACCCCCACCGTGTCCTGCGCGAGCAGCGCGAGGGACTGGCGCCAGACGCCGTCGTACGTGGGGTCGCCATCGCCGTACAGCCCCGCGGGGAGCGCCTGCGACGGCGACGCGGAGGGGGACGAGTCGGCGGCTACGGCCGGCGCGGCCGCGCCGATCACGACGGCGGCGGCCAGGACCGCGGCGCTGCGGCGGACGTACATGATCGGCGGGTGCCCTTCCCTAGGCGGAACCGGGCAGCGCAGGGGAGAGCCCCGGCGGCTCGGCTCCGTATACCTCGACGGTGCCGTGCTCCGGCCGGCTGCCGGGGCACGTGAGCCGGTCACGGTCCCATACGCGGCGATCCGGCTCACCGGCCTTCGACGACGACCGGTTCACGGTTGCGGGTCAGCGCCGGATTTGCACCGGCTTTCCCCCGTACGGGTGTGATGACGACGCGGTTACTCTACCCGGCGGTAAATAGGGGGTGGGAGGTGGCTGTCAGGGGTGGGGGTACCGTCCCCCCCATGACGGAGGGGACCGGGGCAGTGGGGCGACTGCTGGGCGCGGGGCGCACGGCCGACGTGTACGAGATCGACGAGGCGTGGGTGCTGCGCCGGGACCGGGAGGGGTACGGGGACGCGCTCGCCGAGGGCGCGGTGATGGCGCACGTACGCGAGCACGGTTTTCCGGCGCCCCGGGTACGGCTCGCCGACTCCTCGCGGACCGACCTGGTGATGCAGCGGCTGCCTGGGCCGACGATGCTGGGCGCGCTGGACGCCGGGGTCATGGGCCCGGACGAGGCGGGCGGCACCCTGGCCCGCCTGCTGCGGCAGCTGCACGCTGTCCCCGCACGTCGGTCGCGGGGCTGTGTCCTGCATCTCGACCTCCACCCCGACAACGTCGTCCTCACGCCCGACGGCCCCTGTGTCATCGACTGGAATACCACGCAGGAAGGCGACCCCGGCCTCGACTGGGGCACGTCGGCCGTGATCCTCGCCCAGGTCGCCGTCGACGACGGCCCCCTCGCCGCCCCTGCCCACGCCATCCTCAACGCGCTCCTCACCGACCCCTCCCACCTCACGGACAACGGCCTCACCGAGGCGCTGCGCCGACGGGCCGCCAACCCGACGATGTCACCGCGGGAGATCGAACTCCTCGGTGACGCGGAGGAGTTGATCCGCACATTCATGCGCGGCTAGCCGCCGCTCGCGGGGTGGGTCCGCCGAAGGGGAGGTGGAGGGTCCGCGAGGCGAGGAGCCAGGTGCCGCCGTCCGACGTCCTGCGGAAGGCGTCCTCGTAGTGGCCGACCTGGACGGGCGGCCCGGGCGGGACGATGCCGCCCGCGTAGCCGTCGACGCGGTACGTCGTGAAGTACGAGGTCGCGGTCGCCGTGTCCGGGGAAGTGACCGTGACGAGGACATTGGACATCATGCGGCGGGAGAGCCGGTCGGCGGCCCGCGAGCCGAAGTACTCGCGCACCGCCGCCCGCCCCTCGACCGACCGTTCCCTCTCCGGCCAGGCCCAGAGGCCGTCCTCGGTGAACAACGCGGCGACGGAGGCGGGTTCGCCGAGGTCCAGACGGTGAACGGGAGAGCAGATCACTGCTGACCATGGATGGGGTGTGGGTCGAACTCCCAGCCCGAACGACCCCACTCGCGCAGGGCCAGAGCGCGGGGATGGTCGGCCCCGAGCCGCGCGGTGATCGCGCCCAGCACTTCCTCGCGCAGCCGCTCGGCGGCCTTGGTCTCTCCCAGCTCCCTCAGGACCACCGCGAGGTTGGCCGCACAGACCAGCGGGGCGGGGTGCTGGTCGTCGTTGAGGACGACGCGGAGCCGGCCCAGTACCTCCTCGTACGTGGCGCGGGCTCCTTCCCGCTGCCCCAGTGCGGCCTGGGCATTGGCAAGGTTCACCCGGCACATGAGGGTGAACGGGTGGTCGTCGTCGAAGATCTCCGCAAAGACCCTTGCCGCTTGCTCGGCGTGTGCCAGGGAGGAGGCCGTCTCGTTGGCCGTGTGGAGCAGCACGGCCAGGTTTGCGTAGCAGGCCACCGTGTAAGGGTGCCGATCGTGGAAGAACCGACGGCAGTCGTCCAGGACCCGGCGAGCCAGTTCGAGGGCCTCGTCGGTACGGCCTTGCGCGCCCTGTATCCCGGCCAGGCCCAGTTGGAGCAGCAGCCGGTTGGGTGAGACCGAGCCCTCCTCGGAGGGCAGGCTGGACAGCACCGCGAGCGTCAGTTCCTCCGCTTCCTGCGCCCGGCCCAGCTGGCGCAGGGCTCCCGACAGTGCCTTGCCGGCATTGATGGTGGTGGGAGAAGAAGGGCCGAACTCCTCGTTGGCGAGGCAGCGATCGTAGGTGCGGCGCAACAGGAGCTCGGATCCGGCGTAGTCGCCGCAGTCAAGCAGGTCGCGGGCGTAGCTGATCGTCGTTTCCCGGGTGTAGGGGTGTTCCGTGCCCAGGATCTTGTTCCGGGTTTCCATCGTCTTGCGGTCCAGCCGCAGGGCGTCCGTGTACTGCCCCAATACCCGAAGGCACACAGCGAGATTGTTGGCCGCCATGAGGCTGCGCGGATGGTCCTCGCCGAACAGCTCGAGAAACCGCTCGTGGTTGAGGCGGTCGAGTTCCAGTGCCTCGCTGTAGCGGCCCAGACCCCGCAGGTCGGCTGCCACCCCGCCGGACGTCATGAGGATGTGGAGGTCGTGCGGACTGTCCAGGAACGCTTCCTGGCGGCGCAGTACGTCCGTGTCCAGCTCCACTGCCTCCTGGTATCTGCCCTGGGCCCGAAGGATGTTGGCGATCTGGAAGCCCAAGTGCAGCCCCCAGCGTTCGTCGGGCCCGCTGTGTTCGAGCCAGCCCTGATGCACGCGCGTGCTCAGGTCGTACGCCTGCTTCAGCTCGCCGCGCCGGCGCAACTGGCGCACCCGGTCCACGATGAGCTTGCGGATGCCGGAGTCGGGTGCGGTGAGGGCCCATGGGGTGCCCAGGTGCGGCCAGATGATGCGGTAGCGCTCCCAGGTGTGGTGGTCCTCGGGGTCGTCCTGTTCGGGACGGGCGGCCACCAGGGTGCGGAACACGACGTCCCGGGTGGTCTCCTGTTCTGCCTCCGTCATGTTCAGGCGCACCGACATCTGCACCAGGCGGTGTACGCGGAGACTGCGCGATTTGCGGTCCACAGTGGCGAGTGAGAACCGGCTCAGCTCCTGGAGCGCCCGCGCGATCATTTCCGTGCTGTCGAAGGCGCGCGGACGGAACTCCCGGTCTGGCGGGCCGTCCTGGCCGGTGAGGGACTGTGCGATCTGCGTGCTCTGCAGCAGATCCATGGAAATGGGTTCCGGACTGAACCAGGCAGCCAGTTTGAGTAGTTGAACCGCCGGCGGAAAGTTCTTGTTGAGCTGCCCGATGGCCACGCTCCACGTCTTGGAGACGTCGAGCAGCCGGTCGTCGGGGCTCAGGTCGGCCGTGTCGGCGGCGGGCTGGCGCTCCAGGAGCTTGACGTACTCGTGGGTCTGCAGGCCGCTCTCCCTGAGCACAGCGGCCGCGTGCTCGACGGCCAGCGGTAGATCGCCGAGAGCGGAAGCCACCTCGTCGGCCTCCTCGGTACTGCACTCGGTGAGCCTGCGCTTGAGGTGCGCCACGCTCTCCTCGCGTTCGAACACACCGACATCGACGATCTCCGCATACCGTTCCCAGCCATCCGAGCGCTGGCTGCTGACCAGGACGTGGCCTGCCTTGCTGCTCACCAGTAGGTCGGACAGATCGTTCACGTGCTCGACGTTGTCGAGGATCAGCAACCAGCGGCTGTAGGGCTTGCCCTGACGCAGCGCACCTTTGACGCCGGCCGCCGTCGCCGTCGGGTTCTTGCGCTCGGCGACCTCCAGATGGCTTGCCAGCCCCGCGTACTGCTCCACCGCGAGGTTTCGCTGGTCGGCCTGGATGTGCCATACGACGTCGTAGTCGCCCTTGAAGCGGTGAGCGAACTCCAGGGCCAGCATCGTCTTGCCCACCCCGCCCATGCCACGCATCAGCACAGTGCCGTTGCCGGCCCGCAGCCTCTCACGCAGAAACTCCAGCAGTTTCTCGCGTCCGGTGAAGGACGGGTTGCGGATCGGCACCGACAGCACCGCGGGCTCGGCTCCGGGGAAGCGAGGCCCGCCATCACTTGCGGCCGCCGGGGTGAACAGCGACTGTGTCGGGGCATCCACGGCGTTCAGCAGCGCCTGCCTCGCAGCGTCCTCATCGGCACCGCACCGGGCCAGATCCGCGGCGGTGTGCTCGGAGAACGGCGGGCTCAGCCGTACGTCGTCCACGCGGGCGGTGACCAGGCTGCGCCGATTGCCCAGATCATCGACGGTGTCGGCCGCCTCCCACACCGCGCGCGTCTCCGCGGACTTCCGGTAGGCGCGGGACAGGACCGCGACGGTCCTGGTGGGTGACTCCGGCGTCTGCTTGCCGACGGTGCGTGCCTGCGCTGCGGTTGTGCTGTTGGGCAGCAGATGTACCTGGAATCCCACGGACTTGAGCGTGAACTCGATCCAGTCGGCCCAGGTGCGGTCTTCGGGGACGAAGCTGACATGGATATTGGTGTTCTCCAGCGGTCTGGGCCGTTTGTACAGGGCGAGAACCCGCTTGCGCTCGGCATCGTCCAAGCGGGGAAGTGCCGTGACCTCTCCCTCGGAGATGACATCCGTCAGCCGCTCGCACGCGGCGAGCAAGGAGGTGGGGCTGCCGGGGGCATCCCGGAAGGGGGCCAGCAGTTCCTCGTACGCGTAGAAGGGCCGGTAGGGGATCTCGACCTTTCCCCAGTACTCCTGAGCGTCCAGAGCGCAGTGGCGGCGCACGATGTCGGCGAACTTCGCCCGCATCTGCTCCCGCGCCGCCTCCAGGCGGTCGGCCTCCCCGTTCGCGTCCTCCACGCGCATCGGGACCGGGATGATGCGGATCCCCCGATAGCCGTAGAGACTGTCGATCTTCTGCGCCACGGCCTGTGCGCCGTCCATCCCCTGGCTACTGGGTGTGAAGGCGACGACCAGGACGTCCGGCAGCAGCACGGTGCACACCTCGGAGACGTCGCTCAGGCCGGTACGGCTGTCGATCAGGACGTAGTCGTAGTTCTGGGTGAGCTCGTGCTTGAGGGCCTCGACGAAGACCGGTCCGTGCCAGGTGTGGTCCAGGAAGTGCATCCAGTCGAACTGCGAGTACGCCGACAGGTACTCCTTGTTCTGCGTGCCGGGCGAGACATAGTCCAGCCTGCCGCCGCCGGGAAATTCCCAGTCGATCGGGACCACGCAGTGGTTGAAGCGGGCCTGTGTGGCCACCCACGCCGCTTCAGCGGTCTCCCACTCGTCCTGTGTCTGACTCTCCGGCTGCCTACGCTGCTCAAGCACGGTCTGGTTGAAGTGCAGGAAGAGGTCGATGACGCCTTGCGCGGTCCGTAACCGGTCGCGGTCCAGGAAGGGATGCAGAAAGCGGTCGAGGCCGGGCGCGTCCAGGTCCCAGTCGACGACCAGTACCCGCTTTCCTCCCGATGCCAGGATCCAGGCAGTGTTGGCCAGGGACATGGTGCGGCCGGTGCCGCCTTTGTACGAGTAGAAGGTGACGATCTTCCCGTTGCGCTCGTCAGTCACTGGTCGGCCTCCGTACCCCGTGACTCCGCGCCGGGGCGGACGTCGGGCGCGGGGAATCATCCTGGGTGGAATCGAGATACTGCAAATAGCAACCCTTCGCCAACTCCACGAAGAGCCAGGCGAAGACATCGGCCTTCGGGATGCCTCGCGCGGCGGTACCGCGAGCGGTGTGGCGCACCTCGCGTAGATGACGGTGCCGGGACAGTGTCATCTCCAGCAGCGACCGCAGCCGTGCCTCGTCGCGCCGGGTCTGTGGGTCGTCCTCAGCCAGCACCGCCATCACCGCCAGCCAGGGCCGGTCGGCCCGGACGAGGCGCTGCACCCGCTCCGCGATCCTGAGATCACCCAGCACCCACGCGTCGACCACGAGCACCGACGGAGCGAAGGGCCTGACGGGTTCTCGCGCAGCGCCGTCGTGGGCAATGCTCTCGTAGGCCTTTTCGAAGGGGACCAGTTCCGGCTCGAAGCCGAGGTTGCGGGCGAGAGCGAAAGCCTGTTGGGTCAGCGTGCTGGGTGCCGTGCGGTAGGGCCGCCACGACTCGGTGTCCGGTCCGTAGGAAGTCGCCTCACGCCCCGGCGGGAGTCGGCTGGTGGTCGGCGCGACAACCGTGATGCGCAGGGTCGGCTTTGACGGCTGGGGTGCGAACGCGTCCTCCAGACCTCGCCGATCGGTCAGCTGCTCGGCGCTGGCCGGCCGGGCCGGTGAGTCCCTCCACGACCGCGCGATGCGCTCGGCCAGACGTCCCAGGACCTCGTGGTAGGCGTGCTGGTCGTCCTCCTCCATCTCCATGAGCTGGTAGAGGCCGGACTCGGCGTAGCGGTCCTGTGTGTGCTGTTCCTCGTCCCCGCCCTCACGCGGCAGATGAGTAGGGATGTCGAGGGCGGCCAGCGGCAGTGTGGTGCCTTGAGTGGGCGGGATCCACAGCACGGGGACCACCGCCCGGCCGTAGCCCGGGCCGACGCGTCGTTGGAAGGCGGTCCACTGGCGTCCGCAGAGCGGATCGGTGAAGTACCGGGGAGCGTACAGCGGGACGAAGACACGGCAGGCCGCCAGCGCCGAGAGCCATCCGTCGGACGGGGTGTCCGGGCGGTCCACATATCCGGCGTCCTCGGCCTTCATATCGGTCAGCCGGGCCACCTGCTTCCTCAGGTCCTTGTAGAAGGAGAAGACCGGCTGGTCGGCGTCGGACCCTTGAGCCCCTGGCGTCCGGGCGTAGCTGAGGAAGAAGACCGGAGTCGAGTCCGTCATGAGTCCCCCTGAGTACCTGGCGCGAAGACATTGCGCAGATCGTCGAACAGCTTGACGTCACAGGACTTGAGCCGGGCCGCCGTGGCGACATCGACGATCCGCTCGGCGATCCGCCAGACGGTCCGCCGGTAGACGCGCCACTTTCCCGCCTCCATCAGACCCAGCAGCCCCATGCGTCGGTAGTCATCACCGAGGTCGAGGCTGTGGTACTGGAAGGGCTGGACGACCTCGGGCAGCACAATCCGGCCGGGAGGTGTCCACAGCACGGGGACGATCGCGCTGACGGTGTACCGCTCGGAGCGGTGGTGCTCGGCCTGCCGTCGAAGGAAGCCGTCGAACTCGATCCCGCACCAGTGGCTGGCGAAGTAGCGAGGCGAATACATCGGCATGAAGACCCGGCAGGTCGCGAGCGCCTCCTTGAGGTGCTTCTCCCACTCGCCGCCCAGGGGCATGCGCTTGTCGAGGAAGCCGATCGGAGTCGTCCCGTCGTGCGTGGTCAGCTGCAGGACGAACTGGCACAGCAGCTTATGAAACTCCTCCTGCCGTTCGTCCGGCGCACGCAGGCCGGCGGCGAGGCCGGGCAGCTGTGCGTAGCTGTGGAAGAAATACAGATCCTGGCTGTCAGCCGGGCGGCCGGATAAGTGGGATTCGGTCACCTGCGCTGCCCCCTCCAGCCGTGCGGCGTTCCTTGGACCATTTCACAGCCAAGTGCACCGAATGAGCCATAGGGAGAAGCCGGGCAATCCCTGCACGGGCGGTGGTTCGGGCGGTACTCGCTGAGGTCACTTCTCACACCGCGACGTACGCCACCGGCTCACCCCCCTCCACCGCCTCCGCCCTCCCCAGCTTCACCAGCCGCCGTAGATGGGCCTCCGCCTCGGCTATCGCGATGTTCCTTGATCCGTACGGGATCTGGTCCCAGGGGCGGTTCCACTCCATGCGCTCGGCGAGTTGCCAGGGGGTGAGGGGGGTGGCGAGGAGGGTGAGGAGGTCGGTGAGGCGGGACTCGTGGTGGGTGAGCAACTGGGCGACGCGGGCGGGGGCGTCGGTGAAGGCGTGCTGGTGGGCCGGGAGGATCTCGGCGGGGGAGAGGAGGGCGACGCGTTCGAGGGAGGCCAGGTAGTCGCCGAGGGGGTCGGTGACGGTCGTGTCGTCGGGGTCCTCGTACAGGCCGATGTGGGGGGTGATCCCGGGGAGGAGGTGGTCGCCGGAGAAGAGGCGGCCGTGGCCGGGGAGTTGGGCGGGGTGGGATTCCTCGAGGTGCAGGCAGACGTGGCCGGGGGTGTGGCCCGGGGTCCAGATCGCGCGCAGGGTGCGGCCGGGGAGGTCGAGGAGTTCGCCGGGGACTATTTCGCGGTCGGGGGTGGCGGGGGAGAAGCCGGGCAGGGTGCTGGAGCGGCGGGCGGTGCGCAGGGGGGCCACATGGGCCTCGGGGGCGCCGGCCGCCGTGAGTTTGGCCGCCATGTAGGAGAACCAGCGGTCGGGGCGGGTCGAGCGGGTGCGCCGTACGATCGCCGCGTCCGCCGCGTGCATCGCGATCCACGCACCGGAGGCCCCGCGGACCTTGCCGGACAGGCCGTGGTGGTCGGGGTGGTGGTGGGTGATCACCACGCCGTGGATCTCGGCGGGTGCGGTGCCGCAGGCCACGAGGCCCTCGGCGAGGGTGTTCCAGGAGGTCGGGTCGTCCCAGCCGGTGTCGACGAGCACCGGGCCCCGGTCGGTGTCGACGACGTACACGAGGGTGTGGCCGAGGGGGTTGTCGGGGATGGGGACCTGGATGGACTTCACGCCGCCGCCGTGGTCGTACACCTGCGCCATGGATGCCATGGACTCCCCAATCGCCGTGACACGTTCCGGCCGACCGGGTCAACTATAACTAGAACAGGTTCCGATGGGAGCCCGAGTCATCTACCAGCAGTCCGGCGAGAGCAGGGTGGGGAAGTGCTCGCAGGGGTCCCAGACCGGCATGTCGACGGGCTCGACCTGTCTGATGCGCTCGGGGGTCCAGTACTCCCTGATCTCCTCCGGACTCTGCGTCTCCCGGTGGACCGACACACCGTTCTCGTGCCGCACGGTGTCCCAGTTCGTGGTCATCCACAGTCCGCCGCACACGGCCGCCGTCATGGATGCCCCGAACGCCGCCCAGTGGCCCTTACGCGCTGCCATCTCCATGCCCCTCCCCGACTTGATCAGCGTAGGGGTGAGGTGTGTGCGGTCCGTGGACTCCTACGGGTGGAACTGGTATCAGTTCCGTGTATCTGATGGATCGTCAGAGTCAATGCGTCAGTGAGTCAGTGAGCCAGTGCGTCAGCGTGACGCTCCGGGGAGGCAGTCGGCCATGACCGAGCTCGTGGAACACGGACAGCTGTTCATCGGCGGGGAGTTGACCGACCCCCTGGGCAAGGACGTCATCGAGGTGATCTCGCCGCACACGGAAGAGGTCATCGGACGCGTGCCGCACGCCTCGTCGGCCGATGTCGACCGGGCGGTCGCGGTGGCGCGGAAGGCGTTCGACGAGGGGCCCTGGCCGCGGATGAGCCTCGACGAGCGGATCGAGGTCGTCACGCGCATCAAGGACTCGATCGCCGTACGGCACGAGGAGATCGCCCGTGTGATCTCCTCCGAGAACGGCTCCCCGTACTCCTGGAGCGTCCTCGCACAGGCCCTCGGCGCGATGATGGTGTGGGACGCGGCGATCAAGGTCGCGCGGAACTTCACGTACGAGGAGACGCGCGACGGTGTCCTCGGGAAGATCCTCGTGCGGCGAGAGCCGGTCGGGGTCGTGGCGGCCGTCGTCCCCTGGAACGTCCCGCAGTTCGTCGCCGCCGCCAAGCTCGCGCTCGCCCTGCTCACCGGCTGCACGGTGATCCTCAAGCCGTCGCCCGAATCGCCGCTGGACGCCTATCTCCTCGCCGAGATCGCGAAGGACGCCGGGCTGCCGGAGGGCGTGCTGTCCGTCCTTCCGGCGGACCGCGAGGTGAGCGAGTACCTGGTCGGGCACCCGGGCATCGACAAGGTCTCCTTCACGGGGTCGGTGGCGGCCGGAAAGCGGGTCATGGAAGTCGCCGCCCGCAATCTCACCCGTGTGACGCTGGAGTTGGGCGGCAAGTCGGCGGCGGTCGTCCTGCCGGACGCGGACGTTGAGGCGACCGTCGCCGGTGTCGTCCCGGCCGCCTGGATGAACAACGGCCAGGCGTGCGTGGCCCAGACGCGCATCCTGCTCCCGCGCTCGCGCTACGACGAGTTCGCCGAGGCCTTCGCCGCCGCGGCCGGCGCCCTGGTGGTCGGCGACCCGCTGGACCCGGCGACCCAGGTCGGCCCGCTGGTGGCGGAGCGGCAGCAGCGCAGGAACCTCGACTACATCCGGATCGGCCAGGAGGAGGGCGCGAAGATCCTCACCGGCGGTGGGCGCCCGCCGGGCCTCGACCGGGGCTGGTACGTCGAGCCGACCCTCTTCGGCGACGTCGACAACTCAATGCGGATCGCTCGCGAGGAGATCTTCGGACCGGTGATCTGTCTCCTTCCCTACGGCGACGAGTCCGAGGCCGTGAAGATCGCGAACGACTCCGACTACGGCCTCAGCGGCAGCGTCTGGACGGCCGACACCGCGCACGGCATCGACGTCGCACGGCAGGTCCGTACCGGCACCTACTCGGTGAACACCTTCAGCCTGGACATGCTGGGCCCGTTCGGCGGCTACAAGAACTCAGGGCTGGGGAGGGAGTTCGGGCCCGAGGGGTACGGGGAGTATCTGGAGCACAAGATGATCCACCTGCCGGCCGGCTGGGAGGCGTAGGGGATGGGTGACCGCTGGCACGTCGAGGTCGACCGGTCGGTGTGCATCGGCTCGGCCCAGTGCGTCCACCATGCCCCCGACGGATTCCGCCTGGACACCGGCCGCCAGTCCCATCCGGCCGACCCGGAGGGCGACGCGAACGAGCGGATCCTCGCGGCGGCGGAGAGCTGCCCGGTGGAGGCGATCGTGATCACGCTGCTGGGGAGTGGGGAGCCGGTGTTTCCACCGGAGGAGTAGCGCCCGAAAAATTACCTTTTGAGGGGTTCTATTTCCGGACGGGAGTTCTATTCTGGAAATCGGCCTACGGGACGAGTGAGGGAGTTCGAACCGGAGTAGCCGACTCTGGCGAGAGGCACACGGCTTCCGCTGGGGCCGACATCGACGGTCCGGGCTGAGAGGCCGGAAAGTCGGAAGACCGAGAGGTCGGAAGACCGGAAGGCGACCCCCAGAACCTGATCCGGACAATACCGGCGAAGGGAACCCGTCTCGTAGGTCCTACTTGTGCCCTTCCGGCTTGTGCCCTTCCGGGTTCGTCAGGTCGATCAGACGGCAGACCGTCTCGATGTCGATCTTCACCTGGGCGATCGAGGCACGGCCCGACAGCCAGGTGATCAGCGCCGAGTGCCAGGTGTGCTCGATGACGCGGACGGCGGAGAGCTGCTCGGGCGTCGGGTTCTCCAGGCCCATCGCGTCCAGGATGATCACCGTGGTCTGGCGGGAGACCTGGTCGACCTCGGGGGAGACGCTGCGGTCGGCGAAGGTCAGGGCGCGGACCATCGCGTCGGCCAGATGCGGCTCGCGCTGCAATGCGCGAAAGGCCCGCATCAGAGTCTCCGCGACCCGCTGCGCCGCCGTGTCGCCCTGCGGTGGCTTCTTTCGCAGCGTGCCGTGCATGTGCTCCAGCTGGTCCTGCATCGTGGCGACCAGCAGATGCACCTTGGACGGGAAGTAGCGGTACAGCGTGCCGAGCGCCACCTGCGAGGACTCCGCGACCTCGCGCATCTGCACGGCGTCGAAGCCCCCCCGGCTGGCGAGCTGCGCGCTGGCGTGCAGGATGCGTCGGCGGCGGGCCTCCTGCCGCTCGGTGAGAGGCGGTGAGGAGGGGCTCGCGCTACTGACTTCCGCAGGCATGGATCCCGTCCGTGACAGTCGGTGAGGGTGAGTGACCGGACAGAGCATGCCAGGGTGTCGGCCGTGGCGTGAATCACCTGATCCATCGCTCACAGCGGCGCTACCTGCCGGTAGATTCAGAGCCTCTTGAACGATCAAGTCTGAAACTTGTTCTAGATTAGCGTCCCGGCGTAATCTCGCGGGACATTGCAGGGAGAAGGGGGTCCGGAGTGACCGCTGGGGCCAGGGAGGCCGGGTCCCCCAAGGACCTTGCCGCCGACGGCGAGCGACCGCTCGACATCGCGCTTCTCACCTATAAAGGGAACCCGTTCTGCGGCGGCCAAGGTGTCTACGTACGGCACCTCTCCCGCGAACTGGCCCGCCTCGGCCACCGCGTCGAGGTCATCGGCTCCCAGCCCTACCCCGTCCTCGACGAGGGAGCCGACCACGCCGAGCGCCTGACCCTCACCGAGCTCCCCAGCCTCGACCTCTACCGCCAGCCCGACCCCTTCCGCACCCCGGGACGCGACGAGTACCGCGACTGGGTCGATGCGCTCGAAGTGGGGACCATGTGGACCGGCGGGTTCCCCGAGCCGCTGACCTTCTCGCTGCGTGCCCGCCGCCTGCTGCGCGCCCGGCGCGGCGAGTTCGACGTCGTGCACGACAACCAGACCCTGGGATACGGGCTGTTGGGCGACGTGGGCGCACCCCTCGTCACCACGATCCACCACCCCATCACCGTGGACCGCCAGTTGGAGCTGGACGCGGCGGACGGCTGGCGGCGGCGGATGTCGGTGCGGCGCTGGTACGCCTTCACGCGCATGCAGAAGCGCGTGGCGCGCCGTCTGCCGTCCGTGCTCACCGTCTCCGGTACCTCGCGCCAGGAGATCGTCGAGCATCTCGGCGTACGGCAGGACCGTATCCACGTCGTGCACATCGGCGCGGACACCGACCTGTTCTCGCCGGATCCTTCGGTACGGCAGGTCCCGGGCCGGATCGTCACGACCTCCAGCGCCGATGTCCCGCTCAAGGGCCTGGTCTTCCTCGTCGAGGCGCTCGCCAAGGTCCGCACCGAGCACCCCGACGCCCATCTCGTCGTCGTCGGCAAGCGGCCCGACGAGGGGCCGGTCGCGCAGGCGATGGAACGGTACGGCCTCGAAGGCGCCGTCGAGTTCGCCAAGGGCATCTCCGACGCGGAGCTCGTGGACCTGGTCCGCTCCGCGCAGGTCGCGTGCGTGCCGTCGCTGTACGAGGGCTTCTCCCTGCCGGCCGCGGAGGCCATGGCCACGGGGACGCCGCTCGTCGCCACGACCGGCGGGGCGATTCCCGAGGTCGCCGGGCGGGACGGCGAGACATGTCTGGCGGTGCCGCCGGGCGACGCGGGGGCGCTGGCCGCTGGGCTGGGCCGACTGCTCGGCGACGCGGAACTGCGCGAGCGGCTGGGAGTGGCCGGGCGTGAGCGGGTTCTACGGCACTTCACCTGGGCGAAGGCGGCGGAGGGCACGGTGTCCCGCTACCGCGAGGCAATAGCCCGCTCCGCGGGCCACGACACCGACCGCTCCGCGGGCCCGGACACCAGCCGCTCCGTGGCCCCGAGCAACAGCCGCTCTGCGGGCCTGGACACCAGCCGCTCCGTGGCCCCGAGCAACAGCCGCTCCGCGGGCCTGGACACCACCCGCTCCGTGGCCCCGAGCAACAGCCGCTCCGCGGGCCTGGACACCAGCCGCTCCGTGGCCCCGAGCAACAGCCGCTCCGCGGGCCTGGACACCAGCCGCTCCGTGGCCCCGAGCAACAGCCGCTCCGCGGGCCTGGACACCCCCCGCTCCGCGGCCCAGGACACTGACAGCTCCGCGGCGCCGAGCAACAGCCGCTCCGCGGCAACAGGTATTGACCGCGCCGCGCCCCGAACACCCCGCCGCTCCGCGGCCGCTTCGGATGCCGAACCGGCAAAGGGGGCCGAGGCCGCGACGGTTACCGAGGTCGCCCCGAAGGCCGGCGAAGCCGTGCGCGTGACAGAGGCCGCCTCGGCGGGCGACGCCGTGCCTGTGACCGAAGCCGCCAGGGTCGGCGAGGCCACACGCGTGACCGAAGCCCCGAGCGTCGGCGAGGCCACACGTGTGACCGAAGCCGCGAGCGTCGGCGAGGCCACACGTGTGACCGAAGCCGCGAGCGTCGGCGAGGCCACGCGCGTGACCGAAGCCCCGAGCGTCGGCGAAGCCGCGCGCGTGACCGAAGCCGCCACAGCCGGCCAAGCCGCGCGTGTGACCGAGGGCGCTCAATGACCGCCGTACACACGCCTACCCACCCCACCCCCTCCAGCCGCCCCACCTACACCACCCCCTCCGGCGACTCCCCCCACCCCCACCCTTCCGACCGCGAAAGCAGGGCCACGTGCTGACCGTCGACTTCTCCCGGTTCCCGCTCGCCCCGGGCGACCGTGTCCTGGACCTCGGCTGCGGTGCCGGACGGCACGCGTTCGAGTGCTATCGGCGTGGTGCCCAGGTCGTCGCGCTGGACCAGAACGGTGAGGAGATCCGCGAGGTCGCGAAGTGGTTCGCGGCGATGAAGGAAGCGGGGGAAGCTCCTGAGGGCGCGTCCGCCACGGCCATGGAGGGCGACGCGCTCGCCCTCCCCTTCCCCGACGAGTCCTTCGACGTCGTGATCATCTCCGAGGTCATGGAGCACATCCCGGACGACAAGGGCGTACTCGCCGAGATGGTGCGGGTGCTCAAGCCGGGTGGGCGGATCGCCATCACCGTTCCCCGCTACGGCCCCGAGAAGGTCTGCTGGACGCTGTCCGACGCGTACCACGAGGTCGAGGGCGGCCACATCCGCATCTACAAGGCGGACGAGCTGCTCGCGAAGATCCGCGAGGCCGGCCTCAAGCCGTACGGCACCCACCACGCGCACGCCCTGCACTCCCCGTACTGGTGGCTGAAGTGCGCGTTCGGCGTCGACAACGACAAGGCGCTGCCGGTGCGGGCGTACCACAAGCTGCTGGTCTGGGACATCATGAAGAAACCGCTGGCCACCCGGGTCGCCGAGCAGGCGCTGAACCCGCTGATCGGCAAGAGCTTCGTGGCGTACGCGACCAAGCCCCACCTGCCCCACCTGCCCCACATCTCCGGCACCGAGGCGGCCACCAAGTGACCACTCCCCGGACAGAACACCTCGTCCTGCCCGGGGTCCTCACCGCCGAGCAGGCCGCCGCGACCGTGGCGGGGATCCTCGCCGTACAGCGGGAGGACGGGGCGATCCCGTGGTTCCGCGGGCACCACCTCGACCCGTGGGACCATGTCGAGGCGGCGATGGCGCTGGACACGGCCGGTGAACACGCGGCCGCCGAGCGGGCGTACACCTGGCTGGCGACCCACCAGAACGAGGACGGATCCTGGTACGCCGCCTACGCGGACGGCGCCTTCGACGACGTCACCGACACCGGCCGCGAGACCAACTTCGTCGCCTACATAGCCGTAGGCGTCTGGCACCACTACCTCTCCACCGGCGACGACACGTTCCTCGACCGCATGTGGCCGTCCGTCTACGCCGCGATCGAGTTCGTCCTGAAGCTCCAGCAGCCGGGCGGGCAGATCGGCTGGCGGCGCGACGACGACGGCACGGCTACCGCGGACGCGCTGCTGACCGGCAGCTCCTCGATCCATCACGCGCTGCGCTGCGCGCTCGCCATCGCCGAGCAGCGCGAAGAGCCGCAGCCGGACTGGGAGTTGGCGGCCGGGGCCCTGCGGCATGCGATACGCCGGCATCCGGAGCGGTTCCTGGACAAGGACCGGTACTCGATGGACTGGTACTACCCGGTGCTGGGCGGGGCGTTGACCGGTGCCGAGGCCAAGTCCCGTATGGAGGAAGGCTGGGACCGCTTCGTCGTACCCGGGCTCGGGGTGCGGTGTGTCGTGCCGAACCCGTGGGTGACGGGCGGGGAGTCGGCCGAACTCGCCCTCGCGCTGTGGGCGATGGGCGAGTCGGACCGGGCACTCGGGATTCTCCAGTCCATCCAGCATCTGCGGGACCCCGAGAGCGGGTTGTACTGGACGGGGTTCGTCTTCGAGGACGACGCCATCTGGCCGCGCGAACTGACCACTTGGACGGCCGGATCGCTGCTTCTGGCCGTCGCCGCGCTGGGTGGGCACGAGGCGACGTGTGCGGTGTTCGGTGGGGACCGGCTGCCGACCGGACTGGACCCGGACTGCTGCGGCTGAGCGCTATGGGGGCGTGTGTGGGGCGGGTCAGTGGCGGTGGACCCGGTTGGCAATCGCGTGGCCCACGAACAGGTAGACCACCGCAGCCAAGCCGTACCCTGCCACGACCCTCGCCCACTCCTCGTCGAACGTGAACAGGTCGTACGACCAACCCGCCAGCCAGCGGGCCGCGTCTTGGATGAACTGGACGAAATCGTTAGCCCGATTGGCGTCCAGCACGTACATCAAGATCCACAGGCCCAGAATGAGGGCCATGACATCGGCGACGATCGCTATGACCGTGCCGGCCTGATTGGCACCGTTGCGATATCGAGGGGACATGCCCCTGCGGGTAGCCCTGACGGTGTGACTCAAACCCGCTGCACCGATGCCCGAACGGGTCACTACGTTCAACTGGTGTTCCCCGCAGGGTCGTTCACCGGTAAAGATGATCACCGACGATCCTGCTCCCGGAGAGGGCAGGAGAGCCGGTGTCCGAAGCAGACAGACCGCACGCCACATCCGAAGCGGACAGACCACGCACCGCGCAGGAACCACGACTGCGCACCCGCGACAGGGACCGCCCCCGCACCCGCTTACCGAGCCATGTCCTGGTGGCCTTTCCGCTCGCGCTGGCGGGCCTGATCGCCCTGCTGGTCACGGGCAACGCGCTGCGCCCGTTCGACCGCATCACCACGATCGAGGCCAGGATGGCCTCCAAGTCCGACTACTTCAAAGACCCCGAGGTGCAGCGGCTGTTGCTGAAGCACGGTCTGCGCGTCGACATCCACCGGCTCGGCTCCCGAGGCATCGCCACCCAGTCCCTGAAGGGCATGGACGCGGTCTTCCCGTCCGGCCAGCCCGCGGCCAAGCAGATCCTCAACCGGCAGGACCACTCGGTCCGTTCGGTCCGTCCCTTCGTGACGCCGCTGGTGCTCGGCACGTTCCGGGCCTACGCCGAGACCCTGGAGAAGGTGGGCGTGGCCGCCGCGCAGCCCACGACCGACGGCGGCAGGACGCTCTACTACGACCTCGACATGCGCAAGTTCATGGACCTGCTCGACGGCCGCACCGGAGAGCGGAAGGCCATGGGCGACCAGGACGAGGACGGCATCGAGGAGCGCGCCGACACCTGGAACGGCATCGGCTTCGACCGGGCCGGCGGACGCAGCAACAGCGGCCGGATCCTGGTCCGCACCTCCAGCGTCTGCGAGTCCAACTCCGCGGGCACCTACCTCAGCATCCTCGCGTTCGTGGCGAACGGCGACAGCACACCCGGCGCCGGCGCGGGAGACGAGGGCAAGGCGATGGAGCAGGCCGAGCGGGTCGCCGCGAAGATCAAACCCCTGATTGACCTCCAGGGCATGTGGGCCGACGAACAGGCCGACAGCTACCTCTCCGACCTCGGCGAGAGCATCGCGCCCATCTCCCTGATCTACGAGCACCAGTACCTGACCCACCAGATCGAGTACGAGCAGAAGTACAGCAGGCAGGACACCGACCGCGTCCTGCTCTACCCCACCCCCTACGCCCTCACCGAGCCCCAGCTCATCTCCCTCAGCGACAAGGGCGACCGACTGGTCCGGGTCATCGAGAACGACCCCGAACTACGCCAGCGGGCCATCGAGTTGGGCTTCCGCGTCCGCTTCTCCGGCGAGGACGGAAGCAGCGACCAGCTCAACGAGTACCTGGGCACACGCGGCATCCAGGTGCCGAGGCCCAACCGCGACGAGACCAAGGTGTACGAGCCCGACCTGGACGTCCTCCAGGAGATCATCAACTCCGTGGGCTCCTGCCCGCCACCCGTGCTGGACGCCCCATGAAGCGCTACGCCCGCACCCTCACCGCCTGTCTGACCCTGACCCTGCTCGCCGCCCTCACCTCCTGCACCCAAGGGAACGAGGACGTCACCCTGCGGGTCCTCGCCAGCCCGGAACTCGCCGACCTGGAACCCCTGCTGGACGAGCTGAAGGACGACACCGGAGTCCAGCTGGACATGGACTACCGGGCGACAGCCGACCTGTCCGGCGCCCGGAGCTCGTCGTACGACCTGGCCTGGCCGGTCTCCGACCGCTCCTTCCTGCTGCGGCTCCTGGACGAGGACCGGCGGACGGCACGGCCCGAATCGACCCCGATCATGCGCTCACCCGTCGTGATCGGCCTCACCCCCGAGGTCGCCGACACCCTGCGGGCCGAGGCGCCGGACGGACGGCTGTCGTGGGCGGACATCGCGGACGCCGCGGCCGACGGCACCGTACGGTTCGGAATGGCCGATCCGCGCAGCAGCGACACCGGACGCGCCGCCCTCGTCGGCGTCGCCACCGCGGCCGCCGGCACCGGCAGCGCACTGCGCGAACAGGACGTCTCCTGCGACCGGTTGCGCGGCTTCCGCTCCGGACAGACCCTCACCGGCGCCAGCTCACGGGAGCTCATCGCGACGTACACCGGCCATCAGGGCGAGGCCAACGCGCTGATCGCCCACGAGTCGGAGCTGCTGTCCCTCAACGCGAGCAAGAAGCTGCGCGAGCCCCTGCGGATCGTCCATCCCGACGACGGCATGGTGCTGTCCGACTTCCCGCTCCTCCTGCTCGACCCCGGCGAACGCACCGCGTACCGCGAGGTCGTCGACTGGCTGCTGCGGGACGACGTACAGCGCAAGCTGATGCAGCGCACCTGGCGCCGCCCGGTCAACCAGGACGTCACCCCGTCCGAGCCCCTGCGCGAGTCGGTCGGCAACGCCCTGTCCTTCCCCGACCGGCTGTCCATAGTGGAGCAACTGGTCGCCGACTACGGTGATCCCGCGAGCGCCACCACCGACCAGGTGGTGTTCCTGCTCGACTTCTCCGGCTCCATGCGCGGCGAGCGGATCGCCGGCCTGCGCGCCGCCTTCGCAGGCCTCAGCGGCGCCGACGCGTCCTCCACCGGCAAGTTCGCCCGCTTCTACCGGGGCGAGCACCTCACCGTCGTACGCTTCGGCGGGCGGGTCCTCCAGGAGCGCACGGTCACCGTGCGCGGCGACCGCGACCTGCGCACCCTCGGCAAGGTCGTCGCCGCCGACTCCTTCGACGACTCCACCGCCGTCTGGTCGGCCCTCGACCGCGGCTACCGCATCGCCGCCGACGCCGTCCGGGAGGCGCCCGAACGGCCCGTCGCCATCGTGCTGATGACGGACGGCGAGAGCAACGCGGGAATCCCGTACGAGGAGTTCCTGCGCCGGTACGACCGTCTCGGCGCGGATGCCCGCCAAGTACTCACCTTCCCCGTGCACTTCGGGGAGGCCGACGCGGCGGCGCTGGAGAAGGCCGCCGACGCGACCGGCGGCCGCATGGTCGACGCCGGCCTTTCCTCACTCCCCGACGCGTTCAAGGAGATCCGTGGGTGTCATTGACAGTCAGTGGTGGAGCATGCGCTGGCCGGGGATGGTCCTCTGGCTCGCGACGGCGGCCTGCTGCGGCGTCGTGCTCCGGTACGGGGCGGGGCGCTTGGTGAAGGCCTGGCGCAGGAGGAACAAACCCGGGCACGCGGTCTCCGGCAGGTGCTTCTACCTGGACGAGGAGGAGGTCAAGGACGTGGCGGACCTCCTCCACATACCGAGGTCCGACGTCCAGGTCTCCCAGGAGGTCAATGTCTCGCGCGGCGCAGGAGTGACCGGCACGGTTGCCGGCGCCGGCGCCAAACTGGAGCAGTCCGGAGGCTCCTCGACCAAGACCGAGCGCAAGGACGTCAACACGCCGATGAAGACCATCAGCCTGATCATGGACAGGCTGTGGGAGCAGGACAGGGTGGTGGACGCCGACCTCGTCAAGGAGCGGATCGCCCTCACCGCGGCCCTCGCCGACGAACTGCGGGACACCGCCGCCACGGACGGGGTGGCGCTGACGGACGTCAGGGGCGGTACCTACATCTCGGTCTCCGGCCTCTTCACGGTCCGCGGCACCGACCGCGACGACTTCGTGCTGCGCGCCCGCTACGGCACCGGTGAGACGGCCGCGTGTGTGAAGATCACCTGCGAACGGCCCTGGGTCCGCAGGAGGTTCCCGGTCGACAACTACTCGGAGGACGAGAAGTTCCCCGCCACCTGCCTGGGCCTGGTGCGCTCATGGAACGACCGGACGGCCGAACTGACCCTGGACCCGGTCGCCATCTTCCAGTCCTGAACACCCGTCCCGCGCCTATGCGTTGAGCTCCGCCAACACCCGCAACGACTCCCGGTCCGGCGCCAGCGCGAGCAGATCCGTCACCGGCCCCTTCCGCCACGACTCCAGCCGCTCGGCGATGCGTTCACGCGGCCCGACGAGCGAGATCTCATCGGCGAAGGCATCGGGCACGGCCAGGACGGCCTCCTCCTTACGGCCGCCGAGAAACAGCTCCTGAATCCGCCGTGCCTCCGCCTCGTACCCCATGCGCGCCATGAGATCGGCGTGGAAGTTGCGGGCGGCGTGCCCCATGCCGCCGATGTAGAAACCGAGCATGGTCTTGACGGGGAGAAGCCCTTCCTTCACGTCATCGCAGACCTGGACGCGGGCCATGGGCGCGACGAGGAAGCCGTCGGGAATCTCGGAGATCGCCTCCCCGTACACCTCGGGCCGGTTCGGCGACCAGTACAACGGCAGCCAGCCCTCGGCGATACGGATGGTCTGGGCGACGTTCTTGGGGCCCTCGGCGCCGAGGAGGACGGGCAGGTCGGGGCGGAGGGGATGGGTGATCGGCTTGAGGGCCTTGCCGAGCCCGGTGCCGTCCGCCCCACGGTACGGATGGGAGTGGAACCGCCCCTCCAGCGCCACCGGCGCCTCGCGCCGCAGCACTTGCCGTACGACATCGACGTACTCCCTGGTCGCCGTGAGCGGCGACTTCGGGAACGGCCGCCCGTACCACCCCTCCACCACCTGCGGCCCGGACAGCCCGAGCCCGAGCATCATGCGCCCGCCGGAGAGATGATCGAGAGTGAGGGCATGCATGGCGGTGGTCGTGGGGGAGCGGGCGGCCATCTGCGCAACGGCCGTACCGAGCTTGATCCTTGACGTCCGCGCGGCGATCCAGGTGAGCGCGGTGAAGGCGTCGGAACCCCAGGACTCGGCGGTCCACGCGGAGTCGTAGCCGAGCCGCTCGGCCTCCTGGGCGAGCGGTACGTGATCCGGGGAGGGGCCGCGCCCCCAGTAGCCGAGTGCGAGCCCGAGCCGCATACGCCTGCCCCCTCCTGACGGTGTATCAGACTTACAGCCTGTCAGCCGGAGGGCGACTGTACGACAACGGCCCCTCACCGGGAAGGGTGAGGGGCCGTCGTACGACTTGCCTTACGGCTCAGCCGCGCTGAATACCCGAGGTGTCCTGAAGCACACCACGCCGACCGTCCTGCGTCTGCGCGACCAGGGCCGCACCACGCTGCTCGACGGCCAAGTACCAGGTGCCCGGCGCCAGTTCGGCGATCGGCGTCGGCGAACCGTCCTCCGCGAACAGCGGCCGCGGCACGGGCACGGCGAACCAGAAGGGCGAGAAGTCCCCCGCGGGCGCCGGCGCGGGAGCCTGCGGCTGCCCACCCCCGAAAGGCTGCCCCGGCTGCGGCTGCCCACCGTAGGGCTGCTGCCCCGGCTGCGCCTGCGACTGCTGGGCACCCGGATATCCGTAACCAGCCTGCGGCTGCCCGCCGTAGGGCTGGGGAGCCGCGGGGCGGGGGGCCGGGAGGAGAGCGGCCTGGAGGGCGGGGACGAGGGGGGTGGCGATGGCGCCGGCGGCGAGGACAAGAGCGGCGATGAAGCCCAGGATCAGCCCGGCGGCGGCGCTGCCGCCCTCCGGAACGTCCACCAGGGTCCAGAACATGCTCCACGCGGAGAGAATCGTGAATGCCACACCGACGGTCCCGAGGTCCAGCCCGGCGACCTTGCGCGGCTGGGGCAGGATGCGGTTGACAACGATCAGGGCAGCGCCGATGACCCCGCCCAGGTAGGTGCCGAAGCCGACTCCGAGGTTTTCCCACCCGTTGATGTCAACGTTGAACCCAGAGGCGGAGTAGAGCTGGAGGAACGACGCGATGAACAGCAATACCGCTGCTCCGATCACCACGCCGTCGCCTCGAGTGAGGGAGCGGATATTCACTTCAGGTCCTTGTCAATCGTCTCGTCGTCGGCATCGCTGGAGGCGTCGCTGTCACCATGTCGCCGTCAGGCCCCGGTGTGAAGCGCGGGGGTGGCCCCTCATCGTAGGACGACCTTATCGTCCGACCGACGAGGGTGTCCGCCGGGATCAGCCCGTGGACCACTACCCCCGCAGGAAACTCACGATTCCCTCAGAGATCCCTTGCGCCGCCTTCTGCCGCCACGCCCCGCTGGTGAGCAGTGCCGCGTCCTTGCTATCGCGCATGTTGCCGCACTCGATGAACACCTTGGGAACCGTTGACAGATTGAGACCGCCGAGGTCCTTACGCGTGACCAGGCCGGTGCCGTCGCCGACGTAGTTGGAGGGGGCGCTGCCCGTGACGCGGACGAAGGAACCGGCGATGCGCTCGCCGAGGTCGCGGGAGGGGGTGACGATGGGGGCGGTGTTCGCGGCGCCCTCGTTCACCTTGGCGGGGAGGATGACGTGGAAGCCGCGTTGGCCGGCGTCCGCGCCGTCGGCGTGGAGGGAGACGACGGCGTCGGCGTGCGCCTTGTTGCCGATCTCGGCCCGCTCGTCGACGCAGGGACCCCAGGAACGGTCCCCGTCCTGGGTGAACTTGACCGTGGCGCCCTGCTTGCGCAGCAGCGTGCGCATGCGGTGGGCGACGTCCAGCGTGAACTCGGCCTCGGAGTAGCCGTCGTTGGTGGACGTCCCTGTGGTGTCGCACTCCTTCCAGTTCGTGCCGATGTTCACCTTGCGGTTGATTTCGGCCGTGTGCTGGAAGTTGTTCGGGTTGTGACCCGGGTCGATGACGACGACCTTGCCCTTGAGGGAGCCGGAGGTGGCGTCCGTCGTCGGGGTGGGGCCCGGCGGCTTGTCGTTGTTCGTGGCGGAGATCGTCGGCGCTGAATTCGACGGTGCCCCCGACGGCCGTACGGCGGCGTTGCCGGCGCCACCTCCGTCGCCGCCCACCGCCTCGTACATCACCCATCCGAGCAGCGCCCCGGGCACCAGCGCGGCGAACGCGACGGTCAGGGCTCGGCGGCGGCTGCGGCGGGGCTGGGGAGGATCGAAGTCCGGACCTACGTACGACACGCCTGCCACCTTACGGGCCGACCGCGGCCTGCGCGGGAAGGCCACGGCCGAGCCGCGCCGGAGTTCAGATTCCTGTGCCCGTCCGCTTCAGCACCCGCAGCGAGCCCGTCACCGACACCTCCGTGAACGCGCCGGACTCCAGTGCCCGGAGGTAGACGCGGTACGGGGCCTGGCCGGTGAACTCGTCCTTAGGGTCGGGGAACACGTCGTGGATGACCAGCAGCCCGCCGTCGGCCACATGCGGCGCCCAGCCCTCGTAGTCGGCGCTCGCGTGCTCGTCGGTGTGGCCGCCGTCGATGAAGACCAGGGCGAGGGGGGCGCCCCAGACCTTGGCCACCTGGGGTGAGCGGCCGACCAGGGCGATCACATGGTCCTCCAGGCCCGCCCGGTGCAGCGTGCGGCGGAACGTCGGCAGGGTGTCCATCAGACCCAGCTCGGGGTCGACCGTCTCCGGGTCGTGGTACTCCCACCCCGGCTGCTGCTCCTCGCTGCCGCGGTGGTGGTCGACCGTGAGGGCGGTCACCCCGGCCTCGCGGGCGGCGTCGGCGAGCAGGATCGTGGAGCGGCCGCAGTAGGTGCCGACCTCCAGGAGCGGCAGTCCGAGCCGTCCGGCCTCGACGGCCGCCGAGTACAGGGCCAGGCCCTCGCCGGTCGGCATGAACCCCTTCGCCGCCTCGAACGCGGCCAGGATCTCGGGCTTGGCGGCCGGGGCCATGGGGGTCCTTCCGGTTGTGCGGGTGTGTCCCGTCGTACGTGAGTGTCCTGCGTACGGCCGTATGGGCGCCCATCGTGCACCACACCCCCCGTCATGTGGACGACGGGGGGTGGGGGGCGGCGGGGAGCTCAGGCGGTGACCGTCTGCCCCGGTAGCGCCAGGTCCACGGCCACCGTGCTGTCGTCGCCGGCGTGCGTGGCGGACGAGGCGAGCGGGGCGTGGCCGTCGGCTCGGGCGGCCAGTACGTAGGCGCCCTGGGCGGGGACGGCGAGGGCGTAGCTGCCGTCGTCCGCGGAGAGGGTGGCGCCGGCCTGGCGTCCCCGGCGGTCGATCAGGGTGACCTTGGCGCGGGCCACCGGGCTGCCCTCGGCGTCGACGACCCGGCCTCGGAAGCCACGCAGTGCCTCCTCGGCGCGTGCCAGGTTGGCGTCCTCCTCGCTGCTGGCGCGCAGCTGCGGGTGAGCGGAGGCCGGGCGCTGCTTCGGGAGGAAGAGGGCCAGGAGGAGGCCTACGGCGACCGCGGCGGTGGCGATCAGGAAGGAGACGCGGAAGCCGTGCATGGTCGGGATCGCGACGCCGCCGACGTTGTTCGCGGTGTTGGCCAGCACCATGCCGATGACGGCGCTGGAGACCGACGTACCGATGGAACGCATCAGGGTGTTGAGGCCGTTCGCCGCGCCCGTCTCCGAGGCGGGGACCGCGCCGACGATCAGGGCGGGGAGGGAGGAGTAGGCGAGGCCGATGCCCGCGCCGAGGACCACCGAGATCACGAGGCTCTGCCAGGGGGCGCTCATCAGGCCGAGGCCGGCGCCGTAGCCGATCGCGATGATCAGCATGCCGAGGATCAGGGTGGTCTTGGGGCCGTACTTCGCCGAGAGCCGGGCGTAGACCGGGGCGGTGACCATCATCGTCAGGCCGAGCGGGGCGACGAGCAGGCCGGCGACGACCATCGACTGGCCGAGGCCGTAGCCGGTCTCCTTGGGGAGCTGGAGCAGCTGCGGGAGGACCAGGGAGACTACGTAGAAGCTGACGCCGACCATGATCGAGGCGAGGTTGGTGAAGAGGACGGCCGGGCGGGCCGTGGTGCGCAGGTCGACGAGGGGGGCCTTGGTGCGCAGTTCGTAGACGCCCCACAGGAGGAGGACGACCGCCGAGGCGGCGAACATGCCGAGCGTGGTGGCCGACGTCCAGCCCCAGTCGCTGCCCTTGGTGATCGGGAGGAGGAAGAGGACGAGTCCGGCGGACAGGCCGAGCGCGCCGAGGAGGTCGAAGGTGCCTTCCGCGCGGACCTTGGACTCCGGTACGACGAGAAGGGTGAGGACGATGGAGAGGACGCCGAGGCCTGCGGCGCCGTAGAACAGGGCGTGCCAGTCGGCGTGCTGGGCGACCAGGGCCGCGGCGGGCAGTGCGAGACCGCCGCCGACGCCGATCGAGGAGCTCATCAGGGCCATCGCCGAGCCGAGCTTCTCGCGGGGCAGCATGTCGCGCATCAGGCCGATGCCGAGCGGGATCGCGCCCATCGCGAAGCCCTGGAGGGTACGGCCGACGATCATCGGGAGCAGCGTGCTGCTGAGGGCGCTGACGAGCGCGCCGGCCACCATCACCCCGAGGCTGAGGATCAGCATGCGCCGCTTGCCGTACAGGTCACCGAGGCGGCCCATGATCGGGGTGGCCACGGCGCCGGAGAGCAGGGTGGAGGTCAGGACCCAGGTGGCGTTGCTGGGCGCGGTGCTCAGCAGCTGCGGCAGGTCCTTGATGACCGGGACGAGCAGGGTCTGCATCACCGCGACAACGATGCCCGCGAAGGCGAGGACCGGGACGACGGCGCCGGAGGTGCCGGGGGCGCCCGTGGTCGCTCTGCCGGGGGGCTGGTCAGTCGTCGTTTGTGTCATGTGTACACCGAACTCCGTCTGCCCGGGCAACTATTCCGATGCTTTGGCTCACTAACGAATTCTTGACCTTCTCTTGGGAAACGGGCCTGTTCGTTCGTGTGCCTGGGGCCCGAGGGGACGGTCTGTTCACAGCCACCCCTGCTGCCGTGCCTCCCGCAGTGCCTCCATCCGGTTGCGGGTGCCGGTCTTGCCGATGGCGGAGGAGAGGTAGTTGCGGACCGTGGACTCGGACAGGTGGAGCTTGGCGGCGATGTCGGCGACCGTCGCGCCCTCCGTCGAGGCGTTGAGGGCGTCGCGTTCGCGGGCGGTGAGGGGGTTGGGGCCGGCGCTCAGGGCCGCCGCGGCGAGCGCCGGGTCGATGACCGTCTCGCCGGTCAGCACGCGGCGGACGGCGACGGCCAGTTCCTCCACGGGGCCGTCCTTGACCAGGAAGCCGGCGGCGCCCGCCTCCATGGCCCGGCGCAGATAGCCGGGGCGGCCGAACGTCGTCAGGATCAGCACCCGGCAGTCGGGGACCTGGTCGCGCAGCTCGGCAGCCGCGTCCAGGCCGCTGAGGCCCGGCAGTTCGATGTCGAGGAGGGCGACATCGGGGCGGCTGGTGAGAGCGGCGTCCACGATCGCGTCCCCGGCCGACACCTGGGCCACGACCTCGATGTCGGGCTCCATCCCGAGCAGTAAAGCGAGAGCTCCGCGCATCATGCCCTGGTCCTCGGCGAGCAGGACCCGGATGGACTTGGCGGGCCGGTGGTCCCGGGGCATCTCGTTCACGGGCCAAGGGTAGGTCGTGCGGGGCGTGGTGGACCCGGGGTGTGGCGGGGGTTCGCCCAAGGGCTCGGGGCTTGCGGAGCGGTGCAGCGGTGGCGGGTCCGCGGTGGCCGGCCTGCGGTTCCCCGCGTCGCTGAGGTTGCCTCCGTGGCTCTATCCGACCGGTTGCCGCATCGCATCCGGTGTCGGTTCCCTCGACTCCGTCGGCAGTTCCGCCGTGACCGCGAAGCCGTTGCGTGGGCCGGGGCCCGCTGTCAGCGTGCCGCCGGCCGTGGTCAGGCGTTCCGTGAGGCCGATCAGGCCCGTGCCGCGGAGCGATGCCGGCCTCTCGGGGTGGTCGCAGACGTGCGTGTCCCCGTCGTCCGTCACCGTCAGCCGCACCCGTTCCCCGCTGCCCGACAGGACGAGCTCGCACCGGTCCGCGCCGCTGTGCCGTACGACGTTCGTGACCGCCTCCCGCACCACCCAGCCCAACAGGACCTCGGCCTGCGGCACGAGCGGCGGGCCCGAGCGGCGTACGACGGGCTCGATGCCGGCCGCCCGCAGCGCCGAGACGGCGCGGTCGAGCTCGGTGTTCAGGCTGCCCCGCCGGTAGCCCGTCACGGCCTCGCGGATCTCCGTGAGCGCCTGGCGGCCGACCGCCTCGATGTCGTTGAGCTGGGACTGCGCCGCCGCCACGTCCCCGGCGGCCAGCCGCCGCGCCGCCTCCGACTTCACCACGATCACCGACAGCGTGTGGCCGAGCAGGTCGTGCAGATCCCGGGAGAAGCGCAGACGTTCCTCCTCCACGGCACGCCGGGCCAGCTCCTCGCGGGCCGTGCGCAGCTGCCGTACCGCCTCCGACAGGGACAGGATCGCCGCCGTCACCATCGTCGAGATCCAGGTGGCGTACGCGATGTCGAGGCCGCCCCACCCGTCGTGGGCCACCGAGACGGCCCCGGCCAGCACACCCACGAGCAGACCGGCCGGGCGCAGCTGCGGCATCCGCACGGCCGCGCCCGTGGCCAGCCCGAGCAGCGGGAAGAACAGCAGCCAGTTGCCGCCGTACGCCAGCGCCAGCGCGCAGGTGACCAGGCCCAGCAGCACCAGTGCCACCCGGGTCGAGGTCTCCTCCCGCTTCTCCTTCACGAAGGAGCGGAACGACACGTAGATGTAGAGCGAGTTGAAGGTGAGCAGCCCGAGCCCGCCGATCCACGGCTCCTGGGTCTCCCCCTGGAACAGGTTGGAGAAGGCGCCCATGCCCATCAGCAGCCAGGGCAGCAGACTGTAGGCGTTGGGGCTGCGCTCCTCCCTGAAGGTCTCGCACTCGGTCCCGCGGCTCTTGTGCAACCAGGCCATGCCCCTGCCCCCTGTCGGTACGAACCGATGACATCGACGGTACGGACCCGGACCGCCGCGCGGCAGTGGCGGCTGTACGCGATTCCGCAGGACAAATGTCATGGGCGACCGAGCCGGGCGTGGACCGGGATTCCGACCGACCTGACACGGCGTCAGAAGCCTTCACAACTGCGGAGCGCTCGGCTATACAGAGGGCGCCGGACTGGAACGCGTTCTAGAACGGCCCGTGACGACCTCGGTGCGGCCGACGGTGCGGACGGCCGTACCGAGGTCTTGACCCCCGCCACCGTCAGGAGCCGTATGCCCATCGACGCAGCCAAGGCTCTCGCCGCCGAGCCCCGGACCGACGAGATCTCCTGGAACTCCAAGGACGTCCAGCTGTACCACCTCGGCATCGGTGCCGGCGTCCCCGCCACCGACCCCGACGAACTGCGCTACACCCTGGAGTCCCGGCTGCACGTCCTGCCGAGCTTCGCCACCGTCGCGGGCTCCGGCTCGCCCGGCGTGATCAGCGGACTGTCGATGCCCGGCATCGAGGTCGACCTCGCCCGCGTCCTGCACGGCGGGCAGGCCCTCGTCGTCCACCGGCCCATCCCGGCGGCCGGCACCGCCACCGCGACCCACAGCGTCCCCGCCGTGTACGACAAGGGCAAGGCGGCGGTCCTCGTGCTGCGCACCGAAGTCGCCGACGCCGAGGGCCCGCTCTGGACCAACGACGCCCAGATCTTCATCCGCGGAGAGGGCGGCTTCGGCGGCGACCGGGGCCCCTCCGCCCGCCTCGCACCCCCCGAGGGTGAGCCCGCCCGTACCGTCGAACGGCCGATCCGCGAGGACCAGGCCCTGCTCTACCGCCTCTCCGGCGACTGGAACCCGCTGCACGCCGACCCGGAGTTCGCCAAGGTCGCCGGGTTCGAACGGCCCATCCTGCACGGGCTGTGCACCTACGGCATGACCCTCAAGGCGGTCGTCGACACACTGCTCGGCGGGGATGTGACGCGGGTGCGGTCCTACGTCACCCGGTTCGCCGGGGTCGTATACCCGGGGGAGGCCCTGCGGATCCGCATGTGGCCCGGGGGCGGGGCCGTGCGGGTCGCCGTGAGCTCGGTGGAGCGGGACGACACGCCCGTTCTCGCCGACACCGTCGTCGAACACTCCTGAACTCCGCATGACCTGAGGGGAGCCGCACCATGCGCGCAGCCGTACTGCACGAGATCGGCCAGGACAAGCTGGAGGTCCTCGACGACGTCGAGGCGGTGGGCTTCGGCCCCGGCCGGGTGAGGGTCCGGATGCGGGCCACCGGGCTGTGCCACTCGGACCTGTCCGCGATGAACGGCGTACTGCCCCAGCCCGCGCCCTTCGTCCCCGGCCACGAGGGTGCCGGGGAGATCCTCGAAGTCGGGGAAGGCGTACGGCATCTGAAGCCGGGCGACCGGGTCGTCCTGTGCTGGCTGCCCGCCTGCGGTGCCTGCCCCGCGTGCAAGCGTGGTCAGACCGAGCTGTGCCTGGCCGGGTTCATGAACGCCGGCACCCCCAACTTCAAGCGCCCCGGCGGTGACCTCTTCGGCTTCGCGGGCACCGGCACCTTCACCGAGGAGGCCGTGGTCGACGCGGGCTGCGCGGTGCCGATCCCCGACGACGTGCCCTTCGACATCGCGGCCCTGATCGGCTGCGGCGTCACCACCGGGCTCGGCGCGGCACTCAACACCGCGGATCTGGAAGCCGGTTCGTCGGTCGCCGTCATCGGCTGCGGAGGCGTCGGTATCTCGGCGATCCAGGGCGCGAGGCTCAGGGGCGCCGCCGAGATCGTCGCCGTCGACCCGGTCGCCTCCCGCCGCGAGGCCGCGCTCAGGTTCGGTGCCACCAGGGCCGTCTCCCCGGACGGGCTGGCCGACGCCAAGCAGCAGGTCACCGCGGGCGAGGGCTTCGACTACGTCTTCGAGGTCGTCGGCAGGTCCGCCACCGCCCGCACGGCCTACGAGAACACCCGGCGCGGCGGCACCCTCGTCGTCGTGGGCGCCGGCGCCATGGACGACTTCCTCCAGCTCAACATGTTCGAGCTGTTCTTCGACGAGAAGCGCATCCTGCCGTCCATGTACGGCGGCGGCGACGTCCTGCGCTCCTACGAGCGGACGATCGCCCTGTGGCGCGCCGGCCGTATCGACCTGGACGGCCTGATCACCCACCGGGTGCCGCTGGCCGAGATCAACGAGGCCCTGGACCAGATGCGCACGGGCACGGCACTGCGCACCTGCATCGAGATCTGACGGGGGTATTCGTGTCGCTGCCACTCGAAGGGCTGTCCGCCGTGGTGACCGGTGCCGGTCGCGGGCTCGGCCGGGCCGAGGCGCTCGAACTCGCCCGGCTCGGCGCCGCCGTCGTCGTCAACGACTACGGGCAACCCGGCCGGGACGGCTCGGGCGATGCCTCCGCCGGCCCCGCCGAGCAGGTCGCCGCCGAGATCCGTGCGGCGGGCGGCAAGGCGCTCGCGCACACCGGGGACGTCGCCGACTTCCAACAGGCCGGTGAGCTTGTCGAGTTGGCGATCGCCGAGTTCGGCAAGCTGGACATCCTGGTCAACAACGCGGGCATCCTGCGCGACCGCATGGTCTTCTCCATGGCGGAGGAGGAGTGGGACTCGGTGATCCGGGTGCACCTCAAGGGGCACTTCAACACCACCCGGTTCGCCGCCGCGCACTGGCGTGAGCGGTCCAAGGCGGCGGGAGGGCCGGTGTACGGGCGGATCGTGAACACCTCCTCGGAGGCGTTCCTCGCCGGATCCGCCGGGCAGCCCAACTACGCGGCGGCGAAGGGCGGCATCGTCGGCCTCACCACCTCCACCGCCCTCGCGCTCGCCAAGTACGGCGTGACCGCCAACGCCATCTGCCCACGCGCCCGCACCCGTATGACCGAGGACGTCTTCGCGGGCCTCGAACGGCCCGAGGACGGCCTCGACCCGCTCGCCCCCGAGCATGTCGCCCCACTCGTCGGCTACTTGGCCGCCCCGGCCGCCGCCCGGCTCAACGGCCAGCTGCTCGTCGTGCACGGCGGCATGGTGGCGATCGTCGAACGGCCACGGGTGGCCGCCAAGTTCGACAGCAAGCAGGACACCTTCACCTACGACGAGCTGGACGCGCTGCTCACACCGCACTACGCGGAGCGGCCGGCGGGGGAGACGTTCGCGGCGGCGGAAGTGCTCGGACTGAAAAGGGCGTAAAGGGTGTAAGGGTGTAAAAGGCGTAGAGACAAAACCGCCATGGGCAGATACGAGAACGGCCCCGCCCCTCATGGTGGGGGCGGGGCCGCGCGGCGTCGGCGTCAGGCCGCCGTCTCGTTCTCCTCGGCCGGCTTGCGATGCCGGCCGCGCGGGGCCGTCTCGCCGTCCTGGGCCGAGACCGGGCCCCGGTGCCTGCCGCGGCCGGAGACCTTCTGAACGTCGTGAACGTCGGCCGGCCCCGGCTGGGTCGTGCTGGCGTTGCTCATCGGAAAACTCACCCCGTCAACATGATCTTTCTTACAGCCGGGCGAGTTTAACCGGCCGACCATGGGCCGAATCCAGACGGCCACGCCAACCGCCACTAGTTCGTTACAAGACCGCCCAACGGGGCTTGCTGCAAGGGCACAGGACGGGGCGCGACGGGACGCGGAGGCTCCGTTTCCGCGGGCTCGGACACCGTGGATTCCGGTGTCGCGCCGGGTGCTTCGGCCTCCGCCGCCGACGAGAACTCCTCCCCGGCGGCCACCCCCACCCGAGCCACCCCGCACCGCACCTCCGCCGTGGCATACGGCAGTTGGAGCACTCCGTCCCGAGTCCACCACCCGGCGCCCGCCAACCACCCTTCGGGCGCCGCGAGATGACACACCTGCCGTTCCGCGGGCCGCCACACCCCGACCCAGCTGCCGACCGGCCCGTCGACGCGCAGCGCCACCCCGCAGCTCTCCGGCGTCAGCACCTGCCCCGGCTGGATCGCGAACGGCGTCACCGCGCATTCCGGCATCCGCAGGCACTCCGGGAAGCGCACCGGCAGGGTGCTGCCCAGCACGCCCCAGCCCAACCGTTCCTGCCCCGGCGAGGGGGCGTCCGAGCGGATCAGCAGCAGCCCGCTGTCCGGGTCGGCGAGCAGCACCCGGTCGTCGCTGTCGTCCGCGATCTGCAGCAGCGGCGACACCTCGCCGCCCCGCCCCAGATCGACCACCACCGCCTTCGTACGGCCCCCGGACTCCCGGTCGAGGGCCAGCATCCGCCCCTCCCGGTCCAGCCACACTCCACCCGAGCAGCGCCCCGGGATCTGCGCGAGGTGCTCCGGCCCGAAGGCGCCCCCCGCGACCAGCCACACCGCGCTGGAACGCCGGCCCACGGCGAGGGCGTAGGCCTTGTCGCCGCCCGGCGCCGGAGGCAGCATCCGCAGCCGGGTCCCCTCCTCCGGGCACTGGACCGCGCCCAGCAGCAGCTCACCCGTGCCGGGCCCGGTCGGGTACAGCAGCGAGAACACATGCCGTCCATCGGTCGGGCGGCGGATGAGGACCCGCCCGTCGCCCATCGGCTGCACCTCGGTGCCGGGCTCCTCCGGCTGGTGGGAGGGCAGCGGCACGGCGTAGGGCTCGGGGCCGTCCAGGGTCCAGCGCTCCGGGAACCAGCAGTCGCCCGCCGGTGCGAGACGCGCGGCGTAGGAACCGTCCGCCGTGATGGCGCATCCCGCCCGAGGCGCGTCGCCGTCCTCGTGCTCCGCCGCCGACTCGATCGCACAGGCCGTCATGGTCCGGTCACCTCCAGTGACGAAGCTAGTTTTCGCACGCACAGGCGTGGGACCGGGAAGGTTCCGCTTCACACAAAGGGGTGGCAGAGGAACGATTCGCCTGAGGAAACGGGGGTGCGTGTGCTGAACGGAGCCGTGGTGGCGCCGGACGGCCACCGGGGAGTCGCTCCGGCCGCTCCGGCGCCGGTACAGCCGTACGGACCAGCCAGGTAGCCTGTCCCTCGTGCCCCGTCTGTCTGAAGTCATCGCCGCGCTGGAGAACCTGTGGCCCGCCGAGCGGGCCGAGTCCTGGGACGCGGTCGGCACCGTCGTGGGCGATCCCGACCAGGCGGTCTCCCGGGTGCTGTTCGCCGTCGACCCGGTCCGGGAGATCGTGGACGAGGCGGTGAAGCTGGACGCCGACCTGCTGGTCACCCACCACCCCCTCTACCTTCGCGGTACGACGACGGTCGCGGCCTCCACCTTCAAGGGCCGGGTCGTCCACACGCTCATCAAGAACGACATCGCGCTGCACGTGGCGCACACCAACGCGGACACGGCGGACCCGGGAGTCAGCGACGCGCTCGCCGGCGCCCTGGACCTGCGCGTCGTACGGCCCCTGGTGCTGGACCCGACCGACCCGGAGGGGCGCAGGGGCCTGGGCCGCGTCTGCGAGCTGGACCACCCGCTCACCGTCCGCGAACTCGCCGCCCGCGTCGCCGAGCGGCTGCCCGCCACCGCGCAGGGCATCCGCGTGGCCGGCGACCCCGAGGCGACGGTCCGCACGATCGCCGTCAGCGGCGGCTCCGGCGACGGCCTCTTCGACCAGGTGCGGGCGGCCGGCGTCGACGCCTTCCTCACCGCGGACCTGCGCCACCACCCGGCATCCGAGGCCGTGTCCCACAGTCCTCTCGCGCTGCTCGACGCGGCGCACTGGGCCACCGAATGGCCCTGGTGCGAGCTGGCCGCCGCCCAGCTCGACGAGATCTCCGACCGCAACGGATGGGACCTGCGCGTCCACGTCTCGAAGACGGTCACCGACCCCTGGACCGCCCACGCGGCGTCCAACCCGCCCACTAGAACCACGGGAGCCCCCAACTGAACGCCGCGCCGGCCGACCAGATCCGACTTCTCGACGTCCAGGCCCTCGACGTCCGCCTCCAGCAGCTCGCGCACCGGCGGAGGTCGCTGCCCGAGCACGCCGAGATCGAGTCGCTGACCAAGGACCACACCCAGCTGCGCGACCTGCTCGTGGCCGCGCAGACCGAGGAGAGCGACTGCGCCCGCGAGCAGACCAAGGCCGAACAGGACGTGGACCAGGTGCGCCAGCGCGCCGCCCGCGACCAGCAGCGCCTCGACTCCGGCGCCGTCACCTCCCCCAAGGACCTGGAGAACCTCCAGCACGAGATCGCCTCCCTCGCCAAGCGGCAGGGCGACCTGGAGGACGTCGTCCTGGAGGTCATGGAGCGCCGCGAGTCCGCGCAGGAGCGGGTCGCCGAGCTGACCGAGCGGGTCGGTGCCGTCCAGGGGAAGGTCGACGACGCGACCGCCCGCCGGGACGCCGCCTTCGAGGAGATCGACAGCGAGTTGGGGACGGTCGCCAAGGAGCGCGAGGTCATCGCGGGGTCGGTCCCCGCGGACCTGCTCAAGCTCTACGACAAGCTGCGCCAGCAGCAGGGCGGCATCGGCGCGGCCAAGCTGTACCAGCGCACCTGCCAGGGCTGCCGCCAGGAGCTCGCCATCACCGAGCTTAGCGAGGTCCGCGCGGCGGCGCCCGACACGGTGGTGCGCTGTGAGAACTGCCGCCGGATCCTGGTGCGTACGGCGGAGTCGGGTCTCTAGGACCCGGTCGGTAAGGGGCTTTGGTCGTGCGGGAGTTCATCGTCGAGGCCGACGGCGGGTCACGGGGCAACCCGGGGCCCGCGGGCTACGGAGCGGTCGTCATCGACGCGGCGACGGGCCAGACGCTGGCCGAGGCGGCCGAGTACATCGGCGTCGCCACGAACAACGTCGCGGAGTACCGGGGCCTGCTCGCGGGCCTGCGCGCCGCGCACGCACTCGACCCCACGGCCACGGTCCACGTCCGCATGGACTCCAAGCTGGTCATCGAGCAGATGTCGGGCCGCTGGAAGATCAAGCACCCCGACATGAAGCCGCTGGCGGCGGAGGCGGCGCGGGTGTTCCCGGCCCCGCAGCTGACGTACGAGTGGATCCCCCGCGAGCAGAACAAGCACGCGGACCGGCTGGCCAACGAGGCGATGGACGCGGGCAAGCGGGGAGAGCAGTGGTCGGCCGCGGCTTCCATGGCGGAACTGGAGGCGGCTGACGCGAGGGCGGCGAGGGCCGCGGTGACCGAGGCGGAGCCTCAGCCGTCCGGCCGGCCGGGAGAGGCCGGGGCCGAGGCCGTGGCCCGGGCCGAGGCCGATGTACGGGCCGCGCGTACCGTGGCCGCGCCCTCGACCGGCTGGGGTCCCGCCGACATGGGAGCGCCGGCCACCTTCGTACTGCTCCGGCACGGCGAAACCCCCCTCACCCCCCAGAAGCGGTTCTCCGGCAGCGGCGGCACGAACCCGTCCCTCTCCGACGTCGGCCGGGAACAGGCCGAGCGCGTCGGCGCCGCCCTCGCCCGGCGCGGCACCATCCAGGCCGTCGTGGCCTCGCCGCTGGCCCGCACCCGGGAGACCGCCGGCATCGTCGCCGCCCGCCTCGGCCTCGACGTGAGCATCGACGACGGCCTGCGCGAGACCGACTTCGGCGCCTGGGAGGGCCTCACCTTCGGCGAGGTCCGCGAGCGCTACCCGGGCGACCTCACCGCCTGGCTGGCCGACCCCGAGGCCCGTCCCACCGGCGAGGGCGAGAGCTTCGCGGCCACCGCGACCCGCATCGCCGCCACCCGCGACAAGCTGATCGCGGCGTACGCGGGCCGCACGGTCCTCCTCGTCACCCACGTCACCCCGATCAAGACGTTCGTACGCCTCGCCCTGGGCGCCCCGCCCGAGTCCCTGTTCCGTATGGAACTCTCGGCGGCCTCCCTCTCGGCGGTGGCGTACTACGCCGACGGCAACGCGAGCGTACGGCTCCTCAACGACACCTCACACCTGCGCGCCTGAACCCTTGAGCCCGGCCGCCTCCCGCGCCAGCGCCTCGACCCGCCCCCAGTCACGCGCCGACACCACGTCCGCCGGAAGCATCCAACTCCCGCCCACGCACCCGACGTTGGGCAGCGCGAGATAGCCGGGCGCCGACGCCGGACCGATCCCGCCCGTCGGGCAGAACCGGGCCTGCGGCAGCGGTCCGTACAGCGACTTGAGAAACGCCGTGCCGCCCGCCGCCTCGGCCGGGAAGAACTTCATCTCCCGCACCCCGCGCTCCAGCAGCGCCACCACCTCGGACGTGGTCGACACCCCTGGCAGACACGGCACCCCGGACGCCCGCATGGCGTCCAGGAGTACGTCCGTCCAGCCCGGGCTGACCAGAAAGCGCGCCCCCGCCGCGGCCGCGTCCATCACCTGCCCCGGCGTGATCACCGTGCCCGCCCCGACCACCGCGTCCGGTACGGCGCCGGCGATCTCGCGTATCGCCTCCAGGGCGGCCGGCGTCCGCAGCGTCACCTCGATGGCGGGCAGCCCGCCCGCGACAAGGGCCCGGGCCAGCGGTACGGCGTCGGAGGGGTCGTCGACCACGACCACGGGGACGACGGGCGCGAGATCCAGGACGGAGGTCATGGCCTCATCCTGCCCAGGGCTAGCAGCATGCGCAAAGGTCGTTGCGCATGCTGCAATAGTGGCCTAGTGGATCTCCGCCACCAGCACATCCAAGGTCCACGCCTTCCCGGCCTTCCCGGGCGCCTCCACCTCTACCTCGTACCCGAGGTCCCGCAGCGCCTCCACCAGCTCCGCCGGACCCTTGGGCGCGGCACCCGCTGTCAGCAGGCTCCGTACGATCCGCCCCTTGGTCGCCTTGTTGAAGTGGCTGACCACCTTCCGCGTCGGCGCGTGCAGCACCCGTACCGAGGCCGTCCGCCCGGCCACCTCGCCCTTCGGCTTCCACGCCGCCGCGTACGCCGACGACCGCAGATCCAGCACCAGCCCGTCCCCGGCCGCCTCGGGCAGCACATCCGCCATCGGCGCCCGCCAGTGCGCCCCGAGCGCCCCGAGGCCGGGCAGCTTCACACCCATCGAGCAGCGGTAGGAGGGGATACAGTCGTTGACGCGCACGGCTCCCCACAGCCCCGAGAACACGAGCAGCGACCGAGTCGCCCGCTTCTTCGCGGCGGCGTCCAGCGACGCCAGGTCGAGGGCGTCGTACAGCACCCCGGTGTAGATCTCCCCGGCCGGCCGCGCACCCGCCGTCGGCAGCCCGGCGTTCTTGGCGACCTCGCCCCGCAGCCCCTCACTGAGCCCGAGTACGTCCCGTGCCTTGTCCTCATCACCCGCACACAGCTCGACCAGCTCGGTGAGGACGGCCTCACGGGCTTCGGTGAGTCCCGGCAGGGACAGTGACTCCAGCTTCAGCGAGGCACCCCGACCGGACGAGGCCTTCCCCTCGGAAGGCGGCAGCAGGACAAGCACACGTACTCCTTCAGTCGAACTCCGCCACAGCGTACGGCGTGCCCGCCGACGACCCTCGCCCTACGCTCGACTCATGCCCCGCCGCCACATCCGAGTGACCGGCGCCCCCGAGGCCCCCCTCCGGGCCGCCCTCACCGAGCTGCGCACCAAGCTCGGCATCCCCGGGAGCTTCCCGCCCGAGGCGCTGGCGGAGGCCGAGCGAGCCGCGAAAGCTCCCGTCCTCCCGTCGTACGACGCCACCGACATCCCCTTCCTCACCATCGACCCGCCCACCTCCACCGACCTCGACCAGGCGATGCACCTGTCCCGGCAGGGCACCGGCTACCGCGTCCGGTACGCCATCGCGGACGTCGCCGCCTTCGTCGTACCGTCGGGCCCGCTCGACCGGGAGGCCCACCGGCGGGTGACCACGCTCTACTTCCCGGACCTGCGGATCCCGCTGCACCCCGAGCCGCTGAGCGAGGGCGCGGCAAGCCTGCTCCCGGACCGGGACCGCCCCGCCGTCCTCTGGACGATCGACCTGGACGGGGACGGCCGTACGCTCGCCGTCGACGTCCGCCGGGCCCTCGTCCGCAGCCGGGCCAAGCTCGACTACGCGGCTGTGCAGAGGGAGATCGACGCCGGGACGGCGGAGGAACCGCTGGCGCTGCTGAAGGAGATCGGCGAGCTGCGGGAGCGGCTGGAGGTGGAGCGGGGCGGGATCTCGCTCAGCGTGCCGGAGCAGGAGATCGTGGAGCGCGATCACGCCTACGAGCTCGCGTACCGGGCCCCGCTCCCCGCCGACGGCTGGAACTCCCAGATCTCCCTGCTGACCGGCATTGCCGCCGCCGACCTGATGCTGGCCGGCGGCACCGGCATCCTGCGCACCCTCCCAGCCGCCCCCGACGGAGCGGTCGGCCGCCTCCGCCGTACCGCCCACGCCCTGCACATCGACTGGCCGCACCACGTCTCGTACGCCTCGCTGGTCCGCTCCCTCGACCCGCACCGCCCGCACCACGCGGCCTTCCTCCAGGAGTGCACGACACTGCTGCGCGGCGCCGGCTACACGGTCTTCACAGGCGGTGCCCTCCCGCCCCTCACCACCCACTCCGCCGTGGCCGCCCCCTACGCCCACTGCACGGCCCCGCTGCGCCGCCTCGCCGACCGGTACGCGTCCGAGATCTGCCTGGCGGCCGCCGCCGGCCGGCCGGTGCCCGAGTGGGTGCCGGCCGCCCTCGACGCGCTGCCGGCCCGGATGGCCGAGGGCACCCGGCGGGCGGGCACGGTCGAGCGGGAGTGCGTCGACATCGTGGAGGCGGCGCTGCTGAAGGACCGGGTGGGGGAGGTGTTCGACGGCTGGGTGGTGGAGGTGGAGGAGCGCCGACCGGCCGTCGGGACCGTGCAGTTGGAGTCCCCGGCGATCATCGGCCGCATCGAGGGCATCGAGGGCATGGACGCGCTACCGCTGGGGGAGCGGCTCAGGGTCCGCCTCACACAGGCGGATCCGGGAGCGGCGAAGGTGCGCTTCGAGCCCGTGTGACCGCCTTGACGAGACTGTCGGCGTCGTCGGCGTGGAAGCGGACGAGGTGGATGTCGCGCCGACGGCCGAGAAAGGTGAAGTGGGCGACGGGCTCGGCGAGTTCGAGCGTGACGGAGGTCTGTGCGCCGATGGCGAGGTCGAGTTCGCCGGCGGCGCGCTCATGGGTGGTGCGCAGCTCACGACGCACGTGCGCGATCTTCTCCAGCGGTATGCGCAGATCGACGTGCGCGCCACGGCGGACGCGCAGGAAGCCGGCGTCGAGGACGTGCGGCCGCACGACGGAGGCGGCGTGCATCCCGATGACGACCAGGAGGGTGTACATGTCCACCATGAACCACACCCGCTGCACGGCCGGGTGGTTGCGCAGCAGCACGGACATCATGATCGACTCGATCACGATCACGAATCCGAACCCCAGCATCATCGTGCCCTGCCCGCGCGCGTACCCGAAGCCGGTGCCGTCACCGAGCCCGTGCCGACGCCGGGCCACCCACAACCAAAGGCTGACGACGAGCCGCAGCTCGTGCCGCAGCAGAGTGAGCGCGGTCCGCGTCATGGCCCGTGCCCTTCCGTGAGGATCCGCAGCGTGCGGCGGATCGCCTCGGCCTGTGCCGGGGCGAAGTCGGCGTAGAAGGCGCGCAGGAAGCTGTTGTCGGGGTCGACGTCCGGCCGCTCCGGGAGCAGGTCGGGGGGCAGACAGTCGGCCAGGGCGCGGGCCGCGTCGTCCACGCGCGGGTCGGAGGGGTCGGCCTCGGCGAGGTCGTCGAGCAGCGAGTAGGCCGCGAGGACCTGATCCTTGCCGCCGGGCCGGGCGAAGGCCTTCCCGAACGCGCTCACGAGCTGCTCCCGCCCCTCGGGGCCGGCCGTGGCCTCGATCAACGCGAGCATCTCGCGGTCCTTGGCGGCCATGGGGGAGTCGGAGACGACGTGGGCCATGTCCTGGAACAGGGCCGCGAGCCGGGGCGACACGGGCCCCTCGGCGGTCACCGCGCCCTCCGTCGCCAGCAGCGCCCGCAACCGCGCCCGCCGCTCCCGGATGGCGTCCTCCTGCCGGGCAAGATCCTCATCGAGCTCGGTGAGCACCTCGACAAGATCCTTCCCGGCCTCCTCCGCGAGCACGTCCCGCACCTCCGCGAGCCCGAGCCCCAACTCGGTCAGCCGCCGGATCCGCGCCAGCACGACGGCATGCCGCAGCGTGTAGTCCCGATAGCCGTTGGGCCGCCGCTCCGGCTCGGGCAGCAGCCCCTGATGGTGGTAGTGCCGCACCGTCCGGGTGGTGACACCGACGGCGGCGGCGAGTTCTCCGATCCGCATGGGATCAGTAGAGACGTTGACGTTGCGGCGGGGTCAAGCGGCTGCCTCCGGCGGACTCCCGTACAGGTGACCTGCCACTGTTCCGTGCCGGTGAGCTGCTGTAAGGGCGTTCCATGGACGCCATGGCACAGGATCCGATCACCCAGAAGCTCCTGCTGGAGTGGATTGTCGACCTTGAGGCCCCGGAGGGCCTCCGCGTGGAGCTGGTCGAGGGGGAAGTCACCGTGGCCCCGCTGCCGGACGGTCATCACGAGCACTGCGTCAGCCGCATCGTGGGTCAGTTGCATCGGCGGTCTCAGACCGACATGCAGTTCTCCGGGAACAAGGGGTTGAAGCTGAAGAATGCGGAGGGCTACCCCCAAGACCACGTGATCCCGGACGGCACGTTCGCTCCCAAGGAGCTGAGGCTCTACCGGGGGGCCGATCCCTGGATGCCGTGTGAAGGAGTCGCCATGGTGCTGGAGGTCACGTCGTCGAGGCCGCAGACCGACCGTGAGGCCAAGCGCCGCTGCTACGCCCGCGGAGGTATCCCGCTCTACCTGCTGGTCGACCGAGAGACCTCGTGGGTCACGCTGTTCAGCGACCCGAAGTCGGCCGACTACCAGGAGTTGCGCGCCGTAGCCTTTGGTAAACCGCTCGCCCTGCCCGAGCCCTTCGCCTTCGACCTGGACACGGCGGACTTTCTCTGAGGCCGCCTGCGTTGCACTGCTAGGCGGAGCGAGGGGGTGCGTGGTGAGGGAAGAGGCGCTGTGGACCAGGGCGCGGCTCGGCCAGGACGGCCCCCCGCTCGATCTGCTGACCGCCCGCTTCGACCGGCACGTCTACGCCCCGCACGCTCATGACGAGTTCACGATCGGCGTCTGCCTCGGCGGCAGCGAGGTCATCGACTACCGGGGTGGCCGCATCCGCCCCGGCCCGGGCTCCATCGTCGTACTGGCACCCGGCGAGATGCACACAGGCGGCCCGGCCGAGTCCGGCGGCTACGCCTACCGAGCCCTGTACGCCGAGCCGTCGCTCCTGACGGACGGCACCCTCGGCACCGTCCCATACTTCCACGCCCCCCTCCTGGACGACCCGGAACTGGCCGCTGCCCTGAGCCTCGCGCACGCCGAACTGGCCGCCTGCCCCGACCCGTTGGAGGCCGAGTCCCGCATCCCGTGGCTCATGACAGCCCTGACCCGCCGCCACTCCACCGCCCGGGCGACGACCGACACCGTCGCGGGCGCGGGCCACATAGCGAGGACGGTCCGCGACCGCCTGGCCGACGAACTCACGGCCCCACCCTCACTCGCGTCCCTCGCCACCGACCTCGGCCTCTCCCGCTACCAGCTCCTGCGCGCCTTCCGTACGACGATGGGGATACCGCCGTACGCCTGGCTGGCCCAGTACCGGGTGAGCAGGGCGCGCGGCCTGCTGGAGACGGGCCTGCGCCCGGCCGAGGTCGCCGGGATGGTCGGCTTCGCGGACCAGGCGCACCTCACGCGATGGTTCCGCCGCGTACTCGGGGTGACCCCGGCGGCGTACCGCAACAGCGTTCAAGACAGCAGGCGGTGAGGGGGCCGAAACTCGCCGCATGACTGCACGCGGCTGGTTCCTGTTCGCCCTGATGAGCGTGGTCTGGGGCATCCCGTATCTGCTGATCAAGGTGGCGGTGGAGGAGGTCTCCCCGTCCATGGTGGTGTTCACGCGATGCGCCCTGGGCGCCGCGCTCCTGTTCCCCTTCGCACTCCGCCAGGGCGGCCTGCCCCGCACGATACGGACGCACTGGCGCCCCCTGCTGGCCTTCGCCTGCATAGAGATCATCGGCCCCTGGTGGACCCTGACCGACGCCGAGCGCCACCTCTCCAGCTCGACGGCGGGCCTGCTCATCGCGGGCGTTCCGATCGTCGGGGTGGCCCTGGCCCGCTTCTTCGGCGCCACGGAACACCTCGGCCTGCGCCGCCTGACCGGCCTGGCCCTGGGCCTGGCCGGCGTAGCGACCCTCACGGTCCCGCACCTGACCGGCGGCGATGCCCGCTCCCTGGCGGAGGTGCTGCTGACGGTACTGGGCTACGCGACGGCACCGCTGATCGCGGCGAGGTGGCTGAGGGACGTGCCGTCCCTCCACCTGACGGCGGCGTGCCTGACCCTGGCGGCGCTGGTCTACGCCCCCGCGGCGGCGCTGACCTGGCCTTCCGCCATGCCGTCCGCCGGGACCCTGACGGCCCTGGCGTCCCTGGGCGCGATCTGCACGGCGGTCGCCTTCGTGGCCTTCCTGGAACTGATCAGGGAGGTGGGCCCGACGCGGGCGACGGTCTTCACGTACGTCAATCCGGCGGTCGCGGTGGCGGCGGGGGCGCTGTTCCTGGACGAGCCCCTGACGGCGGGGGTGCTGGCGGCGTTCGTCCTGATCCTTGCCGGATCGGTACTGGCGACGGCCGCACCCCGCGGGCCGGTAACATGGTCGACACGGCAGACGAGCCGGGCGGACGGCCGCGTGGAGTCCCTGAAGGGGCTTCCCGAGGAACGTCCGGGCTCCACAGGGCAGGGTGGTGGCTAACGGCCACCCGGGGTGACCCGCGGGACAGTGCCACAGAAAGCAAACCGCCGGGGACCTCGGTCCTCGGTAAGGGTGAAACGGTGGTGTAAGAGACCACCAGCGCCTGAGGTGACTCAGGCGGCTAGGTAAACCCCACCCGGAGCAAGGTCAAGAGGGAGCACCCCGGTGCTCCTGCGCGGACGTTCGAGGGCTGCCCGCCCGAGTCCGCGGGTAGACCGCAGGAGGCCGGCGGCAACGCCGGTCGTAGATGGATGGCCGTCGCCCAGGGGCCCGCGAGGAACCCTGGGAACAGAACCCGGCGTACAGCCCGACTCGTCTGCCGCTCCTCCCAGAACGGCACCCCCGGAGAAACTCCCCAGGACGCGCCGCTCCTTCAGGGTGCCACTCCCCGACTGCTCACCTCTTAGGAAGCAGGCGGCGTAGGAACGGGCTCGGGATGCCGTGCCAGAAGATGTCGAGGCTGTCGCGAGCCCGGGTCACCGCCACGAACAGCAGGGATCGCGCCCGCTGGAGTTCCCTCCGGTAGCGGGCTGGGTCCACTTGACGCAATTGGTTGACCTGTTCGCGGGGGACCAGGCCGTCGCTGACCCCGGCGATGATCATGCGCTGGTACTCCAACCCCTTGAACCGGAACATGGTCCCGATGTGAACTCCGGGTTCGCCCCGCGCGCCGTCGGCACCGATCTCCAGGGCCCGGATGCCGTGTTCCCCGAGGGTGTTTCCCAGCTCACTCGCCATCACATTGGTGGGAACGCAGATGGCGATCTGCTCGTGTGCGATCCGCTCGTCCGGGTGGGCGTCCCAGGCCAGGATGTGTGCGGCGATCGCTTCGCGTTCCGTCTGCCAGTCCGTGCACGGGTGCATGCCGGGTGCGCTGCCGCTGAGCACGGAACGGTATCCGGCGAGGGTCTCCGAGTTCCCGTCGAGGTCGTCGTAGGTCTCCTCGCCCAGCACCTCCAGCGCGGAGCGCAGGATCTGCCGTGTTGTGCGGTAGCTGAGGCTGAGCTTCGCGGACCGGCCCCGGATGTTGATACCGAGGCTGCCGAGCGTCACCTGGTTCTTGTAGATGCGCTGGTGGGTGTCGCCCACCAGGAACAGGTCATCCGCGTCGCGGGCGGTCATGGCGCGCAGCATCTTCCAGTGCGCGGGGCGCAGGTCCTGAGCCTCGTCGACCACGATGTGCCGGTACCGGTAGCGGAGCCAGCCGCCGGAGCCGTCCTGGAGGTGGATGTTATCCAGACCGCCCGCTTCCTCCCGCTGCCGTTCGATGGCGCGGATGCGCTGCTCGCGCCCTATCTCCAGACGGGCGGCCCGTTCGGCGACCTGGTCCCACGTCTGGCGCCCGAGCCGGTCCAGACGCTGCGTGAAGCGTTCGGCGAGCTGCCAGATGGCGGCCCTGTCCGCCCGGCCGATGTTCTTGCCGCGTCCGGCCCGGCGAGCCCGGAAGTAGTCGGTGCGGGTACCGACTGCCTGTCCGAGAATCACCTGCGTCCACTCGTCGTGCAGGAACTCCGCGTCCCAGCCGCTCTCGCCGAGTTCGTCCAGCATCGCCCGCCATTCCCGTACGGCCTGGCTGTCGTCGATGGTCTGCTTGCGGCTGCCGGGCTCGGCTTCCCTTACGACGCGCAGCGCGAGCTGGTCGACGTGGCTCACCTCCACCCGCGACAGCAACAGCTCACCGCCCAGTTCCAGGAGGCGGGAGCGCAGGTCGGCAGCGAGATTCTTGTTGTAGGTGGTCAGCAGCACCGGCTTGCTGTGACCGGGCGCCAGCTGGGACACGAGGTGGCGGACGCGGTGCAGGGCAACGATGGTCTTCCCGGTGCCGGGGCCGCCGCCGACCCGTGCGGGACCGGAGTAGCGGCGCTCGACCAGCTTGGACTGAGCAGGGTGGAGGAAGACCTTCCAGCGGCCGAAGTCCCCTGCCTCCAGCGCCTCGCGCAGCGCGTCGTCGGACGTGGTGACAACGGTGGCCGGCCGTTCGGCGGCGGTCTGGAAGTCCTCGGTGTCGACGGGCTCCGGAGCCGCGACGGGGGCGGTGACCTCGTCCCGTACCTCTTCGAAGGGCTTTCCGTCGTAAAGCGCGAGCAGGACTTCGCCGGTGAGCTGCGGTGCGTACTCGATCAGACCGAGGAGCTGCTCATCGGTGGTGAGGGAGCGGATGACCGGAACCAGGGGCTCGGCCACGCCCAGCTCGATCAGCTGCCCGTCGGTCCAGGCGGCGAACAGCGGCTCGGGGGCGAGCGGTTGGGCTTCGGTGGGTGGGGCTGGGACGGCCGGGGCGGCGGGCGACGGCCCTTGCGGCGGGATGCGCCGCAGCACGCTGTCCTCCACCACCTGGAGGTCGACGTACTCGATGCCGCCGGTGACGGTGTTGATTCCGTACGCCAGCCGGTCGTATACCTCCTTGCGGTGCTTGACCGAGACGATGAGCCAGTCGTCCTCGGCCAGTCTGAGCAGGAGGGCGCGGTACTCGTCGTTGATCCGAGCGGACCAGATTCGACTGTCGCCCTTGAGCTGCTTGAGCTTGAGCCCCGGGGTTCGAGGGTTCTCCTTGAACTTGTGCTGGAAGTCGAACAGCGCGCCCTTGACCGTGCGCGGGAGCCGGAGGATCTCTTTGTCCGCCTTGTCGAGCAGGCGCAGCGTCACGCCCCCGGTCCTCGTCATGCCAACTCCCCGTCTTCGTTCTCGTTCTTGTCGTTCTTGGTCGTGCCGGTGTCACGCCGCCCCGCCCCTGTAGGACTGCCGTCGTGAGTCCGCGCGGCAGCGACGCCGAGGCGTCCGGCGATCTCCTCCGCGGTCCACCCGCCCGCCGGACGTACGTCCCAGCGGGCGGCGGCGAAGGCACGGTCACGGTCCTGTGCCTCGTGATCCGGCTCCTCGGACGTTCCCTGCGGCGCCAGCACCACGCCGAGCCGGGCGTCGGGCCAGGCCAGTTCGGCCTGCCAGCCGTGCTCGTCGAGTTCGAAGCCGTCCTCAGGCGCGGGAACGCCCAGGTCTGCGAGTGCGTGGGCCAGTTCGGCCAGGCCGGCTTCGTCGGGGTCCACGTACTCCAGTACCGCGTCCCAGGCGCCGTCCCGCTCGGGCCGGGTTTCGGACCGTGGCTCCTCGGTTGTTCTCGCCGGTACTGCGGGCAGTCCGGCGGTCACGGCAACCGGTGGCAGGGTGTCCGACGCCCGTTGAGGCTCGCCGTTGACGACCGGCGTGATCCGCGTCGAGGACAGCCACCCCTGGCCGCCGGTCACGGTGAGCACGTCGGCGGTGAAGCCGTCGAGCAGTGTGGTGGTGAGCTGTGCGCTGTCGCCCCCGCCGTGCTCCAGGAACTGCAGCACGTTGCTCCAGTACAGCCATGCCTGCCAACGCCGCTTGTGGGTCTTCTCCTCCGCAACGGCGTGGGCACTGTCGTCCAGGAGTGTCAGCGCCGTCCATGTCGGCGGCCGGTGCCGCACGTCGGCGACCAGGACGAGCCGGCATCCAGACCTGTCCGTCGCCACCAGGACGCGCACAGGCCCCTTCTGTTCGTGCACGACCTCGTCGCGCAATGCCGCCTCGACAACTCGGCCGACCGCTTCCGCCTCGACCGGTGTGTCCCGTAGGCCAGGGGTACCGATGAGGCCGGCGACGGTGGCTTCGGCGCGATGGTGCCACTGTTGCGCGTCAGGGGCGCGGAGGTAGGCGAGCAGCAGTTCGGCCGGGTTGACCCAGACGGTCTCCGACAGCTCGCCGGGCAGCCCGCCCCGGGTCTGGGCGTAGTAGGAGCGTGCCCGGTTCTGCGCCGCCGGGTCGTAGGGCATCCACACCGGATCGACCGAGGCGACTCCGGCATAGCCGGTGTCGCGGACGCGGCGCCGCCACTCCTTGACGTCGTAGTACGTCAGTTGGAACACCCGCAGTCCGTCGGCCCGCAGCCGGGCGCGTTTCGTCGCGTCGTCCGCGAGACGGTTGTGCTCGGGGGTCGCGTGATACCGGTAGCCGTCCAGATAGACGGCGAGCCGTGGACCGGGAGCGTCGAGCCGCTCGAAGAGCACGTCGGGCCGGGTCCCGTCGAGGACGCGCTGCTGTGAGACCCGCCAGCTCACGGTGGCTCCGTCGCCGGTCGTCAGCCGCAGATCCAGCGCCCGGGTGCCCGCCGGGGTGGTGTACGTGTCCGCCGCCGCACGGGACTCGGGCTGCTTGGCCCACTCCTCCAGCGTGTCGACGAACATGACCTCCAGGTCACTCTCCGCCTGCTGTTCCAGCGGAATCTGGCGGGTCGTCGAGACCGGTGAGGTCTGCCAGCGTTCGCCGTCGGCGCCCAGGAGTTCGTCCAGCATGGACTGCACCTCGCGACGGGAGACCCGGTCGTAGTCCGACGGGGGCACCCTGCGCAGGAGGCACTGGTGGCAGCCGTCCAACTCCTTTTGCTGGCACGGGCAGTTCTCGATGACCTCGCGCGCCTTCAGCAGCACCTCGCGGAACCCGGCCGCGGATGCCAGCCGGTGCAGATAGCCGGTGCCGCCGGGTAGCCGGTCGTAGACGACGAGGAAGCGCCGCGGGAAGTCGGAGCCGAGCTGTTCCGGGCTGTCCGGCATCGAGGCCGCGGCGATCTCGATGTGGTCGGGGTCGCCGCCGTAGCGCGCCGCGATACCGGCGAACAGCGCCGCGGTGAAGGAGGCCAGTCGCTCCCGGGCCCGTGTCACGGAGGCGGGCAGCAGGATCCGCACGGCTTCCGTGGTCAACTCGTGGGCCAGCAGCAGCGGTACGTCCTGCCCCGCCCCCTGCCTCTCGCCGTGCCCGGAGCTCTGAGTGCGCCGACGAGGGCACCACAGCAGATGGTGGCCGCTCCCCTTCGTGGCCGCGGCCCCCGATTCGGTCAGCGCGTGCTGCGACTGGTCGACGACCGGCCGACCGTCTGCCGTCGCGCCGCCGCAACTCGTGCAGACATAGAAGGGGTTGATCCGGACGTCCTCGCCCGCCAGCGGAACCGTTGAGCTGCCATCCTGCCGGTCGAGTCCCAGGTTCAGCGTTCTGATGACAGCTCGGCGGGAGAAGTCCACGCCGAAGGTCGCCGTGTCATGCCGCCAGGAACCGGTTGCCAGGTGGGCGGGATCGATGTCCACGGTGGTGAGGACTGCGTACTGCCTGCGGGCACGCTCGTCGCGGTCGTCGCGCACTCGTGCGTCGTCCCGCTTGTCGCGGGCCACGACCCGGCGCGGCTGGAGCACGTACTGGACACAGCCCGCGTCCGCGATCTCGCGCCCGTCGCAGCGCGGACAGGGCGAGGTGTCGGTCTGGGCGTCGCGTGTGCGCACGTATCCGCAGGACGGACACAGGCGCCACACCGACCACGCACGGCGTTCCGGGCTGCCGATGTCGAGGGCGCGTACCACATGCTTGTAGCCGTTGACGTAGAAGCTGTTGCCCGGGGCGAGTTCGGTGAGGGCGATCTTGCGGGAGCGCTCGTAGTCGCGGGTCTCGCTGCGGTAGACGCGAGGCGTACCGGCGGGAGTTCGGTGTTCTCTTGGCGCGTCGGTCCCGCCGGGCGCCTCGGCGGTCTCGTCGGTGTCCGAGGGGACCTCGGACCAGTACAGCATGGCCTCCAGCTGGGTCGTGGTGTCGGCCAGGCTGTAGTTCGGCAGGAGACCCAGCTCTACGAGGGTGCCGTGCGCGCTGGTCCGGCTCAGGTCCCGCAGCAGATCGCCGGTGCTGCGGCGCTCGGCGAGCAGTTCCCGCCGCTCCCGGTCCTGGACCTCGTCCGTGCGGGCCAGTGAGTCGACGGCCTCGTCGATCGCGGCGATCCTGCGCCGCAACTCCTCCCGCCGCCCCGTCCAGTCCTCCTCCGCCTCCTGGAGCGCACGCACGATGCCGCCGGTCGCGTACTCCCGCAGTGCGTCGGCGGCGTGCGCGGACACCCCGGCGTCGTCACCGTCCCGCGCGGCGGAGTCACCTTGGCCCTGTACGGGGGACCCGCCCTCGGGGAACAGGGCCAGGAACTGCTCGACGAGTGTCGCCCCGTGCGTCTGTGCGGCATCCGCGAGGTCCTGGCACCAACCCGTCGTACCGAAGAGAGCGGAGGCCAGCCGGGGCACCGGCTGCAACTGTTCGCCGTCCGCGGTCCTGAGCCCGCCTCGCGCGGCGAGGTCCAGCAGCCACGCCGTGTACTGGCGGCGCAGGATCTCCACCGCCGACAGATAGCAGCCCGGCGGCACGATGTCGCCGGCGATCATCTCTCGCGGCTGGTCCAGGTAGTACAGATCCCGGGCCCGGCGTCCGCCGAAGGCGACGACCAACGCGTTGCCGGTCTTGCGTCCCGCGCGGCCCGACTGCTGCACATAGTTGGCGGGGCCCTTCGGCAGTGAGCCGATGAGTACGGCCGACAGGTCGCCGATGTCGATGCCGAGTTCCAGCGTGGGCGTGCAGGACAGAACGTTCGGGTCGGTGTAGTGCGTTCCGGCGCGGAAGGTCCGCTCGACCTGCTCTCGTTGCGCACGGGTCAGCATGCCGGTGTGCTCGGCCGTCACGACACGGAACGTGCCACCGGTCAGGTACAGCCGCCGGTAGTAGTCGTTCGTGTAGTCGCGCTCTTGGAGAGCACCGAAGCCCGCGCCGGTGACGCCCCCGCTGCCGCCGCGCGGTTCGGACGGTGCCATGAGGCGCATCCCCGGTTGCGGCGGCGTCAGGTATCCCTTGCACCGGTAGCGCGGGCACGGATGGCCGTACCAGCGGGTGCGCCGCTCCGGCGGTACGACCTGCTGCCAGCCGCAGTCCTCGCACGCCACGAACGCCTTGTTGACGATCGAGTCGTCCAGCAGCCGCACCTGGATGTGGCCGGGCTGAAGGCCGTAGACGCGCGTGGTGCGGTCCTTCGCCGTCCGGACGCTGAGCACGTGCTCGTCGGCCAGGGCAGGCAGCAGCCGACGGAGGTACTCGGTGGCCCCGGCGGCGTCCAGTCCGAGGCAGCGGCGGGTCCAGTCCTGGAACCAGGCCTGCCGACCTGTGACCACGTCGAACTCTGTCCTGTCCTTCTGCCCGTCCAGCAGGAACCTCGGCGGGGCGACCCCTTCCGGGAAAGCGGGCATGCCATCGGGCCGCCGGCCGCTGATCAGGAACCGGTCGGCGCCGGCCTCCCGCATCCACTGCTCGAGCCACCGGTGCCGGACCGCGCCGCGCAGGCGCAGCCGCTCCAGAAGGCCTCGCACGTAGGCGAGATACCGCTCGGGTGTGGGGAGACCGCCCGCCATCACCATCTGTCCCGGCAGCGCGAGGTGTAGATCGCGCGCGAGGTCGGTGACCCGCTCAGGGTTCTCGACGACGACCTCGGCAGCGGCCGTCCGCGTGAGCTCCAGGGTGCGGCCCAGCCGTGACCGCAGCCCGAACTCCATGACCGTGGCGAACGCGAGCCGTTCACCGATCAGCCGCCAGGTACGGGCGTCGCCGGTTCCGCGCCCCGACAGCACCCGGTCGACACCAGGCTCGTCGTGCAGATCCGGCGGTACGACGGCGGCCAGCGCTTCGGGGTCGTCCACCGAGTCGAGTACGTTGCCGATCAGGTCGTTGAGCGCGGTCGCCGCTCCGGAGTCGTCGAGGTTGTGCGCGAGCAGCGACCTCAGCGAGAACTTGTACGAGGCGTTGGCGACGTATCCGGCGCGATGCGCGGCGTCCTGCGTGGAGTCGTTGAACAGCAGTGTTTTGCGTTCCTCCGGTACCAGCGCGATGTCCCCGCCCGTGAAGAGCTGGGTGACTGTGGCCGAGGCCAGCGCCGCCTGCGTCGTACCGAGGAACCGGATGCTGTTGTCGGTGTTGCACGCCGGGCAGCGGTCGTCCCTGGCCGCCTTGTCGGCGGTCTTCTTGTCGAGCAGCGCGAGCGCGAACCAGGCGTCCACCAGGTCCCCGTCATCTCCCGCCGTCGGCAGCCGGTAGGTGCCCTGTGCCCCGTCGAGTACCACCACGGAGAGCGGATCAACGCCGCCGCCCGCGGGCAGTCGCCCGGCCAGCGCGTCGAGTGCCTGGCGCCGCTCCGGCTCGGTCGCGGAGACGAAGTAACGGATGCGGCGCTTGTCCCGGCCGACACCCGCCCGCCAAATCCGGTCCTGCGCCATGACGAGCTGCTGCGGATCGGCCTCCGGGGACAGCGCGGCCCAGCCGGAGCGCCCGCAGGCGCGGCAGTACACGGCGGGTAGGTGGACCTGGGCGGGGCGTACCGCCGTATCCGTGCCCGCCAGGGGCTGCGGCCGGTTCGCCCCGGCTGAGGACCCACTGCCCGCGGAGGGGCCGTCCTCCTCGTCCGACGGCGGAGCCGCGGCCAGGGCGGCGCGCCGGGCCTGCGCGCGGTCGTCCTCGTACCAGCGGAACTCCGGTGTCCGGCCGACCCCGCGCAGCACACGCGTCACCGGCCGCACCCAGAGATGGGCCTCCACGTGCAGCAGGGGACGCGGACGCCGTTCGTCGGAGTCGGGATCCCGGGCGGCGGACAGCAAGGCCACGAAACGGGCCAGGGCCTGCAGGACCAGCTGCGGGTTCTCCCGGGCGGTGCGCCCCCAGGCGTAACCGAAGCGCGCGAGCCGGTCCCGCAGGCCCCACTCGTCCAGCGGGTCACCGTCGAGCAGCGCGAGCACGCCCTGCGTGAAGTCGTGCCGCTTCAGCAGACGGCCGATACGGAATGCGTCGAGGCCCTGCCGCCCCAGCATGCGGGCGGCGAGCCCGTCCAGGTCCAGCAGATCCGGCTTCGCCTCCACCCCGATGCCGCCCGACACCGCGATGACCTCCTGCGGAGTGGGCGGCTCGGGAAGCGCGTAGTCGACCTCGCCGGTGAACTCCTTGGCGGTCATCCGCTCTTCGCCGATGACTGCGTCCGCCGTGAACGGCATGCCGAACACCTGCGCCGCAACGTCCAGGATGCCCCCGGCGGGTGTGTCCGCCCGCCCCGCCCCGAGCGTCGCGGAGGTCGCCACGGGGCAGATCCGCCCGAGCGGCCGGTCCGGCCGCGCGGCGCCGACCGCCGTCGCCAGCCGGCGCAGCAGCATGGCCACGTCGGTGCCCTGCGCGCCGTCGTAGGTGTGGAACTCGTCCAGCACCACGTACGCGACGTCCGCGCCCTCCCACAGCGCCCGGTCCTCACCGCGCTGCAGCAGCAGGTCCAGCATCTTGTAGTTGGTGATCAGCACGTCCGGCGGGGAGACACGCATCTCCTCGCGCCGGGTCATGACCCGCCGGAAGTCGGTGTCCGGCCGGTCGCCGATGTACAGACCCGCGGACACCTGGGCGAGGTCGGGCGCGGTCAGGTAGTCGCTGATGCGGCCCGCCTGATCGGTGGCGAGCGCGTTCATCGGATACAGCAGGACGGCCTTCACACCGCGCCGCCCGAGAGCCTTCTGCCGTCGGCAGTGGTCGAGCACCGGCACCAGGAACGACTCCGTCTTTCCGGAACCCGTGCCGGTCGTCACGAGCGTCGGCTCGGCCTCCCTGCCGCCCAGCGTGCTGAGCCGCTGCCACGCCTTGGCCTGGTGCCGCCACGGCGTGAACCCGGGCTGCCACTCCAGATGCCGCTCCCACCCGTCGTCCGCCTTGTGGAACGGCGTCCTGATCCGCAGATACGGACCCCGGAAGATCCCCGACTCCGGGTCCCCCAGGAACCGCTCAAGGGCCCGACGGGTGTCGTCGTCGGCCAGCGCGTAGGTCGTCGTGAGGTACTGCGTCAGACTGCCCCGCAGTTGCGCGGCGGCCAGAGTGGGTTTCACGACGCTCCCCTTCGTCCGTGGATCCCGGGACGCTCGCGTGGCAGCGGTTGCCCCGTGTGGTGCGGATCAACCGTATATGGCAGGTCGGACAGTGTGTGACGGGACGGGTACACCGGCGGACCGTTCCCGCCGAGAGGTGGCCGCGACAACCCTGCCCTCGCCAAACCGTGGCTGAATGGCGCTCTTTCGGGCTTTCCGTGCTGGTTTCACCCTGAACGAAGACGAAGGAAGCGCAGGAAGAACCGAGCACGGGCAGGGCCGAGGGGGAACGCCATGTCCGTCGTACCGCTGTACGTTCCCGTCCTGCCGACCCGGCCGCACGCGGCAGCCGCCTACCGCGCGCTGGCGCCGGACGTACAGCGCCAGATCGCCCCGCTGTGGACGCTGCCTCCCCACCCCGGCATGCTGCCGAAACCACTGGCCGAACGCCTGACCAAGGAGGCCGGGGACATCTCCACCGCACAGCGCCTCGGGTCCGCCTGGCTGGATGCACCCTTCGCCGACGACGTTGAAGCAGCGGTCCTGGCCGACGTCCTGATCCCCGAGTGGTGGGACCACCGCAACCTGCGGCCGGTCACCGGACCCGGCCGCCCCGGCGCCCAACAGTCCCTCGCTCTTGCCGCAGCCCGACACCGCGAGGACGGACTGGGTATCCGCGTACGGCTCCCCGGCGACTGGAACGACCGCACGGCCTCGGACGTCGCCGCGCTGCTCGACCGACTGCCCACGGGCCATCCCGCCGACCTGTTTCTCGACCTCGCCACCGTCCTGCCCGACCGCCCAGACGCCGCCAAGGAGGCCCTGCGCGCCCTGGACACCCTGATCCCGCTCGCCTCATGGCACACCATCACCGTCGTGGCGGGCGGATTCCCCGAACCGCCCGACGACTTCCGGGAAGGCGTCCCGTACGAGGCCCCGCGCACGGACTGGGAGACCTGGCACGAGATTCGGCACAGCGAACGCTCGTACCTGCCCCGACTGCGCTACGGCGACTACGGGATCCATCCCGCCACGTACGTAACCAAGACCCCGCCCGCGCGCGGCGGAGGCCCTCCCTGGGGCATCCTCCGTTACACCGCCGCCCGCTCCTACCACCTGTCCAAGGTGCCGCACGGTAAGCAGTACGACGACGCCAACCGGGAGGCCGCGCGTTGCCTCACCGGACTCCCGGACTTCCGAGGCGTGGAAGCGGGAGCGGGCGAGCAGTGGTTACGCGACCGGACCGAAGGCTCCGTCAGTACCGGCAACCACTCCACGTGGAACCAGGTGGGAAACACCCAGCACATGACCTTCGTGGTGCGGAGCCTCGGTGGGAGGAATCCTCTCCACTGAACCGAGGCCGCCCCCGCTCGTCTCGAGGGCGGCTGGCCGGCGCCAGGTGCAGCAGGTGACACCAAGTCAGCAAAGCGCCAACGCCGCCCACACGGTCTTCCCGGGTGCGTTCACGCGTGGCATGGTCCCCCATGCGTCGGCCAGTGCCGCGACCAGCAGCAGGCCCCGACCGGTCTCGGCGTCGCCTGCTGGTTCGTCGAGGGACAGCGGTGGTACGCGTTCGGCGCGCGTGTCGGTCACCTCCACGCGCAGCACCCCACCGGTGCGGGTGAGCCGCACCTCGAAGTCCCGTCCGGGCACGTGGCCATGGCGTACGGCGTTGGCAGTCAGCTCCGCCGTGATGAGCGTCAGCGTCTCGTTGGCGGTGGACGTGTGGGGGTGGCCCCACGCGTCGAGCCGGTCCGCGACCAGGCGGCGGGCGAGGCGGGCACCCCGCGGAGTCGAGCTGAAGCGCATGGTGAACTCGTCCGTCGTGGTGCCCACTTCTGCCGTACTGAGCGCTGCGGCCGTCGCCGTGGAGGTGGGTGAGTGCTCGCTGTTCATGGCGCCTACGCTGCCGGGCGCACCCTGATCAGCACAGATCTGACGCGCACACAGCGAGGCGCTGTGGGTGACCGTGTGTTTTGTGTACGCGGCGGTGTGTGCCAGCGATTTTGTGGATCTACTCCCCGTACTCCCTCAGCAACTTGTTGAGGTTGCGGATCTTGTCCACGTCAGCCTTCGGGAGGGGATCGCTGCTGTTGAAGTGCATGACGTTGTTGCGGATCCTGCGGATCTCCTCAAGCCGTGCGATGAACACTTTGCGGTCGAGCGGCCATCCGAGCCGCTCCCACAGCCCAGGGTTCTCCAGTACGCGTTGGTAGTCGCCGACCGTCATGTCGCCGAAGGAGGTGATGCGTTCGCACTCCGGGTCACAGAGTTTCGTGATCTCGGGCAGGGTGAAGGCCCCCGCGATGACCTGGCGCAGCCTGCGGTCCATCTCTCCGATCAGGAGGAAGTGTCCGGCCAGATCACCGTAGGCCTGGGCTACGTCGGCGGCGGTGACGATGCCGGCGACGGCGTTGCGCTGGTCCCTGACGAGTACGAAGTCGTGCTCGGCCAGTGTGGGAAGAACATCGATCAGGTCGTGGTCGTAGCGGACGTCCCGTGCGTCCACGATGGCCTGGGAGAGATGGACGCCTGGGTCGGCGTGCCGGGCACGGGCTATGGACTTCCACGAGACGGATCCCCGCAGGTTGTGCGGCCCGGCGAGGACAGGCAGCTGGGAGAAGTCGTGGAGCACCATCAGCGTGATGACCTCCTCGAAGGTGGCCGTCGGCTTGACGCTGATGACCCCGCCGAGGGCGGACGGCAGTGTGCCGACGGTGAGCCCTGTCTCACGCGACTCCAGGTCTTCGGATGCTCCGGCCGACGCCGCCGCCGTCAGCGGAGATCCGGTGAGGGGGACGTCCTCGGGGTCTTCTTCCGCGGCCTTGACCAGTTGGATGGTCGTGGTCAGGGGCACCTTGTCGAATTCGGGGGAGGTGATCAGGCTGTGGTTTGCGAGCTCGGCCTCGATCTGGTCGTTGACGAGACCTCGGCCCGTCGCGCCCCACCAGGCCAGTAGCTCGTGAACCGAGAGGGACACCGGATTTCCAGCCTCGGCCGATTCGCGGGCCTTCTTCAGCCGGACGTGTCGCTCGCTGGGCGTCACCGCCGTTTGCTGCTCTTCCGGTTCCGTGGGATCGACCTCCTCGGCGGCACGGTCCAGCAGCTCCTGGCGTAGCTGCGTGAGATATCTGCCGTCGTCCACCTGCCATGCTTCCCACCCGTCGAACGTCCCGTATCCGACAGCGACCGTGGCCGCCTTGGAAGGCGAGCGGAGTTCCTCTCCGTCTGCGAGACGGATCCATCCCCGGGACGTGACCGTGGCCTTGTGTGTCTCGCCCATCCGGGGCCGTTGGAACCACAGTTCCTGGTCCTCTTCGAGTAGCCCGGCACTGAGCAGGTCGGCGAGGGTTACCCGCCGTCCGTCCAGGAGGTAGCGCGCGCGGGACTGCGCCTCTGCGGGGTCGGCGGTGGAATCAGTCATTTCACCTGCGCCTTTGTTGGTGGATGCGAGCCGAAGGGTCTGTTCAGAGGTGGCGCCCGATGTGGGCGATACGGATGGCTTTCTCGTCGTGTACGAGCCGGAAGTAGATGCGGCCGGCGCCGCGGTTGAGGTTCCCGTGGAGCTCGAAGCAACGGCTCTCGCCGTCTTTGTCCTCCCAGAACCGGTTCCTGCGGGCGTTCTCGTGCTCCGGTCTGATGTTCGGGGCTTCCCAGTGCGGGCCGGTGGGGGAGGTGACCGGGTCCCAGGCTGCCGCGCTCGCCTGAAGCTGGCGCAGCAACTGGCGCGCGCCTTTGAACCACCTCGGGTCGAGGTTCTCCAGATCGTCCTGCACTCGGTCGAGGAACTGGAGGTTGGGGAAGAAGTCCGCGTGTCCCGCCCAGAGTTCAGCACCACTGGATACGCGGTCCAGTCCCTCCAGACGCCCCCATTCCTCGTGTTCGCCGAGGTGCGCCTTCTGGGAGGCATGCCGAATCGTCTCCGGGTACTCGTCGGCGACGGTCTCCCCGGTCTCGGGGTCCTCCGACAGTTCCTCGATGCGAAGTTCCAGCCAGGCCGTGTCCCAGTCCGGGGCGAGCGGCAGGCTCACGGCGAGTCCGTCCGCCATCCGGGCCGCGCCGAGCCCGTGTACGTCGACACCGTTGTGCCGGTGCCAGATGTCGTCCCGGTCGGGCGCCGCAGCGTCGTGGAGGGCGGCCGTGAAAGTCGTGCAGCGGTCGCGCATCCGCTGGATGAAGCGGTGTTCGTCCCTGTTGCGGGCGTCGTTGCGCCACTGCGCGTAGTAATACCCGTCGGCGAGTTCCGCCTGGTCGAGTGGGCTCTGCGTGGCGAGGCTGATGTCACGCCAGCGCCGTAACTCCCGGAGCACGTCCACGAAGGTGCGCATGCCCGAAGCGACCTCGTCGGGCCCGCACTTCGTCGCACAGGACCGTTCGTTGAGAAACACAAGCAGCGGCACGCCCCACCCCATTCTTGTTCCGCGCCGATGGCCCCGACCCCCCGGGGCGCGTCGTTGACTCGGTGTGCCTGCTCAGTCGAGCAGTTGGTCGAGGGAGTTCTCCCACTCGTCGAAGAAGCCCTCGGGCCATTCGGAGAGCCGTCCGTCCGCCCCGATGGTCGGGTTGACGACCTCCGAGGTCTGGTCCTTGCGACGGAAGTAGTGCACGGCGGTCGCGTCGGTGCTCAGCAGTCCCTGCTTCACGCGGAGCCGCAGCCCGTTGAGTACGTGGTCGCTGTGCGTCTCCATCACGATCTGCGCCCCGCTCGCCGCCGCCGCGCTTGCCAGGTACGCCATCCAGGTCTGGCCCTGCGGGTGCAGGTGCGCCTCCGGGTTCTCCAGCAGGATCAGCGTCCCCGGCTTGGCCGACAGGCAGGCCACGACGATCGGCAGGACGTACGTGAGCCCGAACCCGACGTTGGTGGGGCGGTACCGGTTGGACTGGGAGACACCCGAGCCGAAGCGGTAGCTGAGCCGGACCGTGTCGGTGCCGTCAATCCCGGCCGCCTCCAGACTCACCCCGGGGCAGAGCTTCTGCATCCAGGCTTCCGTCTGACCGAGCAGCGTGACGGACGCCGCGTCTGGGACGAGGAGCGCCGACGCCTCGACGGGATCGTCCTGGTGAGCGCGCAGGTAGTTCACGGTGTGCTCACCATGCGCGCCGAGGAAGCCGCGCGTGGTCACGGCGTGGTGCGAGCGCGGGTAGCTGACCTGGGGTGAGACGCGGTCGGCCTTCAGGTACTGGAAGCCGGGTCCGAACAGGGTCGGCAGGTACTGGCTCGGTTCGCAGCGACCCCTGTCCTCGTCGGGCAGCAGCTTGAGGTGGTCTGCCTCGCGCTCGTAGACGGCGCTCCACTGCATGGTGTGACCGTCGCCCCGTACCGCGAGGGTGATGTGCGGACCGGTCTCGTCGTACGACTCGTGCCGTACGTCCTGCCCGATGCCGAGCTGCACCAACTCCTCGTTGAGCAGCAGTCCGCCCTCGCCGCCGCCGACCGGGGCGAGGTCACCGGACTCGTACGACTGCCGCAGCAGAGCCAGGGACTGGAGCACGGAACTCTTGCCGGAGGAGTTGAGTCCGGTCAGCAGGGTGAAAGGGGCCAGACGCAGTTCCTGGTGGGCAAACGCCTTGAAGTTGGTGAGAGTGAGCGACTCAAGCATCCGTGGACTCCAACACCTCGCGGAACAGGTCCTTCATGGACTGGAAGCGGTAGTTGACTTTGTTAGCGTCGCCGGTGCCGGAGGAGATGGCGTCGTAGAAGTCAGGGTCGTCCATCAGCTTCTGGAACTTCTCGGCGACGGTGTCCGCGCGCTCGAACAGCACCTTGGTTTCGTCTGGTGTGCACCGGGCCAGGGTCACGGCCTGTACCTCGAAAAGTGCCTTGTTGATCGGATGACGGCGTACCGATGTGTCGAACTGCTTGCGGAACGCCTGGTCACGGAAGACCCGTTCGCTGTCGACCATGGCGAGGTAGAAACGGGCTTCCAGGTCCTGCAGCTCCGCGGGAGTCAGCTGGTTGATGTGGTGCATCGCCGCCCGCAGGAAACCGTCGAAGTCCTGGGTGACGTACCGCCCTGGCGGAGTCATCCAGAACGCCAGGAAACGCAGGCACAGTTCACGTTCCGCCATGCGGCTGGGGGAGACGCTGCCCGCGGTCGCGTTGAGGAAGAAGGGGCTCTCGGCCAGCCGGGCCAGTAGATCCCGCGCCTGACCGGGAATGAGCGCGTGCCGAAGCTCCTGCTGGGAGAGGGGCAGCCCTCCGGTGTTGATCCGCGTGAAGATGTTGAACCGGGCCTCTTCGGGCGTGCCCTTCCGGATGAGCAACAAGGACAGTTCGGTCTCCAGGATGCGGGTCTGCATGCGCCCCGGCAGGTCCTCGAACGTCTTGCCGTCGTAGTCGAGGTACTCCAGGTTCCTCAGGACTAGCGGTTCCAGCCCGGCGGCCTCAGGCTTGACGAACCGGACGATGGTGGTGAGCCGCTGCACCCCGTCCACAACGGTCCAGGAGTCGTCGGCCTCCTCCGCCACGTAGATCGTGGGCAGCGCGATGCGCAGGAGAAGGGACTCGATCAGTCTGCTCTGGGCCGTCTCGTTCCAGATGCCGGAGCGCCGCTGAAAGTCGGGTTGCAGATCGATGAGCCCTCGTTTGAGGCGCTGAAGCATCAGGTCGATGGTCGTCGCGCGCGGATAGACGTCGATCAGCTCCGGGTCGAACGGCGCCCGGTGGCTCGGACCGAGGTCCTCCGCTTCGATGCCGGCGCTCAATCCGGTGTCGGTCAGCTCGACGAGCGGTTCGTCGTTCCGCGGTGTCGAGGACACGGTGGACGTGGCGTCCGGTGACGACTGTTCCGGCTCCGGCACGGGAGCGCTGCCGACCAAGATGTGCCCCTCCGCATACGTACATGCCGCCCATGAATCGAACGTGTCCGTACAGTAGCTGATCGACTACCGGCAGCGCCTGGCGTTGGCTCCGGAGCGAGCCGAGCCGGGGTGCTGGGGGAGGCGGGCAGCCCTCCGGGATGTCCTGATCGCAAGGCGCGGGCGGATGCAACACGCGACGGTGGCGGTCTAACCGCCCGACCCGGCCCCACACGCCGCCCGGTCGCCTCCAAGCCGAGCTCATCGAAGTGTCGAAACGTCGTCAGGTCCGGACAGGCGGAGGTAGCGTCAGGCACCTTGAGGTCTCCGAGATGGGCAGCGTGAGAACTTCCATCGTCGGAAGACCCCGACCCCTGCCCGGCCACCCCCGCGGCCACCGCCCACGCCCTCGACTGCGAAGAGTCTTCAGGAGCCGACGATGGATGACGACATTCAGCTGATCAGTGACGGCGATGGCCTGGCGGTCATCGGAAGTCCGACGGCTGTCGAACGCTTCCTCGTCTCCGAAGGACTGCCGTCGAAGGACCTCGGACTGCCAAGGCTCGGATCCATCCTCAATGCCGCGGCTGGAGCCGCGCAGACAGGTTCCGATATTGCAGCCAAGTCGGGTCGCTGGGTGAAGTTGTCTGAGCAGTCCGCGCAAGCTGCTGAGAAGTACGGGCTGATGAAGGGTTCGCATGCGGGTGTCAGCCGTGCCGTGTTGACCAAGAACGGCAAGATCAAGGGACTACTCGAATTGGAGAGGACGCCCGGGTGGTTTCTGACCAATCCGGCGCGTCTGGCCGGTGCAGCGGGGCTTATGGCGCAGCTTGCGATGCAGCAGACCATGGACGAGATCACCGACTATCTCGCCGCGATCGACGAGAAGGTCGACGACGTGCTCCGCGCCCAGAAGGACGCGGTGTTGGCGGACATGATCGGAGCGGGCTTCGTCATCGAGGAGGCCATGACCGTCCGAGAGCATGTGGGTCGGGTTTCCGAGGTCACGTGGTCGAAGGTGCAGGCCACGTCGATGACGATCGCGCGAACCCAGGCCTATGTGTTGCGTCAACTCGACGCGCTCGCCGAGAAGATGGAGAGCAAGACCAAGATCGGCGATCTCGCCAAGGCGTCCAAGGACGCGGAGTTCACAGTTCGGGAGTGGCTCGCCGTTCTGGCTCGTTGCTTCCAACTGCACGACGCGATCGCCGTGCTCGAACTCGACCGCGTGCTCGATGTGTCTCCGGATGAGCTGGACCGGCATCGCCTCGCACTTCGGGCTGCCCGGCAGAACCGGATGGAACTCATCTCACGGAGCACCGAACGTCTGATGGCCCGCGTGGATGCGGCTGTCGGCATGGCCAACGCGAAGGTGCTGTTGCACCCGACCGCGTCCCCAGCTGTGGTGAATTCGGGCAACCACGTCGCGATCGCCGTCGTTGACTTCCACGGGCGGCTCGGGATCGAGCGCGGTCGACAGTCATTGGACGCGAGACGATGGGGGGAGGCGGCCGCGGAGACGAGGGACAAGGTGCTCGAGGCGGGAGCAGAGGGCGTCAATGCCGCCAGGCGCCTCGGTAACGAGACCCTCGGCCGAGCCAGATCGGTGACGGGCAACCTCTCCGGCGGGATCGCCGAGCGAGTGCTCCGTCGGCGCGGGGACGACGAGGAACGGGACGAGAAGGGCTGAGACGTCGGCACAAATGCGCCTGCGGCGGGCCGGTCGCTGCTGGAGGCCGACGGATTCGGCCCCACCTGCACCCTCGATTGCGATGGGCCCCGACACCTCGCCGCTGCGGCTGGGAGTCGGTTCACACACCGTCTTGGCCAGAGTCGCCCACAACCCGGGACCGCTTGCGGGGCAATGGGGCACAGAGGGCCCGGTGACCGCCTGTTTGCCCAGCTCGGCACCGGGGCGCGGGATGCCGTGACTCGGGTGGGCGCGATGTTCTTTAAAGCCTTCGGGGAAACTACCAACCCCACCAAACCCGGCCTGGACGTCCGCGAGTTGGGGCGCCACTCGTTCGAGTGATGGGAGCGTCGGCCGGTCGCCCGGGTGGGGTACGGTCGCCGCACACAACCACAGACAGAGAACGGCCCCCGGCAGGACGGCAATCCCGGCGAGGGCCTGACCAACCAGGAAGATACGAGCTTCCCAATGGCTGATCCGCAGTCTAACGCGGCCCTGCCCGCGTACCCGACGCCCGAGCACTCGTTGCCCGCGCCTCCGGAACTCCCGCCGGACGCACCCCGCGCCGGAGTCCTCCACGTACGGCACCGTCACACCGAGCGCTACACGGTTGTCGGCAACCACCTCGCCCAGCACCCCCGCCTCTCCGCCACGGCGATCGGCATCGGCGTCCACATCCAGTCCCTCCCCGATGGCGCCTCGGTCACCATCAAGGCGTTGACCCTGCGCTTCCGGGAGGGCGAGGTGACGATCGGCAGGGCGCTGCGGGAACTGGAGACAGCCGGGTATCTCGTCCGCCGCCGGGTGCCGCTCGGGGGTGGCCGTATCGCCACGCGTACGTTCTTTCTCGATCACCCGGGGGCGTTCGTACGAGCCTCGGTGCGGGACAGCGGTTTGGAGGCTGCCGCCCCTGTCCCGTCCCCTGCGGCAGGGGATGAGCCCGAGGCTCGACCTGCTCCGGGGGCGGTGGCTGGTCAGGGCCTGGCGGAGGGCTCGCGGCCTGACTCGCCGTCGGCTTCCGTACGTACGAGGCGTGCTGCCCCCGAACCCGTTACGGTGCCCACCGGATCGGCGGCCGACCTGCTCGCGCGTCTGCGTGTCGCTGACGCCCGGCTGTTGCTGTCCGAACGGGACGTTGCGCGGCTCACGCCCGCTGTCGAGGCCTGGCTCGCTCGTTCCGCGACGCCGGATCAGATCACCCGCACGCTCACCGCGGGCCTCCCGTCCGAGACCGTCCCCATCCGCCACCCGGCGAGCCTCCTCGAATACCGCCTGGCCACGCTTCTTCCACCGCCGTTGCCGGCGGGGCCTCCTGGTACGGCGACGGTGACGTCTCCACCGTCACTGGTACCGCTGGTCACCTGCGACGGCTGCGAACGCGCGTTCCGCTCGCATGACCCGCGCGCCCTCTGCCGGGATTGCAGGGAACGCCATGGCCGCCACAAGGCCGAACCGGTCTACTCGGCCGCCTGAGCCGGTACCGGCAGCGAGCACTTGTGCGGGTGAACTTTCGAGGTTCGGCGGTGTGGTGACCGTGTGCTTTTTAGCGTGGACGTGGGTCGGTAGGGGCGGTGGAGGTGAGCGGGCGGGTGAGTGAACTGGCACGGGAGCCGGACGGAACCGGGGCTGCGGGCATGGGCTCGGACGGCGAGACGGAGGCTTCGGGGGCGCCCGAGCCGGGCTCGAGCATCCTTCGGGTGTTCGGGCGGCAGCTGAAGCGGTTCCGGCTTCGGGCGGGGCTGGAACGCGCTGAGTTCGGGTCGCGGACGGGGTACTCGGCATCCACGATCGCGGCGTTCGAACAGGGGAGGCGGGTGCCGCCGCCTCGGTTCATCGATGTTGCGGACGAACTGCTGGACGCGGGCGGGGTCTTGCAGGAGATGAAGGAGGAGGTTGCGAGGGCGCAGTTTCCGGCGTTCTTCCGGGATGCGGCTCGGTTGGAGGCGGAGGCGGTCGAACTCCACGTGTACGCGAATCAGGCGGTACCGGGCTTGTTGCAGACGAAGGAGTACGCGCGGGCAGTGTTTGGGATGTGGCGTCCCTTGTTGGACGAGGACACCATCGAGCAACGGGTTGCCGCTCGCCTCGCCCGGCAGGAGATCCTCTTCCGGAGGCCGATGCCCACGATTAGCTTCGTCCTTGAGGAGACCTTGCTCAGTCGGCCTCTCGGAGGCCCCTCTGTGATGCAGGGACAATTGGAGCAGCTTCTCTTGGTTGGTCAGTCGAGGAACGTGGAGATCCAAGTGATGCCGACGTGCCGCGAGTCACACGCGGCGCTTGGCGGACCGTTCACCTTGATTGAAACGAGGGAAGGGCGCAGGATCGCATACGTGGAAGCACACCAGGACAGCCGCCTGCATACGGAACGAGGTGCAGTTCGCGAGTTCGAGGAGCAGTACGGCATCCTGCGAGCACAGGGGCTGACTCCACACGATTCCCTGGCCTTTGTAAAGAAGCTTCTTGGAGCGACATGACCTTCGCGATGCCTGAACATGCTGTACCTGATCTCGTTTGGATCAAGAGCAGCTACAGCAGTGGAGCTGGCGGGGAGTGCGTAGAGGTTGCCACCTGTCCTCACACGATCCATGTGCGGGACTCCAAGGACACTGCCCGTCCGGGACTGGCTGTGGGCCCGGACGCTTGGGCGATGTTCGTCGGGCACGCGGTCCACCAGATCGGCTGAGCCACAGGGCACAAAAGTGAACGGGTTACCTACAGCGAGGACTTGGGACGGAGGCTGCGGACCACTGGCCAAGTTCGTGGGCGAAGTCCTTGTAGGAGCGGTTGGTGCCGGTCGGACCCGAGGCCAGTAGGCCTAGCGACCGGGCCTGTTCGGCGATCTTGGGCCCCTCACTCTCCCGGAAGGCCGGGGAACCGAGCCTGCGCTTGAGTTCTTCCTTGGGGCTCTTGATTGTTCCGGTGTCGCGGCCTTGCAGTTGCGCGGGAACCTTCCAGTTGGGTCGGACGGCCGGGAAGGCGTCCGGGAAGAGTAAGAGCCAGGCTTCCGACTCCCAAGCGGCAAGCGCCAACGCCGAGTTGCAGGGACTCTCACGGGAGAGGGCTCCGGCGACGTTCGCGCGGATACGGGTGTACGCGGCGTCCGTGTAGCCATCCAGGTCCTCGTGGATCACCAGGCCGACCAGAGGGCCCTTCGCCCGGAGAGCACGGCCCTTCGCCTTGCCAATGATCGTGCGGATGCGGGCGGCGAGTTCGGGACCTGTGGCCGTCTTGAGCCGGGTCTTGTCGCTGATCTCGACGAGCCGGGCGTTGCTGAGGTCCGGGTGGTGCTGCTTGATGATCTCGGCGACGATTCGGCAGTCGTTGGAGTCCTCGCCGGCGAGCACGATGACACCGCGCTCCTGCGGCCCTCTGTTCCTGGCCGTCACAGCTCGTCCCCGGTGAGGTCGCCCCCAAGGACGCCGGAGAACCACAGCTCGCCGAGCGGCAGGTCTCCGCTCTCCTCGACGATCGCGCGTACGTCGTCTGTGGTGATGGCGGGGATGAGGGAAGCACCGTCGTCGTCCCGCTCGCAGATCACGATTTCCTCGGGCAGTAGGCGATCCGTGAGTGCGGGGGAATGGGTGGCGACAATGAACTGAGTGAGTGCGCTGGCCTCACGCAGCCGCTCCACGATCAGTCGCAGAGCCTGCGGATGAAGTCCGTGGTCGATCTCTTCGATGCACGTGAGGGCGGGAGGCGAGGGGTCGTAGAGCAGGGCGAGGAGGCCGAGGAGGCGGACTGTCCCGTAGCTGGCGTCGGCAAGGGGAGTGGGGTGCCGCAGACCGCGTTCGCGCAGAAAGACGGCGATCTGGTCGGCCCCGCCTCCGACATGGACGAACTCGATGTCCAGCAACTGCGGGAGCACGGAACGTGCGTCGTCCACCAGCCGGTCCCAGAGATCTTCGTCGCCAGTGTGGTCGCCCATGTGGAGGACGTACAGGAAAGCGGCCAGGTTGTCCGCGTTGGACGACAGGACGTCGTAGTTGACCCGGGACGGCTGACGCGCCGCGTCCACGTTCACATCGAATACCCGGAGCGAGGAAAGTTGGTGCGCCACTCGCGCAACCTCGGTGCGGCCTTCCGCGCTGGCCAGGCGGGGAAGGGTGGACAGACCGCTGCTGAGTCGCTGGATGCCGAACTCACTGCTGTCCTCAAGACCACTGCTCGGCCGGGTGTCGACCACGGTGGCGCGCTCGCCCGACACGGTGATGCGGCGTCCTCGCCCCCGCGTCCGCTTGAATTGAAAGCTCTCGCTGCGGGTGAGTCGGTATCGGCCGTTGTCCTTATTGCTGGGCGCCGAGTAGCGCCGGACCTTGAGGTCGTATTCGTCGGGGGCGTTGGGACTGGAGTGCGTGGTCCAGATTGCCTTGAGCCGAATACGGAGGGTCGTCGGCGGCTTGGGTCCGCCCCAGAACGCGACCTCATCGAACCCGCCTCGGCTTTCCAGGGCAGGTTCGAGGTCGGTACGGATGATGTCGGCGAGCAGATCGAAGACTTTGAGGACATTCGACTTACCGACACCGTTCGCACCGACGAGGACTGTCAGAGGACCTAACGGGATGGTGACGTCCCGCAGACTCCGAAAGTTCTCCACGTGCAGTTCAAGCAACTGTCCTGGCATGGACGGAACCTATCGGGAGGCGTGGGGCAGGATGGGTACGACAGGTGTGGCGGTCGGACACGCGCCGCTGACGGTCAGCCATCCACCGGCGTCTCACGCCCGCCAGCCACTGGCTCGGGCGGAGTCCACCGACCGGCAGCGATCTCGGCATCCAGCCGCGCCTGGAAGTGAGCGTGAGCACCCCGCATCTCGGATTCACGATCCGCCTTGTAGAAAGGGGACTCGTATCCCTCGGGGGGCGGGGTGGTGTCGGGACTTTCGAGGTGCGCGAGGAGGGCCGGGTAGGTCTCCTTGTTCTGGCCGTAACCGTAGGTGTTGTGGTTGCGCGAGATCTTCCGGCCCTTTGCATCGAAGTACATCTCTGCCTCGTAGTCGGATAGCACGGGGTAACGCGACTTGTAGATGGCGATGAGCTGATCGGCAGTGATACCGAGCCACACGGAGACGAGGGCGTCCAACTCTACGAGGGCAGCGCGGCGTTCGTACTCCGTCCGGAGCGGGGTGTCGTACTCCCAGGTGGGACTGAGGCATCCGGACAGCGGCTTCAGGTTCGGCCAGTTGTCGTAAGCCCAGTCTTCGTAACCAGGCCAGGTGGGGTGGAACAGCTCTCCCCAGAGGGGCGCGTAGGCGTTGGTCAGGGAGTTCAGGCGGAGGGTGCGAAGAATGAGGGGAGGAGCCAGGGGATGGTCGGAGACCGGAGCAGGCATTTTAAGAGCTTCACCAACCATCAGGTTGGCGCGTCCTGTAATGCGCAATACGTAGTCGATAGGCAGACTGCTCCAGAAGCCGGCATTCAGTACCGTAAGAGATTTATTTGCAAATCCTAGAGAATGGATTCCGTGAATGTGGGCAGGGCCTGGTGGGATTATCGCAGGGAATAGACTCCTTTCGTTGGAGAGTGGAATCATGATTCGCCAGGCCAGGCGAAAATTCTCTGTGTAGGGCCGCATCTCCCATTTGTCCTGTGCCTCAATATATGTTGCGAGGCTGCAGTCTCTTACGTAGTTGGTTGCCGGGATCAATTCTGGTGGGATGCGAGTGAGGTCCCATGATGAGTAGTCTTGGTTGTGTCGGCATGGGTTGTTCGGTTGCTTGGAGAATGGATTAGCGATTGATAGATGTGGGCCCTGGAGGATTACCTCGGACAGGTCGGATGGTGTTGTGGTTTCCCACCGGATCAGGCCGGACTTCTTAGCTCCCGCTTCGTGGTATCCAGCGCTGATGTAGGGGCTGAATTGTGACAGGCGTGAAGTGTTTTTGGAGAGCGCAGCAACCGCGCCCTCCTCCGTTGAAGTTACAGGGTATAGGAGAGGTGTCTGGCTAGTTGATGTCCCCGTTGCGCCTAGGAGAAGATTCCATAGGGATAGCCTAGTGGCGTCGACCTCGACAAGGCGCTCTCTGTGTGGGCGTAGATCCCAGGTTCCGGAATTCTTAATTCCTGGAATCTCTCCTTTTCCGTCATGATGGAGTGATCCCATTAGGGTGTCGGGGGAATTTAGCCATGCCGCCTGAGTGAATTTGATTTCTTGAGGTGTGCCGTAGACGTGAACGCCGAACTCCACCATGTCGTGAATCTCGGCGAACACCTTTCTGCGATTGGCAAAGTGTGCGTGGATGCGTAGGTGTTGGTATGTTGCTGCTCTTAGCTTGCCCTCTTTGATTCCGGAAAAATGTGTGTCCGGGTGAATCAAGCCTGCCATTCCAGGGGCGGTCATGTTTAGCCAAGTCCGGCACATGAAGGCTCTGTACAAATCTGGCTGTGTGCCAACCAGTAGTGGGTATGTAGTTGCGCTAGCCATTAGTGCGGCCACTGCGGAGTTCGCCGTCAACTCTTCCAGGAAGAAATTCGCAGATTGCACCCCTGCGGTAATTGCCTCTTCCTTCCGGAGGTTCCACTCCGAGGTACTCGGTTTTTCAGAGAGGGCGAACCAAGGATCCAGTTCAGCCAAAACGAGATTCTCTTTCCAGCGCGGCTGCACCCAAGGCGGATTCCCCACCTGCAAGTCGTACCCACCCCGTGCAAACACCTGCGCAAAGTCCAACTCCCAATGGAAGAAGCCCTGGGCCCGCGCCACATCCCCCGCCACCGAAGCCCAAGGGAACCGCAACTCCAGCTGCTGGAAATGCTCCATCCCCATCAGGTCCGGCAGCGCATCCTCATAAGGCTCCAGCTCCGCCAGCGACCCGAACTCCGCCACCAGCGAGTCGGCTGGCACATCCTCCGTGCCGATCAGCGCCTCTGCGAACTCCAGCCAGTCGTCCAGCCCCGCCAGCGGGACCATCGCCCGCTTGCGCGCACCCCCGATGGCCTCCTTGCGGCGCCCCGTCCGCCGGCGCTCCACCGAAGCCGCCGTCAGCTCGCCGCCCCCCGTGATCTCGCCGAACAGATCCTCCGTCTCCCAGGACATCAGCACGCCGGACTCGTCCGCCGCCCGCAGCCCCTCCGCCACGGCGCCCGACGGGAGTTCATCCGCCCCCCGCTGGTACACCGCCGCCGTACCGTCCAGCAGCCCAGCCTCCTGCACAGGCCAGAACCACAGCGCGCACCACGCGTCCATCAGTGTCTTCAGGCGCCAGTACGGAGTGTCCGGTGCCGTCAGGTCGGCGACGACCTTGTCCCGCTGTACCGCCACCTCCGGTGACCGCAGCCAGCCGTCCTCCGCGCCCCAGACGTCGATCCGGCGCGAGATGTCCCGCTCGGAGATCTCCAGGCGTCGTACGACCAGTTCCCACAGGAACTCGACCCGGCGGGCCAGGGCCTGAAGTCGTTCCGACTGCTTGGCGGTTGGCGTGCGGGTGATCATCTTGCGCCAGTTGCCCAGCGTCCGTGCCGCCTCCGGGGCGAGCGCCTTCGCTTCCTTCTCGGCCGCCACCGCGCCCCACTCCTTCGCCGGGAGGAGGAAGTGGTGGACGGCGTTCTCGGTGACCCGCTGTACCGAGCCGCTTCGGGTCGTGCGCTCGGTCACCGTCACCGGGAGGCCGTTCGCCGCCTCCGTCAGGGGGAAGCGTTCCGGCGTCGTCCCCAGCCAGGCCGCCTTCTTCAGCTTCTCCGCCGGGTACACCTCACGCCGGCCGCCGATCAGCGAGTTGCCGCGCCGCAGGTGCAGGCCGAACCAAGGGGCCTCCATGCCGGGGTGCATGGTGTTGAGCCACAGGGACACCTCCGCCAGCTCAACCGCCGTCTCGTTGAGGTCGACGCCGTAGGAGTTGTGCAGGGCGACGTACGCCTTGGCCTTCTGGAGCTCGATCGCGTACTTCTCCGTGTCGATCGGCGTGCCCAGCTCCTCCTGGCGGCGGCGCAGGTACTCCGCCGCTACCTGGTTGATGGCCTCGTTGAGGAACGCGCCCGAGCCGAGCGCCGGCTCGCAGATCTTCCAGTCGAGCAGCTCGCGTGCCTCGGTCGTCGTGCCGTCCTGGTCCAGGCGGTGCTGGAGGGCCAGTTGGACCGTGACCTTGGTGAGGGACTCGGGGGTGTAGTACGAGGCGGAGGTCTGGCGGTCGCGGCCGGAGAGGCGGTAGACGAACGAGCCGGGAGTGTAGGTGACGCGGACGTCCTCGCCGGTCTCCTCGTCGCGGCGGTACACGAACACGTTGCTCGGATAGTCGTCGATCTTCGACTTCGGGATCAGCCAGGAACCGTCCTTCGGATCGCCGCCCTTCGCGACCTCGTACAGATCCTCGTTGTCGGCCGCGATGAAGCCGCTGTACGACATCAGGCCTTCGTACACGGCCCCGAGCTGGTTGATGCCGAGCTGGGCGTATGAGATGAAGCCGCCGCGTTCGCCCTTCTTGCCGCGGGTGATCATCAGCAGGCGTAGCACCTTGTAGAGGGTGGCGTTCCGCAGCCGGGTGTCCAGGAGGCGGCTTGAGCCTTCAAGGCCGGACTCATAACCGGCCTCGGCGTCGTCCTCGTCGGCGTCGTCGTGGGGGTGCGGGATCGCGCCCAGGCCGATCAGTCGGATCGACTCCGGCTCGAACAGCTTGGAGTGCAGCGGCTCGAAACGCAGGCCCACGTCCTCGCTGGCCTTGTCGTCCGCCTCGACGCCGCCCTCCTCCGAGGCCGAGGGGCGGCCGTGCGTCCGGCGGGAACGGTAGCCCTCCTGCACCTTGCGGAAGAGCAGGTCCAGGGACTCGTACAGGTATGTGCCCTGACGGGACTTCTCGTCGACGAGGTCGCGTTCGGCGATCAGTTCGCCGAGGCGGCCGAGGCCGTAGCCCTGCTGGTACTCGGGATAGTCGGCGGGCAGGATGCCCAGCTCGGGGCGGGCCTCCGCGTAGAGCAGGAACAGGATGCGGTAGAGGTAGCGGAGCGACTCGCGGGTCAACTGCTTGCCGAGGTCGGGCAGTTCGCCGATGTCCTCGGGGCGTACGCCCTGGTCGCGCAGCCGGTCCAGGACCTCGCTCGCGATCAGCTCGACGCTCAGCCGCAGGCCGTCCCGCAGCTCGCTGGAGACACCCACCGCGTGCTTGGTGGACTTGTCGACGAGTTCCGCGAGGGGGTTCTCGCCGCCCTCCTCCGGCGTGCGCAGCGAGTCCGCGCCGAACAGGGCGGCGATCGTGTCGAGTTCGCCGCCCGCCTTGGTGTCGTTGCGTTGCAGGGCCGCGTCCAGGGAGACCGCGAGGTAGCGTCCCTCGCCCCACACCATCCGGTCCGCGAGGACGACGACGCCGCCGACCAGCAGCAGCACGTAGCGGGGGGCGTCCTCGCAGGCGAAGAGGAACGAGGCGAGCTTCGAGCCCGTCGGTACGGTGTTGCGGCCGTCCAGTGCCACCGGCTCCAGGAGGCGGCCGGGGCCCTCCGGGTCGAGGGCGGCGTCCGGTTCGGCGGCCCAGCCGCAGTCGACCGCGACCAGGCCCTTCTCGGCGTGGGCCACCCGCACCTCGTACGGCTGGTCGGCTCGCGTGACCGTCATCGTGCGCGGCTTGGCGTCGTAGCCGAGTGCGCGCAGCACGTCCGCGTTCAGGGTGCGGACCCGCTCGCACCAGGCGGGGGAGTCGTACGTCGCCGAGTCGTCCTCGGTGTCCTGGGCGGCGGCCGTGCCGTCCTCGTCCTCGGGAAGCGCGAAGGAGGAACGGGCCCGGAAGTAGCGGCGGCGCAGCTCACGCAGGCCCGCGCGCGGGGTGACGGGCAGGGCGTCGGCGGCCGGTTCCCCCGGCGCCGCTTCGGACGTTCCGTCGGCTCCCGCCGTGGCCGCCCGCTCGGCCTCCGCCCTCGCCTCGTCCTCGCGCTGCTTCCAGGTGGCCAGCAGGCCCGACTTGAGGTCCTTGGGCAGGACTTCGGCGAGGTAGTGCGCCGAGAAGTAGTCTCCTCGGTTGACCAGGGAGTCGTACGTCATGTCCGGTCTCTTCTCAGGGAATCACAGGTCGGGAGGTCTGGCGGGGGCGCGGGCCGGTCCGTGGGTGGGCGGCGCAGGCTCAGGCCGTGGACGGCGGACGCGTCGGCGCTTCCGGGTCGGGGACCAGGACGGCGAGGACCCGCATCAGGGGGCGGCCGGTGGTCAGCAGTGAGTCCGCGAGCGAGGCGAGCGACTTCTTCGTCCGCTCCCCGGCGAGGGTGGGCTGCTCCCAGTCGCCCAGGCGTGCCTTGTAGTCGTCGATCGGCTTGCGCAGCGGCTCGTCCCAGGCGTCACGGTGCCGGTCGAGGAAGCGTTCGGCGGCGGCCAGGGCGTCGGGGATGCCGGCCTCCAGTGCGGTCGCCGGTTCGCTGTGGCGCATCGGGTTGGCCATGGTCGGTCCGACCCCGGAGCGGCGCAGCAGCCCGACCATGTCGTCCTCGACCGTGCCGCCCCGTGTCACGCCCATCCACTTGACTACGGTCGGACGGCCCAACGCGTTGGAGTAGACGCCTTGGACGAGGTACGTGGGCTCGGGCACGTCCGCTGTGATGATCAAGGCCTCCTGGCGGCCCAGGCGTACCAGGACCTTGTCCGTCAGCCACTCCACCACCGGATGCAGATCCGTGAGCAGGGAGATCTCCGGCCAGCTGGACGTGGACGACTCGCGGGCCCGCTTCAGGGAGTGCTCGGCGAGCCGGCGGTTGAAGGTCACCAACAGCCTTTCACGCAGGCGCTGTTCGCGTACGTAGTCCAGCGGGAGCGCCTTGAGACGGTGCACCAGGTCGGTGGGCGGGCGGAAGGACATCAGGCCCGACTCGGTGTCGCGGTGCAGGTCCAGGCTGGTGGTCGCGTCGGGGAAGACCTCGCGCAGCGCCTCGTCGAGGAACTCGGCGGTCGACGTGAACAGGCGCGGCACCGCTGCGTTGCCCGCTCCTGTCCCTGCGCCGCCCGGTGCCGCCGCGTCGGCACCGCTTCCCTGGGCCTCCTGCTGATCGCCGTCCCCCACGCCCGGTTCGGCGTCACCCACCGAACCGAAGAAGTCCGCCAGGAAGTCGTCCATGGCCGCGTCCGCCTCGGCCTCCGCGCGGCGCGTGTCCAGCGACTCGTCCACCGTACGGCCGCGCAGCAGATCCTGGATGAGGGACTTCTCCTCGGCCTCCGCCCGGTACAGGCCTGTCACCGCTTCCGCCGTGCCCAGCGCCCGGTGCGCCTGGTCCTCCCGGTCCAGCAGCCGCTCCGCCACCACTGTGTCGTCCTTCGCTCCCTCCACCTCACTGGTGAGGATCAGCGCGCGGAACTGCGGCTGGTGCGCCTGCCCGTACCGGTCGATACGGCCGTTGCGCTGCTCGATGCGGATCAGTGACCACGGCACGTCGTAGTGGATCAGCTGGTGGCACTGGCGGTGCAGGTTGACGCCCTCGGACGCCACATCGCCGGTCAGCAGGATGCGTACGGGCGCGTCCGCCAGACCGAAGTCCTCCACGCACTGCATCTGCTGCTCGTCCGACAGGCCGCCGTGCATCACCCGCGTCGACTCCCCGGCCGCCCGGCCCCGGAAACCGAGCGCCGCCGGGAGCACCGTGCGCAGCCACTCCAGGGTCTGCACCCGCTCGGAGAAGACCACCACCCGCGCGTCCGACTTCGGGCCGACACCGATCGCCCTGAGCTGCTCGACCAGCGCCGCGAACTTCGCCGAGTCCGCCTCCGTCAGCGGCGCCACCAGCTCCTGGAGCGTGCGCAGCGCGTCGAGCTCGGCGCGGGTCGCCGTCGGGTCGTCCTTCTTCTCCAGCGTCTTGATGCGCGCGGCGACCGTCGCCTTCAGCGCGGCGTGCGAGGACAGGAACGACTTCAGCAGCGTGTACGGGAAGAGGGGAACGCCGCTCACCGACGTGCCGTTCTCGCCGGGAAGCCACACGGCCGCCAGCTCCTCGAAGATCTTCTCCTCGGCGGGCGTGGCCGCGCACCGTACCGACTGGGAGGGGCCCCGGTCCGCCCACTGGCCCTTCATCTGCTCGCGGACCTCGGGGCTGATCTTCGTACGGCGGATGAAGAGGTGCTCGATGTCCTCGGCGCGGTAGTGCTCCGGGTCGCGGATCGCCGCCGGGTCGAGGAGGCCGATCAGCTCCGCGAACGACTTCGCGTCACCGTTGTGCGGGGTCGCGGAGGCCAGGATCAGGGCGTCCGTGCGCGGGGCGAGGATCTGCGCGAGCTGGTTGCGCAGGGAGCCGCGGTTGATCAGGTTGTGCGACTCGTCGATGACGACCGCGTCCCAGTTGATGCGCTCCAGGTGGTGCTTGTACTGGTCGGTGTTCTTCAGGGTGTCGATCGAGACGATGACCCGCTTGAAGTACGTGAACGGGTTCCGGCCCGCCGGGATCTCCCGCTGGATCCGCTCGATGCCGACCGAGTCCAGCCGTACGAGAGGGATCGCGAACCGGGTCCACAGCTCGTGCTGGAACTGCTCCAGGACGTGCTGCGGGGTGACCACCAGGATCCGCTCGCCACGCCCCCGCCGGATCAGCTCGGCCAGCGTCAGACCGATCTCCAGGGTCTTGCCCAGACCGACCACGTCGGCGATCAGCAGCCGCGGGCGCAGGTTGCGGCCCGACAGGGCGAGCTCGGCGGGGCGACGCTGGTAAGGGAGGGAGTCGAGGAGGAACGAGTCGGCGAGGGCCAGCCGGCGCTCGGACTGCGGCAGCGCGGTCTTGCGCAGGACCGCCTCCAGGAAGAGACGGGAGCGGCGGAAGTTCGACGACTCGTCCCGGACCAGCTTCGTACGGCGGGGGTCGATCAGCTCGATCGTGTCCAGGCCGGTGAAGAACACGGCCTCCTGATCCCGTACGAAGTCGGACACGCCCACGACGTCGACCTTCGCGCCGTCGTGCTCGGTGCGCACGGAGTTCCGCACGAGCCACACCTCGTCGCGCACGAAGACCTGCGCGCCTGCCGGAAACTGGTCCTCCCCGTCGGGGCGAGGGCCGACCGGTGCGGTGCTGCTCTGCTGGGCGGTCACCCGCTGCCTCCCGTGTCCGTCGTGCTGTGCTGTTGTCGCGGTCGCCGCCCGGCTCGGGCAGGCCTGCCGCTCACGCTGTTGTACCGCTCCACTGTGCCGTATGGGCGGCAAAGCGCGTGAACCACCCTCACCGGGGCAGACCCGCAGGTCAATGGTGCGCGGTGCGGGGGTGCCGGGGGAGGCTCCCGGACCGGTGCGCGGGATGTGGCTCAGAACGCGGCGCGCGCCGCGTAGGCCTCGCGCAGCTGCTGGGCGGTGCGGCGGGCCTGGGCGGAATGGCGCAGGGAACGAGCTGGGGGCCGACCGGTGGAGCGGGGCTGCCGTGGCATGTCCTGTGCGTTCTGAGCGCTCTGCCGATCCTTTGCGTTCTGAGGCACCGGGGCCGTAGGCGCCGGTTGAGCGGGCGGCTCGGCCTGCGCTGCCTGCTGTGGCGCGGTCGGATGCCTGGTCGGCTGGGTATGCGGAGCGGGTTCCTCCGCGACCCCGGGGACGGTCGGCGGTGCGTCATGGAGCTGCGTGGTTGCCGGATCAGATACGGCAGGGACGGGAGCAGGAAGGGCCGCGCTTTCCGACACCGGCGCCGACAGTAGCGTCGGGAAGTCCTGGGGCGGCGCGGCCGTGTAGGTGGTGAGACGCCGGCGTGCCTGGGCGAGCTTCAACCCTTGCGCCTCGACCAGGCCTCGGCACTGCTGGACGACCTCGGTGATCGTGGGCCGGTCCTGAGCGTGGTGGGACAGCATGGCCGTCAGGAGGGGGACCAGCTCGGGTGGCGCCCCCGTCAGATCGGGGGCGGTCGCCGGATCGGTCACCATGTGGAACAACACGTGGATGTTGTTCGCGTGGTACGGCAGGTGGCCCGTCGCGGCGAACAGCAGAACCGTACCGAGTGCGTACACATCGACGGCGCTGGTCAGAGGCTTCACACCATTGGCCTGCTCGGGCGGCATACAGGACGGGGTGCCTACGACCGTGTTGGCTGCGGTGAGGGAGGCGCTCGACTCGGCGAAGACCGCGAGACCGAAGTCGATGATCTTGGGTCCGTTCGGGCCGAGCAGGATGTTCGCGGGCTTCAGATCCCGGTGCAGAAGCCCCTGCTTGTGCACATAACTCAGGCCCTCGGCGAGAGTGGCGCCGAGCGACAGGACGAGGAGCGCGGGCAACGGGCCGTGCGTCACCACATGTTTGCCGAGGTCCGGACCCTCCACGTACTCCGTGGCCAGCCAGGGCTGTTCCGCCTCTGCATCCGCGTCGAGGAGCTGCGCGATCCGTGCGCCCCAGACCGTCTTCAGGATCTCGATCTCCTGCGCGAAGCGCAGTCGGGCGGTCGAATCGACGACGGACGGCTTGATGATCTTGACCGCGGCCGGCTCACCGCCTGGAGACTCGCCCAGGTACACCTGTCCCATGCCGCCCTGGCCGATCCGGCCCAACAGCTCGAAGCCGCCGATCTGTGCCGGATCTTCGGGGCTGAGCGGCGTGGTCTGCACGTCTGTCCTTCGGTCGGGTCCGCCGGGCGGAAGCTGTCGCAGCGGCTCCGCAACAAGCTAGCCGATCCGGCCGACAGCCTGAGCACATCGAGCGGACCTTCTCGGCATGCCGGTGTGACGATCCGCGAGTGGGCCTTTCCTCTTCAGGTTCCTTGCTGTGAACTCGCCATCCACGTCAACCGCCCTCTTCGAGGCCCTGCACGAGTATCAGATACAAAAGGGGCAGGCAGTTTCGCTCAATCCCTCGCGACCGGCGTAACTCTCCTGAGGATGGCAATGAGGAACCCACAGCCCGTTGACCTCGGCTCGGCGCACGCGATCGTCACCGGGGGGCGAGCGGCATCGGGCTTGCGGCCAAGACGCGCGCTATCGCTGGGCTGGAGGATGAGCAGGGACAGTCCTGCGACGTCCTGATCACCTCGGCCGGGCTCGCCCGCCCGGGCACTTCCTGGAACTCTCGGACGAGGTCTTCCGGCAGATGATCGAGGTCGACTACTTCGGGACGCTCCACGCGTTGCGGGCCGTGGTTCCCGGCATGGTGGAGCGCGGGCGGGGGAGCGTGGTGGCGGTGTCGTCCGCCGCCGGGCTGCTCGGGATCTTCGGCTACAGCGCGTACGGACCGGCCAAGTTCGCCGTTCGGGGGCTGATGGAGTCGATGCGGGCCGAGCTCACGCCAAGCGGGGTGCATGTCGGTGTCGCTTTCCCGCCTGACGTGGACACCCTGCAGCTGGCCGAGGAGAACCGGTGGAAGCCGGACGAGACGCGGGCGGTCGGCGGGACGATCAAGCCGATCCCACCGGAGAAGGTCGCGGCGGCGATCGTGGCGGGAATCGACCGGCCTCGCTTTGTGATCTGCCCGGATACGGGCACGCGGGTGCTGGCGCGGTTCGGCAGTGTGCTGATGCCGCTACTCAATCGGGAGTTCGACCGCAGGGTGAGGGCGGTTCGCAAGGTGAGCAGGGACGCCTGACCGGGCCGTAAGGTGCATGTGCCAGTCCGGGGCTGGCAGGTCCGGCGGCCCGGCTGCGGGGCCGCCGCGGGAGCGTCTGAGATCATGCATCGCGCTGCGAGGCCGCCCTTGTGGGTGCCGCTGTTCTTCTCGGCAGCAAAGCCGTTGCCTTGGGCGTCAGAGCGCGTCCACCGCGCTCACCTTCCAGCCGCTGTCCGTGAGCGTCATCGTCATCCGCACCCGGTTCAAGTCCACCCGCGCCCCCGAAACCTGCGTGCTCTCAGTGACCTGATTGACGAACAGCAGCACCACGACCTCGTCCGGCGAGGCCGAGACGACGGAGGCTGACGGGGAGTCGGCGGAGGCCGGGGTGGCGATTGTTGCCTTCACCACGCCCCGGTATTTCTTGGCCGTTGGGGTGACCACCGTCTTCGTGGTCTTGGCGTATTCGTCTTGGAAGTCGCCGGTCAGGTGGGTGCGGGCGCGGGTGAAGTCTCGGTCGAGGTGGCGGTAGTCGTACGACAGGATGGTCGGGGCCGCCTTGCGGGCGGCCGCGAGGGCATCGGTGCGGGCCGTCTCCGTTCGTCGGGCGTCCCAGTACTGCCACCCCACCGCGGCCGCCGCAACCAGGCCCGCCACCAGCAGGGCGCCGAGCAGTGCTGTCAGCAGGTTTCGGCGGGGGCGCGTGCTCCGCTCTTGCTGTGTGTCTTCCTTGGACTCCTCCGGTGACGGCTCCGGTGGGTCCTCCCAGCCGTTCTTCGGGGCTTCGATGAGCACGGTGCGTCCCGCGACCGTGGTTGCCGGGTCCGGTTCACGGTGGCTGCGTTCCGCGCGCTTGGCTGCCGCGCGGGCCGCTGCCGTCAGGGTCTTCGGCATGGTCGTACTCCTCAATCGTGCTTGTCAGCCGACGAACTCGACATCCGACGTCAGCCAGCGGCCGCCCCGGTCCACCAGATCCAGCTGCAGGCGATACGTGCGCGCCTCCCCTTGCGGCACCGCCGTATTGGTCACCTTGCTGTCGGCCACCACCAGGACACGGGCCGAGTCCTCGTCCGAGCGGACGATGCCTGCCTCCAGGACCTGGCCCTCCGAGATCGACTTGTTCTCCGCCACCAGTTCCGTCAGCTGCTTCGTCTGTGCCGCGAACTGCTTCTTGAAGTCGCCGGTCGCGCCTGCCAGTACGTTCGCGCTGTCGCGGTCGTAGTGGCGGTACTCGAGCGAGGTGAAGTTCAGGGCTGACTGGCGGGCCGCGGCCAGGATGTCCTGGCGGCGTTGGTCCGACTCGCGTTGTGCGAGGAGGCCGAGTGTCAGCCAGATCGTGAGTGCGGTGGTCAGGGTCGTCGACAGGATTAGTCCCGCCGTTATTGCCCTTGAGCTCATCATCGTCCTCGTCCTCATGCCATCGGGCCGGCCAGCAGCCATTGCCACGACTCCTTTCCGAACACGGCCCGTTGGCCGCCCGTCGAGCCGATCTCGACGTTCCTTCCGTCCGGGCCGGTGGTGGTGCCGGTCTCCGGGTCGTACGGGGTGACGTACGGCGCGTTCTGCGCCCCCCGTACCGACGACTCGCTGCCCCGCGGCAGCGTGCAGCGGGCCTCCGTGTTCGCCTCGCGGGTGCTCGTGTCCGCCGGGTCGCGGCGCGTCGTGTCGTAGCCCTGGGTGCAGGAGGGCGGGTCGTCGGCGTTCACCACCAGGCCGAAGTGGGTCGTGCCGTCGCCGGGGACGACCGTGTTGCTGCCCGCCACCATCACCGGGAAGGTGACCAGTGCCTGTTCCACGCCGGGCAGGCGGGCCAGGGGCACCTGGCCGCCGCTGATCAGGTTGGCCAGTAGGACCGACAGTTCAGGCCTCACCGACTTCAGCAGCAAGTTCACCTCCTGCGCCGCCGGCCGAGCATTGCCGATCAGCTTGCGCAGGTCACCGTCGCTCGCCTTCAACTGGGCCGTGAGGGCTGCAAGATCGCTCGCGAATGACTTGATCGACGAGCCCTGGTCCGCTTGCGTCTTGAGGACCTTCCTCGAGTCCTCGATCAACGCGATCGTCTCCGGCAGCGCGTCCGACGCCGACTCCACCAGCTCGTTCCCCGAGTCCACCAGGCGGCTCAGGTTCGGGCCGGTTCCCGCGAACGCCTTGCCCAACTCGTCGACCGTTACCCGGAGATCCTCCTTGCCGACCGAGTTCACCAGGCGGTCCAGGCTGAGGACCAGGTCCGTCGTCGGCAGCGGCACGCGTGTGCTCGCTCGCGGGATCGTGCTGCCGTCGAGCAGATACGGGCCGTGGGACGTGTGCGGTTGCAGGTCTACGTACTGCTCGCCCACCGCCGAACGGTTCGCCACCACCGCCAGCGTGTCCGCCGGGATGCGCGGTGCCCCGTCCTCGATGTCCAGAACCACCGAAACGCCATCAGCGCCCGTCAGGTTCAGCGCGCCCACTCTCCCCACCGGCACCCCGCGGTACGTCACCTCGGCGCCGGGGAAGATGCCCCCGGACTCGGCGAAGTCCGCCCGGACCGTGTAGCCGCGGTCCAGGATCTCGTCCACCAAGCCCGTGTACTCGGCGCCCACGTACGACACCCCTACGGCGGTGATGGTGGCGAAGGCGAGCAGCTGGGCCTTGACCGTGCGTGTGATCACGGCTGCACCCCCTTCAGCATCAGCTCGGCGAGTTCGAGGTTGATCCCTTCGGGCCAGTCGCCCTCAGCCCCGTATCCGGCCGTGCACACCGGTGGGCACAGCACGCCACCGCCGCCCCCGGGCGGGGCCGAAGGCGACGGCGACGGCACGCTCGGCACCTTCGGGAGATTCGGTACGTCCGGCAACTCAGGGATCTCAGGGCTCTCGGGGATCTCGGGCAGCTCGGGGCCCTGCGTGTCCCCGTCGCCGCCCCGGCCGTCCCCGCCCGGCTCCTCCCTCAAGTTGCCGTAGATCCCCGCCAGGTCCAGGTCCGCCGTGATGTGCAGGTTGACGTAGTCCCCCTTGATCGCGTCCACCACGTTGCGCGGGAAGGGGTAAGTCGTCAGCAGCTCCAGGGAGTTGGGCAGGTCGTCGCCCGCCTTGTTGAGCTGTTGCAGGATCGGGCGAAGGTGCTTGAGGTTGGCGACCGTGTCTTCGTGCGAGGTGTTGACCACCGTGGTGCCTGTCCGGCCCAGTTTCGACAGCGCCGTCAGCATCCGCGTCAGGTCACGACGCTGGTCGGCCAGGACCTTGAGAGCCGGTGGCATTTCCTCCACCGCCTCGGCGATCGTCTCCTTCTCCTTGCCGAGCCGCTTGGCCAGCCGGTCCACGGCCTTCAGCGCCCGGACGATGTCCTCCTTCTGCTTGTCCAGGCCGCCCAGGAACACATTCAGCTCCTTCAGCAGCGACTTGACCCGGTTCTCCCGGCCCTCCAGCGCCTTGTTGAGCTCGACAGTGATCGTCTTCAGCTGGGCCACCCCACCACCGTTGAGCAGGGCCGACAGTGCCGACAGCACCTCCTCGATCTCCGGGTTGCGTCCGCTGCGGGACAGGGGGATCACATCGCCGTCGGCGAGACGACCGGCCGGGGCTGTCCCCACCGGCTTCGACAGCGCCACGTACTTCTCGCCGAGCATGCTGGTCTGACGTAGCTCGGCGATCGCGTTCGCCGGCAGCTTCACCGAGTCGGTGACTCGCAGCCGTACGCGCGCGTGCCAGCCGTCCAGCTCCACCTTCTCGACCGCGCCCACGGTCACGTTGTTGACCTTCACCGCCGACTGCGGCACCAGGTCCAGTACGTCACGGAACTGGACGGTGACGTGGTACGCGTTCCCGTCCGCCGCCGCGCCGCCGGGCAGCTGGACGTCGTACCAGCCGTTGAACTCGCAGCCCGACAGCACCATGGAGCCGACGGCCGCCCAGGCGAGTGCCCCGCTCCTGCGCAGTACGCTCATGCGCTCGCCCCCAGGATTCCGCCGAGGGTCCGGTCGACCGTGCCCGTGACCGCCGCGCCGCCCTGGGGCAGCTTCGGCAGGGAGTCGAACAGTTCCGTCAGGTCCCGGCAGTCGGTCTTCTCCCCGGTCGTCTTGAGGATCGAGCACAGCAGTGACGCCGGGTCCTGCGGCTGGTTGGGGTTGTTGCGGGTGTCGAGGGTGCCGGCCGACGGGTTGTAGGCGTTGTTGAGGTTCGACATGCCGGTCGGGGCCACCTCCAACAGCTCCTCCAGCGCCGCCCGTTGGGTGACGAGCACCTTGGTCACCTTGCTGAGACCCTCCACGTTCGAGGTCAGCGACTTCTTGTTCTTCTTCACGAAGGCGGAGACATCGCCGAGCGCCGTTCCCAGGTTCTTCAGTGCGGCCGCCAAGTCCTTGCGCTCGGCCGCCAGTTGTTCGGCGACCTTCGCGAGACTGCTGTTGAACGACCGCACGCTCTTGTCGTCCGACGCCAGCGCCGCCGTGAAGACCTGGAGGTTGCGGACCGTGCCGAACAGGTCCGTGCGGCCGTCGGAGAGGGTCGTTACCGCCTCAGAGAGGTCCTCGACCGTCCGGTTGAGGTTCTTGCCCTGGCCGTCCAGGTTGTCCGCGCTCACGCCCAGCAGTCGGGAAAGGGAGCCGTCCTTGTTGGCGCCCTCGGGGCCGAGTGCCTCGGCCGTGGTGTGCAGGCTGTCGAAGACACGGTCCAGTTCGACGGGTACGGCCGTGCGCGACTCGGGGATCTCGTCCCCGGTCCGCAGTACCGGGCCGTCGCCCCGGTACACCGGCAGCAGCTGTACGTAACGGTCGCTGACCACCGAGGAGTTGATGATGGCCGCCTGTGCGTCCGCCGGGACCTTGCGGCCGGCGTCGTACTCCAGCTCCACGCGCACCCGGCCGCCCTCCGGCCTGATCTCCTTGACCTCGCCGATACGGACTCCCAGCACGCGGACGTCCGAGCCCGGATAGATACCGACCGTGCGCGGGAAGTACGCCGTGACGCGGACCGGCTCGGGGCGCGGCCACAGGACGTATGCGAGCGCGGCGACCAGGACCGGAGTCATCAGCAGGGCCAGGCGCTTCCTCCAGCGGCCGCTCACTGGGCGCCTCCCGTCCGTGGTGCCGGCGGAGCCGCGACCAGGTTCTGGACGTAGGAGTCGAACCAGCGGCCGTTGCCCAGGGTGTTGGTGAAGACCCGCACATAGGGGGCGAGGAGCTGGATGCTCCGGTCCAGGCTGGACTGGTTCCGCTCCAGCATGTCCACCACGCGGTTCAGGCCCTTGAGCGCGGGGCCGATCTCCTTGTCGTTGTCCTGGACGAGGCCGGAGAGCTGGATGCCGAGCGCGGCGGAGCTCTTCAGCAGTTTGTGGATCGCCTCGCGCCGCCTGCTGATCTCCTTGAACAGCTTGTCGCCGTCCTTGACCAGGGCGGTGAAGTCGCCGGAGCGGTCGGCCAGGACGTCTGTGACGCCGTTCGCGTGGTCGAGCAGCTCGCGCAGCGCCTTGTCGCGGGAGGCCACCGTCCGGGAGATCTGGGACAGGCCCTTGATGGACGCCCGTACCTCCGCGGGGGAGTCCTCGAAGGTCGTGGAGATGGTGTCCAGGGCCTTCGCCACGCGGTCGGTGTCGACCTTCTCCGTCGTGGTCGTGAGGTCGCTGAAGGCCTGTACGACGTCGTACGCGGGGACCGTGCGCCGCAGCGGGATCTCGCTGCCGGGTGTCAACTGGCCCCTGCCCTTGGGGTGCAGCGCGAGGTACTTCGCGCCGAGGATCGTCTTGACCCGGATCGACGCGCCGGTCCGCGTACCGAAGCCCGGCTCGCCCTTGATCTTGAAGGTGACCTTGACGTGGTCGCCGTCCAGGTCGACCTCCTCGACCTTGCCGACCTTGACCCCGGCGATCCGCACCTCGTCCCCGGGCTTGAGTCCGCCCGCCTCCGCGAAGGCGGCGCTGTACGTCTCCCCGTCGCCGATCAGCGGAAGGCGGTCGGCGTTGAACGCGGCCGCGGTCAGCAGCGCGAGAACGGTGAGGCCGACCGCGCCGATGAGGACGGGATTCCGCTCGCGGAACGGGCCCAGGTGCGGGCGCCGAAGTCGGGGGAGCCGTATGCGGGGCGGCTCGACTCGCACCTTGAACAGCGGCTCCGGGCGCTTTTTGCGCCTCATGCGCCTCATGCCCCACACCTCGCCCTCGCCACATGCATTTCGGGCGTGAGCACCTGCTGCGACTTCGACTTCGTCGCCGGCAGCACGATCCGGCCGTCGAAGTCGCACAGGTAGAAGTTGAACCACGAGCCGTAGGACGCCGTCCCCGTCAGCTCGCCCAGCTTGTTCGGCAGCCGCTTCAGGACGCCCTCCACGGTCTTCTCGTTGTCGTTCAGCGTTCCGGTGAGCTCGGTCAGCTCGGCGATGTCGTCCTTCAGCGGCGGACGCGCGTCCTTGAGCAGCCCCGAGGTGGCCTCCGTCAGATCGCCGATGTTCACCAGCGACTGCCCGATGGGCTTGCGGTCGGCGGACAGGCCCGAGATCACCCGCCGCAGTTGCTTGAGGAGCCCCCAGAAGCGGGCACCCCGCTTGTCCAGCGTCTCCAGCACGGTGTTGAGGTTGTCGATCACCGAGCCGATCAGCTTGTCGCGGCCGGCCAGTGTCGAGGTGAGCGACGCCGTGTGTGTGAGCAGGCTGTTGACCGTGCCGCCCTCGCCCTGGAGGGTCCTGATGATCTCGGTGGCCAACTGGTTGACGTCGTTCGGGCTGAGCGCGGCGAACAGCGGCTTGAAGCCGTTCAGCAGGGCGTTGAGGTCCAGCGCCGGCTGTGTGCGGGACAGCGGGATCGTCGCGCCGGGGCGCAGCCGGGTGGTGCCGTCGCCCGTGCCCTCGGTGAGCGCGACGTACCGCTGCCCGACCAGGTTGCGGTACCGGATGACCGCGGCCGTGCCGGCGAGCAGCGGCCGGTTCTGGCTGACCGTGAAGGTGACCTCGGCCAGCGTCCGGTCCTTGATCCGGATGCCCTCCACCTCGCCGACCCGCACCCCGGCCACCCGGATGTCGTCGCCCTCCTCGAGGCCGGTGACGTCGCTGAAGACGGCCCGGTACCGGTGCTCGGGAGTGAAGGAGATGTTCACGATGGTGGCGGCCAGCAGTGCCGTCGCCAGGACCGTCACCAGCGCGAAGAGGCTGAACTTGATGAGGGGAGCCGCAGTCTGCCTCATGCCACACTCACCGCCGTCCCACGCGCCAACGGCCCGAACAGCAGCGTCGTGACCGGCGGCACCTCGTCGGCGGGCACGCCCAGGACCGGGGCCGTGAGCGAGCCGATCGCACGCTGCTCGGCGGCGGTGCCGGAGACGCCGAGTGGGCCGCCAGAGCCGCCTGACTTCGAACCGTCGTTGAGGTGAGCCCCGGGCGCCGGCACCGGAGGATGCGGCAGATCACGGCAGTCGGGCCCCGACCGCTCGCCGTAACGCGGTTCCTCACCCGGCTCGTACGCCCCCTGCGGCCGTACGACCTCCAGCGTGATGTGCATCTTCCCGCCCCGGAACGCCTCCTCCGAGGCCTTCTCCTGCCGGACCAGACCGGCCAGCACACACGGGTACTCGGGGGAGTAGCGGGCGAACAGCTCCAGTGTCGGGCGCGAGACCTGGCCGAGGGTGATCAGCCGGTCGCCGTTCACGGAGAGGAAGTCCTCCGCCGTGCCCGCGACGGTCGTCGTGGTCTTCAACGCAGCCGCCAATCGGTCCTTCTGGTCGACGATCGTGCGGCTGGTGGTGACGCTGTTGCGCAGGATCTCCATCAGGTCGGGTGCCGCGTCGCCGTAGATCTCGGCGACCTCGGCGAAGCGGGCGATGTCCTCGGTGAGGGACGGCAGATGGGGGTTGAGGCGGCGCAGGTAGGCCTCCAGGCGGGTGAGGTTGTCGCCGATGCGGTCGCCGCGGCCCTCCAGGGCGGTGGCGAAGGCGGAGAGAGTGGCGTTGAGCTTGCCGGGCTGGACGGTTCGCAGCAGGGGCAGCAGGTCGTTCATCAGCTGCTGCAACTCGATGCCGACACGGGTGCGGTCCTGGGTGATGACGTCGCCGGCGCGGATCGGGCGAGCCGACGAGGGCGCGGCGCCCTCGGGCGGCACCAGGTCGACGTACTTCTCGCCGAACAGCGTCTTGGGCAGCAGCCGCGCGTGCACATCGGACGGGATGTACGCGACATGCTCCGGCTTGAGCGCGATGTCGAGCCGCGCCTTCGTCCCGTCCGCGTGCACCTCGCGGACTTCACCCACCAGCAGCCCGCGCAGCTTGACGTCGGCCCGCGGATCGAGCTGGTTGCCGAGGCTGTCCGCCTCCAGCGTGATCCGCACGACCGGCGTGAACGCTTGCCGGTAGTCGGCGACCGACAGTGACAGCAGCAGTGCGAGTACGGCGATGAAGACGATGCCGTACAACCGCAGTCTCAGCACGCGCACCCGCATCGGGCGGCTCACCCCGCTATCCGTACGGTCGTGCTGGCGCCCCAGATCGCGAGCGACAGGAAGAAGTCCAGGACGTTGATCGTCACGATCGAGGTCCGCACCGCACGGCCCACCGCCACGCCGACGCCCGCCGGGCCGCCGCTCGCGTAGTAGCCGTAGAAGCAGTGCACCAGGATGATCAGCACGGCGAAGACGAGCACCTTGCCGAAGGACCACAGCACGTCGACCGGTGGCAGGTACTGCTGGAAGTAGTGGTCGTAGGTGCCGGCCGACTGCCCGTAGTAGCCGGTGGTGATGGTGCGGGCGGCGAGGTAGGAGGACAGCAGGCCGATCACGTACAGCGGGATCACCGCCACGAATCCGGCGATCATCCGCGTCGTCACCAGGAACGGCAGCGAGGGCACGCCCATGACTTCGAGCGCGTCGGTCTCCTCGCTGATCCGCATCGCGCCGAGCTGTGCCGTGAACCCGGCGCCGACGGTCGCGGACAGCGCGAGCCCGGCCACCAGTGGGGCGATCTCGCGGGTGTTGAAGTACGCCGAGAGGAACGCCACGAAGTTGGAGGTGCCGAGCTGGTTGAGGGCCGCGTAGCCCTGGAGGCCGACCTCCGTACCGGTGAAGAAGGACAGGAACGCGATCACGCCGACCGTGCCGCCGACCACGGCGAGCGCGCCCCGGCCGAAGCTCACCTCGGCCAGCAGCCGCAGGATCTCCTTCTTGTAGCGGCGCAGGGTGCGGCCGGTCCAGGCCAATGAGCGGCCGTAGAAGGCGAGTTGGGAGCCGAGCTCCTCCAAGCGGTGCAACAGAGCCACAGTTCACTCACCCCCTCTGCGGGACGACCTGGAAGTACACCGCGGTCATCACGAAGTTGGTCACGAACAGCAACATGAAGGTGATCACCACCGACTGGTTCACCGCGTCGCCCACGCCCTTCGGGCCGCCCTTCGCGGTCAGCCCCTTGTACGAGGCGACGATCCCGGCGATCGCGCCGAAGACGAGTGCCTTGACCTCGGCCGCCCACAGATCGGAGAGCTGGGCGAGGGTGGTGAAGGAGGCGAGGTAGGCGCCCGGAGTGCCGTTCTGGAGGACGACGTTGAAGAAATAGCCGCCCGCCACTCCCACCACCGACACCAGGCCGTTGAGCAGCACCGCCACCAGCATCGACGCCAGCACGCGGGGGACGACCAGCCGGTGGATGGGGTCGATGCCCAGCACCTGCATCGCGTCGATCTCGTCGCGGATCTTGCGCGCCCCCAGGTCGGCGCAGATCGCCGTGCCGCCGGCGCCCGCGATCAGCAGCGCGGTGACGATCGGCGAGGCCTCGCGGAGCACGGCGAGCACGGAGGCGGCACCGGAGAAGGACTGGGCGCCGAGCTGCCGGGTCAGGCTGCCGATCTGCAGCGCGATGACCGCGCCGAAGGGGATGGAGACCAGGGCCGTCGGCAGGATCGTCACGCTCGCCACGAACCACGCCTGCTGGATGAACTCCCTTGCCTGGAACGGCCGTCGGGGGACGGTCCGGACGACGTCCAGCGCCATCGCGAACAGGCTCCCCGAGTGCCGCAGCGCCCCGACCGGTGACAGGCTCATGCGCCGGTCACCGCCTTCTGGCGCACCGCGGCCTCGCGCCGGGCGATGGCCTCCCAGCGGGGCGGCCGGGGGATACCCGGGCCCGGCAGCAGGCGGGGAGTCAGTGCCTGACTGCCGGGAGACCGGGTGGATTTGTCGCCGTCGCCGAGGGCGGCGAGCTCCTGCTCGACCTGCGCGGCGTCCTTCTCCTCCGCCATGCCGATCGGGCCCTGCATGCGGCCGTTCAGGAACTGCCGTACCACCGGCTCGTCGCTGGTCAGCAGCTCCTCGCGCGGCCCGAACAGCACCAGCTCGCGGCGGAACAACAGCCCGATGTTGTCCGGTACCTGGCGGGCCGAGGCGATGTCGTGCGTGACGATCAGGAAGGTCGCGTCGATCTGGGCGTTGAGGTCGACGATGAGCTGGTTGAGGTAGGCCACGCGGACCGGGTCGAGGCCCGAGTCGGGCTCGTCGAAGAGGATGATCTCCGGGTCGAGGACGAGGGCCCGGGCCAGTCCTGCGCGCTTGCGCATCCCGCCCGAAATCTCGCCGGGCAGCTTCCCCTCGGCGCCGATCAGCCCGACCATGTCCATCTTCTCCAGCACGATGCGCCGGATCTCGCTCTCGGACTTACGGGTGTGCTCGCGCAGCGGGAAGGCGATGTTGTCGTACAGGTTCATCGAGCCGAACAGCGCGCCGTCCTGGAACAGTACGCCGAAGAGCTTCCGCACCTCGTACAGGTCGTGCTCGCGGAGCCTGGTGATGTCCCGGCCCTGGATCGTGATCGAGCCACGCTCCGGCTTGAGCAGTCCGACGAGCGTCTTGAGGAACACCGACTTGCCCGTGCCCGAGGGGCCGAGCAGGACCGATACCTCCCCGGCGGGCAGGGTCAGCGAGACGTCCTGCCAGATGACCTGGTGACCGAAGGACTTGGTCAGCCCTTCCACACAGATCTCGACACCCATTCGGTCCGCCCTTCAGCCGTGGAGCAGCTCTGACATCTGCTCTACGGGGAGGGAGCGGGCGTCCGTCGCCGAGGTGGCGGATTTTTTTCGGGCGGGTTTCGGGTGGCTACGGGAGGGGGCTCAGGTTTCCGGTCTACGGAAGGGGGCTCAGGTCGGCGGACGGAAGCGGGGCGGACGGTACGGCGGGCGCCTCGGACAGCTCGGGCAGCTCAGGGGAGACCGAGATGTCCGGTATATCCGGTACGTCCGGCGTTGCCAGCACCGGCAGTGGCGACACCGAGACCGCTGGCACCGGCACTTCCGGAACCTCTGGTACTTCCGGTACGTCCGGCACTTCCGGCAACGACGGAACGGACAACTGCCGGACCGCTTCCTCCGACGGCGACCCGGCCACGGCCGCCCCCCGCTCGGCCGCCGTGGGACGGTTCCCCCGGGGAGTACTGCCCCCAGCGCTGCCGTCCGGCCGCAACGCCTCCCCACTCGGCGAGGTGACGGCGGTCCGCGGAGCCGTACCGCTGCCGCCCTCGCTCCCGCCCGCGTCGAGGGCGTACGGCAGCACGAACCCCGCCACCGCCAGTGTCGCCGCCGTCGAAGCCACCGCCGCGGCCTGCACCTTGCCACCGCCGCGCGGCCGCCCCCACCCGATGAGGAACAGGGCGAACCCGAGCGTGGCGGCCAGCGACTGCCGCAGCGTCCGCCGGGCCCGGGCCAGCAGCGACTCGACGGTCCGGTAGCTCAGCCCCATCCGTACGGCGACCTGGCCGACGTCGAGGTCCTCCGACCTCAGCCGCAGCGCCTCGGCCTGGCGCTCGGGCAGCTCGCCGCTGCGCACCGCCAGCCATTTCGCCTCGGCCCGGTCGCACACGGCCTCCTCGACGGGCACGGGACCCGGCGGGGCGAGGGTGGGGCTGGTGCGGACCTCGGCCTCGCGGTTGACCTGCCGGTAGCGGTCGACGCAGAGCCGCATCGTGACTGTCGTGAGCCACGCCGCGAGCCGCTCGTCGTCCAGCTCGGGGCGCTCGGCGGCGCGCAGCATCGCCTCGTGCACCGCGTCCTCGGCGTCCTCCGTACTCATCGACCTGCGCCGGGCCACCTTGAGCAACTGCTCGCGGTGGCTCCACATGCGCTGCCAACGGTCGTCGGAGGCTTCCATCTCCGCGGGTGTGTCCGTCGCCATGAGGGCCCCTTCGCGCTCATCCACCGGTGACGTTCCGACCGGCGGGGCGCGACATTACCGCCCGGTATCGGCGGCTGTGGAGGGGGCGGAGGGCATCGATTCCGCGCTGTTACTGGTCAGCGGGCCGTCGCCGGGGAGCAGATCGTCATCGGGGACCTCGATGTCCGGTGCGGGCAGGGGGAGTTGCGGCTGCTGTGTCTCCTCGGGGCCGGCGGCCGGACGGGACGGGGCGGGGTCCGGCGAGGCGGGGGGCGAGGGCGGACGGGACGCGGTGGCGCTCGGAGGGGCCGTCGGTGTCCGTGCCGATGGCGGTCTCGGTGAGGCACCCTTCGGCTTCGAGGCCGGGCGGGAGGACTCGCCGCGGCCGTCCGGGGAGCCGGTGGAGCTGTCCGGCACCACCCGGTGCCCTTCCAGGAAGTACGCGTACCAGGCCCTGACCGTGCGCAGATAGGCCGCCGAGTGGTTGTAGCCGAGGATCGCACGGTCGAGGTCGGCCGGGTCGGACAGATCCCGCCCGCCCGCGCACAGATAGCGCCCGGCGGCGAGCGCCGCGTCGTACACGTTGTTCGGATCCATACGACCGTCACCGTTGCCGTCCGCGCCCCAGCGGGCCCAGGTCGACGGGATGAACTGCATCGGCCCGACCGCGCGGTCGTACACCGGGTCCCCGTCGTGGGCGCCGCCGTCGGTGTCCCGGATCAGCGCGAAGGCCACGCCGTCCAGCCGGGGCCCGAGGATCGGTGGCACGGCCGTACCGTCGACGGTCACCCGCCCGCCCCGCGCCTGCCCGGACTCCACCTGGCCGATCGCCGCCAGCAACTGCCACCGCAGCCGGCAGCCGGGCGCCTCACGCGAGAGCCGCCCCTCCGCTCGCCGGTAGGCGGCGAACACGCTCGCGGGCAGCACGCCGCCCACCTCCGCCGGGGCCCCGCCGCCCTCCCGCTTCCCGGTCCGTAGCGGCGGCAGCTGGGTGCGGTACGGGGTGCCGCCGGACACGCCGGCTCCGTGCTCGGCGGATGCGTTCCCCGGCGCCGCCGCCGAGCGCCGCACCGGGACCGCCCCCGGCGCCTGCGACGCGGTCAACGCCACCATCGCCGCGACGGCGGCCGCCGTACCCTTGGCGGCTCTGACTCCTTGCCCTGTCACGCTCTGTTCCCCTCCCCGCAGACGTCTATCCGTCGTCTGCTCTACGGGGCGGGGCGGCGCGTCCGTCGCGCGGTTTCCGCGAACGCACGGTCCGGGCTGTCACCGTTCTGGCCTATTCCTGGAGGCCGTGCCTCCGGGTTTCCTCTACTCAGGAGGAGAGGACCCAGGCCCTATGGAGGCAAGCCGTGGACGAAACTCCCAAACTTCCCCTCGTCTACGTCCGCGGCTTCGCCGGCGGAACGCGGGGCATCGACAAGGCCGTGGACGACCCCTTCCTCGGCTTCAACGAGGGCTCCACCCACGTCCGCGTAGGCGCGCACAACCAGCCGCTCTTCCATCAGTTCGAGAGCCCGCTGCTGCGTCTGCTGCGGGAGGAGGGCTACGAACTCCTCGTGAAGGGGAGCCAGGAGTCCTATCTCGCCGAGCACGCGGAGATCCCCGCCAACACCATCTGGATCCACCGTTTCTACGACCGCTCGGCCACCACCTGGGGCGGCAGCCCCCAGGAGTACCGGCCGGAGAACGCCGCCGCCGACCTGCTCGACCTCATCGACCGGCTGCGCGAGAAGACCGGCGCGCCCGGCGTGATCCTCGTGGCCCACTCCATGGGCGGACTCATCTGCCGGTGCCTGCTGCAGAAGGTGCTGCCCGACCGGGGGCGCGCCGCCGCCGACTGCGTGGCGAAGTTCTTCACCTACGGCACCCCGCACGGCGGCATCGCCTTCGAGGCCGGTGGCGGGTGGCTGGAGCGGATCCGGGACACCCTCGGCATCCAGGGCGCGGACATCTTCGGGCCCGGGCGGATGTACGAGTACCTCACTCCGCAGGCCGAGCTGGACCCGGACGGCCCGCCCAGGGACTGGGACGCCCGCGTGATGCCCCAGGGGCCGGGGACGCTGCCCGTCGAGCGGGTCTTCTGCCTGGTGGGCACCGATCCGGCCGACTACGACGTCGCCTTCGGGCTGTCCGCGGCGGCCGTCGGACCGCACAGCGACGGGCTTGTGCAGATCGAGCGGGCCTATGTGCCGGGCGCCCACCGGGCCTTCGTGCACCGCAGCCACAGCGGGCGCTACGGCATGGTGAACTCCGAGGAGGGCTACCAGAACCTGCGGCGCTTCCTCTTCGGGGACACCCGGATCGAGGCGTCGCTGGTCGACTACCGGCCGCCGGGCGACGAGGACGTCGTATGGCAGGCCGAGGCGCGGCTGTCGGTGCGCGGGCTGCCCGTGGTGATGCACGAGCGGCTCGCGGCCCACTGGTGCCCCATCCAGCTCGACGGGCGGGAGCCGTCGGTGTCGCTGGCCACCACCTTCCTCAACAGCGGCCTGCGGGTCGCCACGGACGAACCCATGCGGTTCATCCTCGAACTGCGGCTCATCTCCCTGCGTGAGCGGCGCGGCATCCTGCGCCTCGGCGACCACCTGGAGCAGACCGCCGACTTCGCCGACACCCTCGTCATCGACGTCGGCACACCGGAGGCCGGACCCGGCATCTGGGCCACCTGGAACTCGGAGATCGAGGGCGCCATCCGCGACCACAGCGTCGTCGGCGCGCCCCGTGCCGACGAGGACCCCGCCCCCGGCCGCTGGGTCGCCCACATCCCGCTGCCCGGCACCGCCGCCCCGCTCGTCGGCGCCGACGCGAGGATCCGGCTCGTCGCCACGCCCTGGGCCTGAGGGGGGAGCGCAGCGAGTCGTACGGGGACGGTCCGGTCGCCTGCACACCCCCCGCCCCTAAGGGGCCGCGGAGTCCAAGGATCGCTTCGTCACGCGCTCCAGATGCCCGTTGAACACCTCGCGCGCATCCGGCGTCAGCGTCCGCAGGGCGACCAGTGCCGTGATCACCACGTCGCACAGCTCGCCCTGCACGTCCTCCCAGGTGTGGGTGACGCCCTTGCGCGGGTTCTGGCCGGTCGCCCCGATCACCGCCTCGGCGACCTCGCCGACCTCCTCCGACAGCTTCAGCATGCGCAGCAGCATGCCTTCCCTGCCGTCGATCGGCTGGTCGGTGTCGAGCCAGGTCCACAGGGCGTCGACGGCTGTCCACAGGTCGGCGGAGGTCTCGGGCGGCGTGGCCTGTTCGGTCATGCGGGCAGCTTGGCACAGCGCCCGCAACCCCTCCGCACAAGGCCGCCGACTCCTCGCGCAAGGCCGCCGGCTCCTCGCGCAAGGCCGCCGGCTCCTCGCGCAAGGCCGCCGGCTCCTCGCGCAAGGCCGCCGGCTCCTCGCGCAAGGCCGCCCACTCCTCGCGCAAGGTCGCGCAAGGCCGCCGACTCCTCGCGCAAGGCCGCCCACTCCTCGCCCAAGCCCGCCTACTCCTCGAACAACGGCTCCTGCCCGTCGAGCTGGTCACTCTTCTCCGGCCGGTCCAGCCTCCGTTGCCGCGCCCCCACCACCAGCGCCGTCGCCGCGGCCGTGACCGCCAGCGCCGTGGGCACCATCCAGCCTCGGTCGAAGACATGGCCGAGCGCGTGGTCGAGGGAGAGCCGGCCGGGGCCCGCGATGGCGAGGCCGGTCGCGGCGAGGCCGAGGGTCGCCGCGTGCTCGTAGCCGCCCTCCTGGTTGAAGAAGCCGTTCGGGGCGTGCACCGCGGCCGCTCCCGCCATCCCGCCGGCCGCCGCCGCACCGGCCGCGGGAGTGGCCAGCCCCAGCGCCAGCAGCGTCCCGCCACCGGCCTCCGCGAGACCCGCCGCCGTCGCGCTCGCCTTGCCCGGCACATAGCCGACCGACTCCATGAACTTGCCGGTCCCCTCGATGCCATGCCCGCCGAACCAGCCGAACAGCTTCTGTGTGCCGTGCGCGACCAGCACCCCGCCGGCACCCAGCCGGAGCAGCAGCAGGCCCAGATCATGTCGGTTGTAAGCACTCACGGCGACTCCCGGAACAGACAGCAGGAACAGGACCCCACCCGCGTATCCACCGTCGCATCCACGACACCTACCCGGCCTCCAGTCGCGGCCGTTCGGGTGGCGGGCCGTCAGGGCCGGTGTGAGGCTGGCCGGTATGAGGATTCAGACGTCCAAACTGAGCGACCCCGCCGTCCGCGCCTTCGTCACCGCCGTCAACGCCCACGACCGCGAGGGCTTCCTGAGCATCCTCGCGCCCGGCGCGACCATGGCGGACGACGGCAACGACCGTGACCTCGCCGACTGGATCGACCGGGAGATCTTCTCCTCCAACGGTCACATGGAGGTCGACAACGAGTCGAACAACGGACGCGACCTCCTCGCCAGCTACCGCAACGACACCTACGGCGAGATGCGGACCCGCTGGCACTTCGAGGTCGAGGAGGACGGCAGGATCTCCCGCTTCGAGACCGGTCAGGCGTAACCGCTTTCGGGAGTTCGGTTCCGCCCGGGCGCTTGCCCTCGCGTGCGCTCCAACTCCTAACGTCCCACCTCATGGAGACCAAGAGGACTTTGGGACGGACGGGCATCGCTGTAAGCGCTCTCGGCTTCGGCTGCTGGGCCATCGGCGGTGAGTGGCAGTCCGTGGACGGGCAGCCCCTCGGCTGGGGCAAGGTCGACGACGAGGAGTCGGTACGGGCGATCCGGCGCGCCCTCGATCTGGGCGTCACCTTCTTCGACACCGCCGACACCTACGGCGCAGGACACAGCGAACGCGTCCTGGGCCGCGCCCTCGGCAAGCGCCGCGCCGATGTCGTCGTCGCCACCAAGTGGGGCAACGTCTTCGACGAGGAGACCCGCACCCTCACCGGCGCCGACGACTCGCCGGAGTACGCCCGCCGCGCGCTGACCGCCTCGCTGAAGCGCCTGGACACCGACCACATCGACCTCTACCAGCTGCATCTGTCCGACGCCGACCCGCAGCGTGCCGCCGAACTGCGTGACGTCTGCGAGGAGTTCGTGCGCGAGGGGCTCATCCGCGCCTACGCCTGGAGCACCGACGACCCGGCCCGGGCCGCCGTCTTCGCGCGGGGAGAGCACTGCGCGGCCGTCCAGCACATGGCCAATGTGCTCCAGGACGCGCCGGAGATGTTCGCGCTGTGCGAGGAGCTGGGCCTGGCGAGCATCAACCGCAGCCCGCTGGCCATGGGCCTGCTGACCGGCAGGCGCAGGTCCGGGCAGGCCCTGGAGGCCGGGGACATCCGCAGCCGGCCGCCCGGGTGGCTGAAGGGCTTCGAGGACGGATCCGGCGCCGACCCGCGCTGGCTCGCCCGTGTCGACGCCCTGCGGGACGTCCTCACCAGTGACGGCCGTACGCCCGGCCAGGGCGCCCTCGCCTGGCTGTGGGCCCGCAGCCCGCGCACCGTGCCGATCCCGGGGTTCCGTTCCGTCGCGCAGGCCGAGCAGAACGCGGGCGCGCTGGAGAAGGGGGCGCTCAGCGCCGGGCAACTGAGCGAGGTCGACCGGATCCTCGGGCGTTGACCGCCGGCGTACGAACTGCACGGCAGCCGTTCCACGCACCGGTGCGTACCTCGCGGTCCCACGCGAGGTCCACCCCCACCCGGTGTCATGGAACGGCTGCCGTCCCCCCTTGGTGTGGCCTGCGGAAGCTTCCTACTCCATATGTGAAGCTCTGGTGCAGGAGATGTTGAGCATAAGTCGCCCACCGGCTCCGATATACCGGAATTCAATATTCCGATTGTGCAAGTTGTGGAGACCGTGAGAGCGCCGACCGGTCGTCAGCCGCGCCCGACGTAGGGCATCGCGGTCGCCAGTACGGTCGCGAACTGCACGTTCGCCGCCAGCGGCAGCTCCGCCATGTGCCGCACCGTCCGCGCCACGTCGGCCACGTCCATCACGGGCTCGGGCCGCACCGAGCCGTCGGCCTGAAGGGCACCCGTCTGCATCCGCGCGGTCATGTCGGTCGCCGCGTTGCCGATGTCGATCTGGCCGACGGCGATGTCGTACGGCCGTCCGTCCAGCGACAGCGCCTTGGTCAGGCCGGTCAGCGCGTGCTTGGTCGCCGTGTAGGCCACCGAGTGCGGGCGGGGTGTGTGCGCGGAGATCGAGCCGTTGTTGATGATCCGGCCGCCGCGCGGGTCCTGCTCCTTCATCTGCCGGTACGCCGCCTGCGCGCACAGGAACGCCCCGTTGAGGTTGGTGTCCACCACATGCCGCCAGGCGTCGTACGCCAGCTCCTCCACCGGCACCCCGCCAGGACCGAACGTCCCCGCGTTGTTGAACAGCAGGTCTACCCGCCCGAACCGCTCCACGGTGACGGCGAACAGCGCGGTCACGTCCTCCTGCCGTGACACGTCGGTCCGTACGGCGAGAGCGGCGCCCTCGGGCACCAGTCCCGCCGTCTCCTCCAGCGTCTCGGCGCGTCGCCCCGCCAGCGCCACCGACCAGCCCGCGCGCAGCAGTTCCACCGCGACCGCCCGGCCGATACCGGAGCCGGCGCCGGTCACCACCGCGATCCTCGTGTCCGTTTGCCTGTCATTCATGGGGCCGCAGCGTAGGCGACGGTCCGCCATTCGGAACTCATCTGTCTGCCATCCGGGTGTTGTGTACGCGCCAAGCGAGTGTCGTCCCCGGCCACTCCAATGCCTCATGCATCCATCAGTCAGGGGAGGACCGGATGACCATCACGACAGACCCGCCCCAGCACAGCCCCGAAATGCGCGCGGCCGCCCGCCACATCGGCCGCCGCCGCTTCCTGACCGTCACCGGCGCGGCCGCCGCGCTCGCCTTCTCCGTGAACCTGCCGACGGCGGGCGTCGCGGGCGCCGCCGAGCTCGACGCCCGCCGGATCACCGACAACCCGTTCACCCTCGGCATCGCCTCCGGCGACCCGCTGCCCGACTCCGTGCTGCTGTGGACCCGCCTCGCCCCCGCCCCCTACCAGCCCGACAGCGGACTGCCCGCCCAGACGGTCACCGTGCACTGGGAGCTGGCGCACGACGAGGCGTTCAGCAGGATCGCCAGACGTGGCGCCGCCATCGCGTACCCCGAGTTCCACCACACGGTCCACGTCGAGGTCGGCAGCCTCGAAGCGGACCGCGTCTACTACTACCGCTTCCGCACCGGCACCTGGATCAGCGAGACGGGCCGCACCCGCACCGCCCCCGCGACGAACGCCGCCGCGAGCTCCCTGACCCTCGCCGCCGTCTCCTGCCAGGCCTACACCGACGGCTACTACACGCCGTACCGCCATCTCGCGCAGGACGACGTGGACGTCGTCTTCCACCTCGGCGACTACCTGTACGAGTACGCGGTCAACTCCGTCGGCGGCTACCGCAACTACACCGACCGCACCCTGCCCGCCCTCTTCAACCGCGAGACGGTGACCCTGGAGGACTACCGGCTGCGCTACGCCCTGTTCAAGTCCGACCCCGACCTCATGGCCGCGCACGCCGCGCACCCGTTCGTCGTCACCTGGGACGACCACGAGACCGAGAACAACTACGCCGACGACATCCCGGAGAACAGCGTCCCGCCGGAGGAGTTCCTGCTGCGCCGGGCCTCCGCGTACCGCGCCTACTGGGAGAACCAGCCCCTGCGCCTGCCGCAGCGGCCCGTCGGCCCCGACATGCAGCTCTACCGGCGGCTGCACTGGGGCCGGCTCGCCCAGTTCGATGTGCTCGACACCCGGCAGTACCGCTCCAACCAGGCCTACGGCGACGGCTCCCAGATCCCCGGCCCGGACGTCGACGACCCGGCACGCACGATGACCGGCGCGACGCAGGAGCGCTGGCTGCTCGACGGCTGGCGCGACTCGGCGGCGCTGTGGAACGTCGTACCGCAGCAGGTCACCTTCGCCCAGCGCAAGTTCGACCTCACCGAGCCGTCACGGGTGTCCATGGACGCCTGGGACGGCTACCGCGCCTCCCGCCGCCGGGTCCTGGACGGTGCCAAGGCCGCCGGCGTCGAGAACCTGATGGTGCTCACCGGTGACGTCCACGTCGGCTACGGCTTCGACATCAAGGACGACTTCGACGACCAGGCCTCCGCCACGCTCGGCACGGAGATCGTGGCCACCTCGATCGCCAGCGGCCGGGACGGCGTCGACAAGCCCGCCAACTGGGACACGTACATGCAGGCCAACCCGCACATGCGCTTCTACAACGGGCGGCGCGGCTACGTGACCGTCGCGCTGGGGCAGCAGCAGGCGCGGGCCGACTTCAAGACGGTGCCGTACGTGACCACGCCCGGGGCGCCGGTCTCCACGGCCGCGTCCTTCGTCACGCAGGTGGGGGAGCAGGGGCTCAAGCCGGCGTGAGCTCGGGCGCGCGGTCCTCTTCGGGGGCCTCGCCCGGGTAGCGGACGCCGACGCGGTCACGGATCGCGTCGAGCGTCCGCATCACGGCGAGCGTGCCCGCCAGCGGAACGAGCGGCGACTCTCTCTCGCCGGCGCGCAGGGCCCGCATCACCTCGGCGGCCTCGTGGCGCAGGCTGTTGCGCGGCCCGTCCGCCGGGTCGGCCGTGAACTCCTCGGGGTCACGGCCGTCCCGGTGCAGCACGAAGCGGTCCGGGAAGAAGAAGCCGTTCGGCACGTCGATACGGCCGCCCGAGCCGGTCACGGACGCGGAGGTCGCCGTACCGCCGACGATGGAGCAGTGCAGCGAGGCGAGGGCGCCGCTGTCCCAGGAGAGCAGGGCTCCCGTCTGCAGATCGACGCCCTCGGCGGACAGCGTCGCGCGTGCCGCGACGTCCGACGGTTCGCCGAGCAGCAGTTGGGCGAAGGAGACCGGATAGACGCCGAGGTCCAGCAGCGCGCCGCCGCCCTGCGCCGGGTCGCGGAGGCGATGCGAGGGCGGGAAGGGGCCCGCCAGCCCGAAGTCGGCCTGGACATGGCGCACTTCGCCGATCGCGCCGCCGTCCACCAGGGCCTTGAGCCGACGGACCAGCGGGTTGCAGTACATCCACATCGCCTCCATCAGGAAGCTCCCGTGCGCCTTCGCCAGCGCGACCAGTTCCCGGGCCTCGTGCGCGTTCAGCGTGAACGCCTTCTCGCACAGCACGTTCCGCCCGGCCTCCAGGCACAGCCCGGCGGCCTCGCGGTGTGCCGAGTGCGGGGTGGCGACGTACACGACATCGATGTCCTCGTCCTCGGCGAGCGCGTTCCAGTCGCCGTACGCCCGGGGGATCCCGAACCGCTCGGCGAACGCGTCGGCCGACTCCTGCTTCCGCGAGGCCACGGCCACCACGTCGGCGTCGGGCAGATCGACGAGATCCGCGGTGAACGCGGCGGCGATCCCGCCGGTCGCCAGAATCCCCCACCGCACGCTCTGCTCGGCCATCGCGGCCCCCGCCCCTCGCTCATGTGACCCTCGGCACTCTGTACGAGCTGAGAGCATAGGGGCGGATCACTCGAAGAGGGAGGGGCACATGGGCGACCGTGGGGGGCCGGCACCGGACGTGTCGCAGTCGGCCATACCGAAGACGGACCGACCGCCCGCCCGAACCCTGCGGAGCACCGGCCTCCTCGTCACCTTCATCCTCGGCGGTCTGACGGCCACGCCCCCGCTGGCGATGGACATGTACCTCCCGGCGCTCCCCGAGGTCACCGGCTCCCTGCACGCGCCCGCCGCGACCGTCCAGCTCACGCTCACCGCCTGCCTGGCCGGCATGGCGCTCGGGCAGCTGGTGGTCGGCCCGATGAGCGACCGCTGGGGCCGCAGGCGCCCGCTGCTTGCGGGCCTCGCGGTCTACGTCGTGGCCACGGCGCTCTGCGCGCTGGCACCCACGGTCGAGTTCCTGGTCGGCTTCCGGCTGGCGCAGGGCCTCGCGGGCGCGGCGGCGATCGTGATCGCGCGGGCGGTCGTTCGCGACCTCCACGACGGCGTGGCCATGGCCCGCTTCTTCTCGACCCTGATGCTGATATCCGGGGTCGCCCCGATCGTGGCGCCGCTCATCGGCGGTCAGATCCTGCGGGTGACGGACTGGCGGGGCGTGTTCGTCGTGCTCACGGTGGTCGGGGTGCTGTTGGCATGTCTCGTCTGGCGGAAGCTCCCGGAGACCCTCCCGCCGCAGGACCGGCACGCCGGCGGGGTGGGCGAGGCCCTGCGCGCCATGCGCGGTCTGCTCGCCGACGCCGCCTTCGCCGGCTACACACTGGCCGGCGGGTTCGCCTTCGCCGCCCTCTTCGCCTACATATCGGCGTCGCCCTTCGTGATTCAGGAGATCTACGGGGCCTCGCCGCAGACCTTCAGCCTGCTGTTCGGGCTCAACTCGGTCGGCCTGGTGGCGGTCGGCCAGATCAACGGCAAGATCCTGGTGGGGCGGGTGAGTCTGGACCGGGTGCTGGGCGTGGGGCTGTCCGTGGTGATCCTGTCCGCGACGGCGCTGCTGCTGATGTCGGTCGGTGTCTTCGGCGAGGTCGGACTGGTGCCGGTGGCCGCCGCGCTCTTCGTCCTGATGTCCGCGATGGGCGTCACGCTCCCCAACACCCAGGCCCTCGCCCTCCAGCGCACCAAGCACGCCGCCGGGTCCGCCTCCGCGCTCCTCGGTACGACCTCCTTCCTCATCGGCGCCGTCGCGTCGCCCCTCGTGGGCATCGCCGGGGAGGACACGGCGTTCCCGATGGCCGTCGTCCAACTGGCCGCAGCACTGGTGGCGCTGGCCTGCTTCATGGGAATGTGCCGTCCTTGGAACAGACGTGCGGATGGACGTGCGGGTGTGGAGGGAGCGGAGAGCTGAGCGCGCCGAGACTGCGCCGGGACACGCCCGAAAGGGCCGGACTCGACCCCGACGAGATCCAGGAGCTCGTCCGCGAGGTCCACGCCCCCACCACCGGTCCCCGTCCCTGGGCGGCCGGGGCGGTGCTGATCGTCGGGCGGGGGCCGTATCTCGCCGTCGAGGAGGCGGTGGGCTGGGCGGTGCGATACGCGGCCTACGACGAGAAGAGGGAATCAGGCGTCGAACTCCCGCCCGACTCCCGCGTCCCGATGACCACGTCGACCCCCTTCGACCTGGCCTCCCTCACCAAGCTCTTCACCTCGGTTGCGGCGGTGCAGCAGATCGAGCGCGGCACGCTGGGCATCGACGCGCGGGTCGGGGCGTATCTGCCGGACTTCCGCGCGGCCGTGGTTCACGACATCACCGTGCGCCAGCTGCTGACGCACACCTCCGGGCTGCGGCCCGAACTCCCGCTGTACGACTGCGCGGACGACGGGGAGCGGCTGGAGATGCTCCGCGCGGAGCCGCCGATCGGCGTCCCCGGCACCTACTGCTACTCGGACCTGAACATGCTGCTGCTCCAGCATGTGCTGGAACGCATCACCGGCCGTACGCTCGACGTCCTGATCCACGAGGGCATCACGCGTCCGCTGGGCATGACCGCGACCCACTTCGGGCCCTGCCCAGGGGCGGCGGCGACCGAGGACCAACGGCGGCCCTGGGCCAAGGCGGAGCGCGGCATGCTGCGGGGCGTCGTCCACGACGAGAACGCCTGGGCGCTGGGCGGGGTGGCGGGTCATGCGGGTCTCTTCTCCACGGGCCACGACCTGGCGGTCTTCTGCCGGGCCCTGCTCTCGGGCGGCGCGTACGGGCCCGCCCGCATCCTGGGCCCCGACTTCGTGGAACTGCTGCTCACCCCGCCCGGCCTCGGCTTCGCGGTCGACCAGCCGTGGTTCATGGGGGAGCTGGCGGGGCGGGGGGCGGCCGGGCATACGGGGTTCACGGGGACGTCGTTGGTGGTGGATCCGGTGACGGACACGTTTGTGGTGCTGCTGGCGAACACGGTGCATCCCCGGCGGCGGGGGGCGGACAGCGGGCCCCGGGCGAGGGCGGGGACGAGGGTGGCTCGGGCGGTGCGGGGCCGGTAGCGGCACGGAAGTTGTCTCGCCCCCGCCGCCCCATCCCTGGGGGCTGCCGCCCCCAGACCCCCGTTTCGGCCCTGAAGGGGCCTCGTCCTCAAACGCCGGACGGGCTGGATATCCGGACCGGCGTCGAAAACGGCGGGCGGGCCGAAAATCAGCCCCTCCGGCGTTTGAGGAGCGGGGGTCCAGGGGGCGGAGCCCCCTGGCGGGGTCGAAGGGGCGGAGCCCCTGGGGGATGGGACGGGTAGGGGCGGCGGGGGCGAGAAAGGACAAGGCCGCGCCCCGCGCCGAGGCACTCGTAGAATCGCCGGGTGAACGCCCCCGTCCCCCCGTCCGCCGAGACGCTGCGCACCGCCCTCGCCACGCTCCTCGACGGCCTCCCACCCCGCCAGGCCGCCCAGGCCGTCGACCGGCTGATCGCCAGCTACCGCGGAGCCACCCCCACCCACGCCCCCATCCTCCGCGACCGCGCCGACGTGGCCGCCTACGCCGCCTACCGCATGCCCGCCACCTTCGAGGCCGTCCACTCGGCCCTGGAGGCGTTCGCACAGACCGTTCCGGACTGGGCCCCCACCAGCCACACCGACGTGGGCGGCGGAACCGGCGCCGCCACCTGGGCCGTCAGCGCCACCTGGCCCGGCGAGCGCGGCGTCACCGTGCTGGACTGGGCCGAGCCCGCCCTCGCGGCCGGCAAGGAGATCGCCGAGGCCAACCCGGCGCTGAAGAAGGCCCGTTGGCAGCGCGCCCGGATCGGGTCCGCCCTCACCCTGGAGCCCACGGACCTGGTCACCGTCTCCTACGTCCTCAACGAACTCACCGCCCCCGACCGCACCGCCCTCCTCGGCACGATCGCGTCCGCCGCCCGGTCGGCCGTGGTGATCGTCGAACCCGGCACCCCGGACGGCTACACCCGAGTCATCGAGGCCCGCGACCACCTCATCGGCGCCGGCTTCCGCGTCGCCGCCCCCTGCCCGCACAGCGCCGCCTGCCCCATCGTCCCCGGCACGGACTGGTGCCACTTCTCGGCGAGGGTCAGCCGCTCCTCCCTCCACCGCCAGATCAAGGGCGGCTCCCTGCCCTACGAGGACGAGAAGTTCGCGTACGTCGCCGCCACCCGCCTCCCGGCGACCCCGGCCCCCGCCCGCGTCGTACGCAAACCCCAGATCCGCAAGGGCCAGGTACTCCTCGACCTCTGCGAGACCGAACCCTCCCTGCGCCGCACCACGATCACCAAGCGGCACGGCGATCTCTACAAGTCGGCCCGCGACACGGACTGGGGCGACGCCTGGCCGCCGCGGTAGCGGCGAGACGCTCCGTCTTGTCAGCCTGATAAATTCGAGCCATGGCAGCCCAAGAGTCCGACCGGAAGCCCGAGCCGAAGTCCGTCCCGCCCGCGGCCGGCTCCACCCGCCGCAGCGAGAGGTCCCGGCGGGCCATCTACGACGCCGCTCTCGCCCTCGTCGTGGAGATCGGCTACCCCAGGACCACCATCGAGGGCATCGCCGCCCGTGCCGGAGTCGGCAAGCAGACGATCTACCGGTGGTGGTCGTCCAAGGCCGAGGTGCTGATGGAGGCGTTCCTCGATCTCGGGGAGCAGTCCGCCGAGACCGTGGGCCACGAGCCGTACGCCATCCCGGACACCGGAGACATCGCCGCCGACCTGAAGCTCGTGCTGCGCGCCACCGTCGACGAGCTGAGGGACCCCCGCTTCGAGGCCCCGTCCCGCGCGCTGGCCGCCGAGGGCGTGGTCAACGAGCAGCTCGGGCGGGAGTTCATGGCCAAGCTCCTCGAACCCTCGCTCCAGCTCTACGTCGACCGGCTGCGCTCCGCGCAGGAGGCCGGGGGGGTGCGCCCGGACATCGACCCGCGCATCGCGCTGGAACTCTTCGTGTCGCCGCTCGCCCAGCGCTGGCTGCAGTACACGGGACCGATCTCGTACGAGTACACCGACACCCTCGTCGACTACGCCCTCCACGGTCTCGCGCCCCGCACAAAGTAGGCAGGCGCTCACGGTAGGTCCGTAAATCCCGTCAAAACGGTCCATTACCCCTGATCGCGGGCTGTGTGCACCTCGCCCCACCTGGCCCGGTTGTCCGCTACGGCCCCCCGGGGCGCACGATGGTGGGACCATAGGGCATGCTGTTTGCACGACAGCGAGGCGAGGGGATAGATGAGCGCGGAGTTGGGCGGCCGGACCGGACTACAGGGCAAACTCTCCCAGTGGCTGCGCGGACGCCGCCCGAAGGAGACCGCCGACGACGGCGGCCGGGAGGCCCTGCTGCTCGCCGCCGCCGAGGCCGGGCTGCCCCTCGCGCCCGCCGCGCACCCGGCCGGCTACCGATGCTCCTGTGACCGGGTCGGCTGTCCCACCCCGGCCCGGCACCCGGTGTCCTTCGCCTGGCAGACGCAGTCCACCACCGACCGCGCCCAGATCGAGCGCTGGGCCCGCCACCAGCCCCAGGCCAACTTCATCACCGCCACCGGCATGGTGCACGACGTCCTGGACGTGCCGATCGAGGCCGGGCGCGAGGCGCTGGAGCGACTGCTCGACGCGGGCATCGAGGTCGGGCCCGTCGCCGAGAGCGACGACGGCCGGTTGCTGTTCTTCACCCTCACCCGCGGCACCCCCGAGGACGAGGACGAGTGGTGGCCCTGCGAGCTGGACTGCCACCCGGAGACCGCGGACGAGCACCCGGGGCTGCGCTGGCACTGCCGGGGGTCGTACGTCCTCGTACCGCCCGCGCGGCTGCCCGGCGAGGGGCAGGGAGTGCACTGGGTTCGTGGCCCGGAGCATCCGCTGCCCGACCCGCTGAGCCTGCTGGAGGTCCTCACCGACACCGGCGCCCGCCACGCCGGCGCGGAGCCGGACCACGTCTCCACGGCCTGGCCCCTGCGCCACTGAGTCGACCTCGCGCGGCGGGCTACTCGCCCTTCGCCGACGTCATGCCCTGGATCCGGCCGAGGACGTCCACCTTCCCGGAGCCCTTCGGAACCAGGGCCGCCTCGTTGGAGACGAACTCCAGCGTCAGCGACTGCTTGATCTCGCCCTCCGTCAGCGCGAGGACGCCCTTGTTCGGGGTCGGCACGGAGATGCCGCTGTGGGCCGTCTCCTTCTGGTAGTGGCGCGTGGTGAAGAACACCAGCGCGCCGCCGTCCGTGGTGCGCAGCGCCAGCGGCGCGTAGTCGCCGTTCGTCAGCGGCTCGTCGATGTACTGCCGTACCAGGCCGGGCTTGACGGAGTCCTCCGCCCGGTCCGTGCGCCAACCGCTGGTGTTGCCGCCCGCGGCGAAGACGTCCCCGCCGCTCTTCAGGTACGTCGCGTAGTCCTTGCTCAAGTCCTCGGGCGGCACGGCCAGTTCGGTCGAGTTCGCGGGCACGTCCTCGGCCCAGCCGTCCCTGTCGGTCTTGAACTTCGGTACGTCGTCCGGGGTCAGCAGCGTCAGATACGCCGCCTCCCACGGCTCGTCCAGGCCGCTGCGGGTGAACACGAAGATCCAGCGCGCCTTGCCGCCCTTGTTGGCGGCCGCGTCGGCCACGAACCAGCGCGGCCAGCCCGCCTTCTTCGGGATCGTGAACTTGGCGTCCGACAGCTGCAGCGGGGTGTGCGCCGCGTTGCCCTCGGGGCTGACCGCCTTGCCGGCCTTCAGCCGCGCCGCGTCGATGTCGCCGAGGGCGCCGGTGACATGGTCGGCGTCGAGGGAGCTGTCGTACGCCTTGTCCGCCTTGTTGTACGCGGCGGTGAACTCTTCGAGCGCCTTGGCGGCCTCCGCCTTGGTGGCCGAGGGGAGCACTTCCTTCTCCCCGTGGACCACCACGCATCCGCTCGCCGTCAACGACAAAGCCGTCACCGAGGCAGCTATCAGTGCGCTCCGGTCAAGCCTGCGGAGCCTTCGAGGGCCGCGTTCCCTGCTCATCAGGTCCCTTCACCTTCCCCTTCCCGGAGGCGAACCCTACCGGTGCGAGGAACAGCGCGAGCGTCGGGATCAGGTACAGCAGCCACACCGTGACCTGGAGGACGGTCGGGTCCGGCTGGAAGTTGAAGACGCCCTTCAGCAGGGTGCCGTACCAACTGGAGGGATCGATGGTGTCGCTGATGTCGAACGCCTTGTTGCTCAGCCCCGGCAGCCAGCGCGCCTCCTGCAGATCGTGGAAGCCGTACGCCAGCACGCCCGCCGCCACGACGACCAGCATGCCGCCGGTCCAGGTGAAGAACTTGGCGAGGTTGATGCGCAGCGCACCCCGGTAGAAGAGCCAGCCCAGCAGGACCGCCGTGGCGATGCCGAGGGCGGCACCGATCAGCGGGCGCGGGGTGCCGTCACCGGCCGCGCGCACCGACGCCCACACGAACAGGGCGGTCTCCAGGCCCTCCCGGCCGACCGCCAGGAACGCGGTCGCGACCAGTGCGCCCGTGCCCATCCGCAGGGCCGCGTCCAGCTTGCCGTGCAGTTCGGCCTTCAGATGCCGGGCGGTGCGCCGCATCCAGAACACCATCCACGTCACCAGGCCCACCGCGATGAGCGACAGGGTGCCGCCGAGCGCCTCCTGCGCCTCGAACGTCAGCTCCTGCGAGCCGAATTCGAGGGCGCAGCCGAAGCCGAGCGCGAGGGCGAGGGCGACACCGATGCCGATCCAGATGGGCTTCAGCGCGTCCCTGCGGCCGGTCTTCACCAGGTAGGCGATGAGGATGCAGACGACGAGGCTGGCCTCCAGCCCCTCGCGCAGACCGATCAGATAGTTGGAGAACACGGGCCCTCACGCCTCCTTGGAGAACAGCGTGCTGCCCCACCAGTCGTCCTTGTCGCGGACGCCGGGCGGGACGGCGAACAGCGCCGAACCCACGTGCTGGATGTACTCGTTGAGCGAGTCGAGGGCCAGATTGCGCTGGATCCGGATGAACCCGGTGCGCGGGTCGCGCTGGTAGGCGAGGAAGAACAGGCCCGCGTCCAGGCGGCCCAGGCCGTCGGTGCCGTCGGTGAAGGAGTAGCCGCGGCGCAGGATCGTCGCCCCGTCGTTGGAGTGCGGGTGCGCGAGCTTGACGTGCGCGTCGGGCTTCATCGCCTTCAGGAACGGCTCGTCACGCTCCTTGGCCTTGCCGACCGGGGCGCCCTCGCCCTTGTCGCGGCCGATGATGTCCTCCTGCTCCTGGAGGGAGGTGCGGTCCCAGGTCTCGATGTGCATGCGGATCCGCCGGGCGACGAGGTAGGACCCGCCGGCCATCCACTCCGGGCCGTCCTTCTCGCCCACCCACACGAACTTCTTCAGACGGTCCGTCTCGGTGCCCGCGATGTTGCGGGTGCCGTCCTTGAAGCCCATGAGGTTGCGCGGGGTCTGCTCATCGGGGGTGGTGGAGGAGGTCTTGCCGAAGCCGAGCTGGGACCAGCGGATGACGACCTTGCCGAAGCCGATGCGGGCCAGGTTGCGGATCGCGTGCACGGCGACCTGCGGGTCGTCGGCGCAGGCCTGGATGCACAGGTCGCCGCCGCTGCGGTTCTTGTCCAGGTTGTCGCCCGCGAACTTCGGCAGCTCGGTGAGGGCCTCCGGATGGGCGTCCGCGATACCGAACGCCTCACCGTACTTCTCGAAGAGGGACGGCCCGAAGCCGATCGTCAGCGTCAGCCGTGACGGCTTCAGCCCGAGCGCCTCACCGGTGTCGTCCGGCGGCGCCTCGGCCAGCCCGCCGTACGCGCCCTCGCCGACCGCCTGTCCGGAGGTCATCCGGCGTGCCGCCGCCGTCCAGTCCTTCAGCATCTGCACGAACTCGGCGCGGTCGTCGGTCGTCACGTCGAACGCAGCGAAGTGCAGCCGGTCCTGCACCGGGGTGGCGATGCCCGCCTGGCGGGCGCCGTGGAAGTCGATCGCGGCGCCCGTCTCGGCGGCCGGAGCCACGTCCTCGCCGGTGCGGGTCATGGCCACTGTGCCGCCGGCCGCGACAGCACCGAGCGCGAGCCCGGCACCGCCCCATCCGATCAGCGCACGCCGGGTGGGAGTCGCGGCGTCGGTCGATTCCGTCATGACAGTCCCTACTTTGCGGCGACGGCGGCGGCGAGCTTGGACAGCGGCTCCGCGAGCGCGTTGACACCGTCCGAGAGCTCCTTGCGGTCGGCCTTGCCGACCTTGTCGTACGAGGTGAAGTCGTACGACGACTTGTCCGTGCGGTACTTGTCGAGCAGCGTGTTCAGCGCGCCGAACTGCTTGTCGAGCTCGGTGACCAGCGCCGGGTCGTTCTCCTGGGCGACGGCCTTCAGCAGCTCGTACGCCTTCTGCGCGCCCTCGACATTGGCCTTGAAGTCGACCAGGTCGGTGTGCGAGTAGCGCTCCTCCTCGCCGGTGACCTTGCCGGTGGCGACCTCGTCGAGGAGTTCCTTGGCGCCGTTGGCCATGGAGGTCGGGGTGATCTCTGCCTTGCCGACCCGGTTCTGCCAGTCCTTCAGGTCCGTGATCAGCTGGTCGGCGAGCTCCTTCTCACGGTCGCCGATCTTCTTGTCCTGCCACAGGGACTTCTCCAGCCGGTGCCAGCCGGTCCAGTCCGTGGCCGGGTCCTGGCCGTCCTCCAGGCCGTCCTCGCGGACGTCGACCTTGGGGTCGATGTCGCCGAAGGACTCGGCGACCGGCTCGGTGCGCTCCCAGCCGATGCGGGAGGTGGCGTAGGCCTTCTTCGCGGCCTCGATGTCCCCGTCCTTGACCGCCTTGGCGAAGGCCTCGGAGAGCGGCAGGGTCTCGTCGGCCTGCTCCTGGGCGTACTTGCGGTAGGCGGCGACGGCCTCGTCGAGACGCGGGTCGCGCTTGGCGGCCGTGCCCTTGCCGGTGGCCTTCACGGTCTGCCGGATGCCGTCGCCCTTCATTCCGGGCTTGCAGGCGATGGTGTAGTCGCCCGCCTTCACCTCGGCGGTGACGGTCTGCTTGGTGCCGGGGCCTATGTTCTCGCGCTCGGTGACGATGCGGTCGTCCGGGAAGAGGATGTAGACCTCGGTGACCTTGGAGCCCTTGTTCTCGATGGCGAGTTCGACGTGCCCGGCGGGGAACTCCTTCTTCGACACCTCGCACTTGTCGTCCGTCGCGGTCACGCTGACGACCCGGTCGTCCCCTGCCGAACTGCCCTTCTCAGTGCAGCCCGTGACGGCGGTCAGCGCCGCCACGGCGGCGATGGCGGTGGTGACGGGGAGTCTGGCGGTGCGCATGAAGGCTCCAGGTGGTGGCCGGAAAGTGTGCGTGACGAGCCTCACAAAGCAAGGTGAGGCTCGCCTAACGCAGATAAGGATTACCTAAGTGGCCAAAATCCACCCCATAGAGAAGTCAAAGAATGGTCAAAGGTTCCGCCCCGGTGGCGACCAGGGGGGCGAGATCGCTCACCTCGGCGGGGGAGGCGGCCTGCGGCGCCGGGCCGGTCGGCCGGTGAGGGCTGCTGCCCGGACCTGCGTCTGTATCGCCCCGCTTCGGGACGGGCGCCGGGAGTCGGCCCGCCGGACCGGCTTCCCGCCGGGCATCTGGACCGGAGGCGGCCGGCACGGAGTTCTCCCCCTGCGTCCGCTCTCGCCACCGGACGCCGGGCGGTGGCGGCGCCGCGGCGCGGGAGCGGACGCCGGAGTGTGTGGAGCTGAGCCAGGTGCCTGACGAGGCGGACTGGCGGCGGACGGCCGACGAGGTGACCGAGGGGCGCGAGCGCCGCATGCGGCAGCCGGCGGCACGCGCCGCGACGCCCCGGCCGCCGGGGGCGTGCGCCGACACGATCGCCTCGTTGCTCTACGGTGTGCCCCCCACCCGCTTCGAGCCCTCCCTGGCGGAGTCGCCTCCTGGGACGGCCTCGCCGTCCGGCTGATGCTTCAATTCCCAAGTGACTGACTACGACGTCCTCCGGGTGTTCTGCGGGCCGACCGGTGGATACGGCAACGAGCTCGGCGTCGTCCGCGACGGATCCGTGATCCCGGACGCCGGGGAGCGGCAGGCGTTCGCGGCGAAGCTCGGTTTCAGCGAGACCGTGTTCGTGGACGACCCCGAGCGCGGGGTCATCGACATCTACACGCCCTCCCTGCGTCTGCCCTTCGCCGGTTACCCCTGCGTCGGCACGGCCTGGCTGCTCGACGTGCCCGAACTGGTCACGCCCGCCGGTGTGGTGGGCGCCCGGATCGACGGGGAGTTCTGCTGGATCGAGGCGCGGCCGGAGTGGGCGCTGCCGCGCACGCTGCGGCAGTACGGGAGCGCCGGCGAGGTCGACGGCCTGCCGGTGCCTTCGCCCGGGGAGTGGATCTACGCCTGGGCCTGGGAGGACGAGGCCGCCGGACGGGTCCGGGCCCGAGGGTTTCCCGGCCGGGGCGACGGGGTCGAGGAGGACGAGGCGACCGGTGCCGCGGCCATCCAGCTCACCCACCAGCTGGGCCGGGCGCTCAACATCACGCAGGGCGCGGGCTCACAGCTGCTGACGGCTCCTCAGCCCGGTGACTGGGTCGAGCTCGGCGGCCGGGTGGTCCTGGAGCGCTGACATCTGGTGCGGTCCGGGCGATGCCGTCACACTGGGCCCGTCGGCCGGCGGGCACAGGGGGGCAACCGGTGTGGACCGTGATCGTTCTGGTGCTGCTGGTGGTTGTGGTGGTCGGCCTCGTCCGGCTTCTGCTGTATCCGTGCGCACCGGGCAGAATGCGGTACGCCTTCGGTCGCGGCGCCGAGGAACGCGAGGCACGGCGGGCTCTGTCCGAGGCCCGCGGTGAACGGCGGACCGCGCACGAGCGGGCCCGTCAGAGCGTGACGGACGCGGAACGCCGCTGGTCGGACAGGATCGGCCCGTACCGGCAACGCGTACAGGAGTTACGGGCGGCGCGGGCGGCGCTGCCGAAACCCGGGCAGGGTCAAGCGGTGCGCCCCGAGCGGTGGTTGTGGCCGCTGGAACTGCACGAGCACGTCCTGCTGTTCATGAGGAACGAGGCGTCCGGGAGCGAGGGCGTCACCCGGGCATCGGTCGAGGAGAGGCTGCCGCTGGCCGGTATCGCCGTCGAGCTCGGTCACACGCGCGACAACGTCCATGTACGGGTGACGCGCGCCGACGGCACCTCCCGCAGTGAGCACTACCCGCGGGACCGGGAGGTCGCCGTGTACGACCTGGTCGAGGACATCCGCAACCAGGTGCTGCGGCACAAGGAGTTCCTGCGTCGGCAGGAGGCTCAGGAAGCCGAGCTCGTCGCGGAGATCACGCGCGCCGAAGCCGAACTGGCGCAGGCCCGGGAGGCGGGCCGGCCGGAGCTCGACAAGGTCAGGGAAGACGCCCGTACCCGGCGGGCCCGGGCCGATGCCGTGCTGCGTGCCGCGTGCGACAGCTGGAAGGCGGACGCCGGTGGTCTGCGGCCCCGGCGGTGAGGGCGGCGGCGCTCATGCCGACAGCGGGAACTCCTCGCCCAGCGCCCGGAACACCGCGGTGTTCAGCGCGAACGCCCGCTTGCACTCGGCCACGATCCGCTGCTTCTCCAGATCGTCCGCACGGACCGCGTCCAGCAGCTCGCGGTAACTCCGCTTGAAGGCCGCCGGGTTGGAGATCTCCTCGAAGACATAGAACCGGACGCCATCACCCTTGCGTGCGAAACCCCAGGTCTTCTCCGCCTTGTCGCGGATGATCTGGCCGCCGGAGAGGTCGCCGAGGTACCGGGTGTAGTGGTGGGCGACATAGCCGGCCGGCCAGTCGTCGGCGCACTCCCGCACCCGGTCCGCGTAGGCCCGGGTGGCCGGCAGGGGGGAAATGAGCGAGTGCCAATCGGGGCCTCGCAGATGTGCCAGGTCGCGTTCCAGCGACGCCAGCCGGAACAGCTCCGGGCGGATGAACGGACCGGCCACCGGGTCCGACGCCAGCCGCTCGGCACCGGCCTCCAGTGCCTCGTACACGAACCACAGTTGCTCGGTGTACCGGGCGTACGCGTCCACGCCCAGCCTGCCGCCGAGCATGTCGCTCATGAACGTCGAGGTCTCCGCCTCCACGTGCTGTTCATGGGACGCGGTGCGGATGAGTGTCGAGAAGGGCTCCATGGGGCACATCCTCTGAAGTAAGGCTTACCTAAGTCAATAGGTTGCCGACACCCTGTCGGTAAAAGGGTACAAGAGAAAGCCCGCCCTGGCAGGGCGGGCTCGTTGATCAGGGCAGCGTGAGGATCTCCGTCCCCGTCTCCGTCACCACCAGCGTGTGCTCGAACTGAGCCGTGCGCCTGCGGTCCTTCGTGACGACCGTCCAGCCGTCGTCCCACATGTCGTACTCGTGGGTGCCCAGCGTCAGCATCGGCTCGATCGTGAAGGTCATGCCGGGCTGGATCATCGTCGTCGCGTGCGGGCTGTCGTAGTGCGGGATGATCAGGCCCGAGTGGAAGGAGGAGTTGATGCCGTGGCCGGTGAAGTCACGGACCACGCCGTAGCCGAAGCGCTTGGCGTACGACTCGATGACGCGGCCGATGACGTTGATCTGGCGGCCCGGCTTGACCGCCTTGATCGCCCGGTTCAGGGACTCCCGGGTGCGCTCCACCAGCAGGCGGCTCTCCTCGTCCACGTCGCCCACCAGGTACGTGGCGTTGTTGTCGCCGTGCACCCCGCCGATGTACGCCGTCACGTCGAGGTTGACGATGTCGCCGTCGCGCAGGACCGTCGAGTCCGGGATGCCGTGGCAGATGACCTCGTTGACGCTGGTGCACAGGGACTTCGGGAAGCCGCGGTAGCCGAGCGTCGAGGGATAGGCGCCGTGGTCGCACATGTACTCGTGCGCCACCCTGTCCAGCTCGTCCGTCGTCACGCCGGGGGCGATCAGCTTCGCCGCCTCGGCCATCGCCCGCGCGGCGATCCGTCCGGCGACCCGCATCGCCTCGATGGTCTCCGGGGTCTGCACCTCGGGGCCGGTGTACGGGGTCGGCGCGGGCTTGCCGACGTATTCGGGCCGACGGATGTTTCCGGGTACGGAACGGGTGGGAGACAGGTCCCCTGGTACGAGCAGCGACTGGCCAGACATGCCAGCGAGTCTAAGACAGCCGCCATGGGGGACCATGACCGTGGCGATCTCAGGCGAAAGGAGCGGGTCATGGCCCTGTTCAAGAAGCGCACGGTCGGCAAGCCCGGCGAGTGGTACTACTGCCTCGTCCACAAGAAGGTCGAGGAGGGCCCGGAGTGCCCGGCCAAGGACCGCTTCGGACCGTACGCCAGCCGTCAGGAGGCCCAGCAGGCGATGGACCTGGCCCGGGAGCGCAACCTGGAGTGGGAGAACGACCCCAGGTGGCACGACGCCCCGACGGGCCCGAGGGAAGAGGACTGACCCCGACCGGTCAGCCCTTCGCCGGCGCCTGCGCCGGTGCGGCTGCTGCCGCCGACCGCTGCTCCCGCAGCCGTACCGCGTGCTCGTTCGTGCGCGCGTCGTACGTCATCAGCTTCGGCAGACACAGCGCCAGCAGCCCCACCGCGCCGACACACAGCAGCCCGCCCAACCAGACGGCCGTCCGCACGCCCCGCCAGGCCGCCACACCGCCCATGTAGGTCTGGCCCAGCTGCGGGCCCACGGAGTACGACAGCAGCTCGATCCCGGCGAGCCGGCCGCGCAGCTCGTCCGGGATCGTCTGGTTCCACATCACCCCGCGGAAGACGCCGCTGACCATGTCGGCGGCGCCGCCGAGGATCAGGAACAGCAGCACCAGCCATACGTTGCGGGACATGCCGGCGGCTGTGATGGCCACGCCCCACAGGGCGGCCGACAGCACGACCGCCCGCCCGTGCCGGTGCACCCGCGAGGTCCAGCCGCTGGTCAGGCTCACCAGCATCGCGCCGGCCGGGACGGCGGCGTACATCAGCCCGAGCGACCAGGGCGCGTTCAACTCGTCCGCGAGGAAGGGCAGTACCGCCAGCGGCAGCGCGAAGAGCATCGCCGCGATGTCGATGACGTACGTGCCGAGCAGCTCCTTGCGGCTCCAGGCGTAGCGGGCGCCCTCGGCGACGGCCTTCAGGGTCGGCTTCGCGGCCTGGTAGGAGGCCGGGGAGGAGGCGAGGCCGACGACGAACCCGACCGAGACGACGAAGGTCACCAGATCCACGCCGTACGCCCAGCCGAGCCCCGCGTACGCGACGACCACACCGGCCAGGGCGGGGCCCGCGACACCGCCGACCTGCCAGCGCAGGGCGTTGAGCGAGGCCGCGGCCGGGAGGTGGTCGTGGGCGACGATACGGGGCAACAGGGCGTCCAGGGCCGGGCGTTGCACCGAGACCAGCGCGGAGGACAGGGCCGCGACGACGTACAGCGGCCAGCAGGCGGGGCTCGGCAGCAGTGCGTTGACCAGCAGCGCCGCGCTCAGCAGCGCCTGCCCCACCTCCGTCCACACGATCAGCTTCCGCTTGTCGAGCGCGTCGGCGAGCGCGCCGCCGTACAGCCCGAACACGATCAACGGCACCAGCTCCACCGCCCCGATCGCGCCGACCGCGGCTGCGGACCCGGTGAGCTCCTTGATCTGCACGGGCAGCGCGACGAAGGTCAGGAAGCTGCCGAAGTAGGAGACCAGCCCCGCCAGCCACAGCCGCCGGAAGTCGGCGGAGGCCCGCCAGGGGGTGAGGTCGGGGAGTACGGAGCGCAGGCGGGAGCGAGGTGGGGTGGGGGTGGGGGAGTCGTCGGTCACGAGGGGTCATGGTCGGGTGGGTGGGTGCCGGAGGCAAACGGTTTTGCGACGAGGCGCCGGTCATGGAGTTTCGCCCCCGCCGCCCCTACCCGACCCGTCCTCCAGGGGCGCTGCCCCTTCGACCCCGGTCCCTGGGGGCCTGCGGCCCCCAGACCCCCGCTTCGGCCCTGAACGGGCCTCGTCCTCAAACGCCGGACGGGCTGAGATTGCCTGGGCCGGCGCCGAGAGGCACCGTCGGCGTGTAGGAGGAACCCCAGCGGGCTCCGCAGCTCACCAGCGCGCAGGCGGCGGTGCCGTCAAGGACTCCGCCAGTCGTGCCAGTCGGTCCCTGAAGCGGCGGCGCCCCCTCGGAGAGGGCACCGCGTTCTCGCCGGCCGCCGCGCTCACCAGGTGCTGGACGGTGTCCAGGTCCAGTTCCGCGCCCTCCGGCACGACCAGTCTCTCGTGGGCCATCGTCGTCAGCTCGCCCTCGCCGGTGCCGAGCGCCAGTACCGTCGCGCCGGCCCGCCGGGCGTCGTGCACCCGTTCGAGGAGCGGCGCCCCCGGCCCTGACGCCCCCGGCGACACCACCAGCAGCGTCTCCCCGCGGCGCGCCGCCGCCAACCGCCCGAGCCCGACGGCCAGATGCGCCGGATCCGAGGCGCGCGCGTCGTGCCGTACAAGCGTCGGGGCCAGCTCCGGCGTGCCCGACCACGCGGCCTCGTCCACCAGATGCGCCGCCAGATGCCACGGCTCGTACTCCCGCGTGCCCACCAGCAGCAGCCCGCCCCCGTGCGCCACCGCCGACGCCCGCAGCGCCCCCGCGAACCGCCGGGTGACCCCCAACCACTCGGTCCCGGCGAGCACTTCGCGCAGCAACGCGACCCGTACGGCATCCATGCGACCGCATCCTGCCGTAGCCGACCACTCGTGACCGGGAGTTCACCGAGAATTCGCCCGGCATGGGGAAGCAGAGGGCCCGGCGGCCATGGTGAGGAGTCCGACGATGACCGAGACCACTGTTCCGTTCCGTGCGGGCCGGGAGGGGTATGCCTCCTTCCGTATCCCGGCCGTCGTCGTCAGTGGTGAGGGCACGGTGCTCGCCTTCTGCGAGGGCCGGGTCGACTCCGCCAGCGACCACGGCCACATCGACATCGTGCTGAGGCGGTCGACGGACGGCGGCCGCACCTGGGGCCCCCTCAGAGTGGTCGCCGACAACAACTGGCACCTCGCCGGCAACCCCGCCCCCGTCGTCCTCGACACCGGCCGGATCCTGCTCGTCTACATCCGCAACCACGCCACCGCCACCGAGGCCGACATCCTGCGCGGCGAGGTGAGCGACGCCGACGGCCGCCGGATCTGGGTGCGCCACAGCGACGACGACGGCGTCACCTGGTCGAGCTCGAAGGAGATCACCGCGCAGGTGAAGAAGCCGGCGTGGCGGTGGTACGCCACCACGCCCGGCCACGCCATCCAGCTGAGCACCGGCCGGGTCGTCGTCCCCGCCAACCACACCATCCCGCCCACCGACGACGACATCGGCACGGAGGCCCGGTACAACAGCGGCCACTGCCTGCTCAGCGACGACCGCGGTGACACCTGGCGGATCGGCTACATCGACGAGAACACCGACGGCTACATCAACGTCAACGAGACCACCGCCGCCGAACTCCCCGACGGCCGCGTCTACTTCAACACCCGCAACGACTCCCCGTCCCCCGGTAACCGCGCCGACGCCTACTCCGCCGACGGCGGTGCGACGCTGGTGAAACCCTTCCGTCCGCAGGCCGGTCTCACCGCGCCCATCTGCGAGGGCAGTGTGCTCCAGCTCCGCGACCCCGACGTCCTGCTCTTCTCCGGCCCCGCCGACCCCGCCGCCCGCGCCCTGATGACCATCCGCGCCTCCACCGACCACGGCGTCACCTGGCGGTCCGCCTACACGGCGGACGGGCTGCCCGCCGCGTACTCGGATCTCGTCCGGATCGACGACGACACGGTCGGACTCCTCTACGAGACGGGCGACTTCGGGCCGTACGAGAGCATCACCTTCCGGCGGGTGCCCGTGAGCCGCCTCACCTGAGCCATCGGGGCGGACGAGGCGGACGTAAAGTCGGCCCATGACCTCTACCGACAGTGCACAGCAGCCCACCGACGCCCCCGCGAAGGCCCCGGCCAAGGACCCCTGGGACCTCCCGGACGTCTCCGGGCTCGTCGTCGGCGTGCTCGGCGGGACCGGGCCGCAGGGCAAGGGCCTGGCCTACCGGCTCGCCCGGGCCGGCCAGAAGGTGATCATCGGCTCGCGGGCCGCCGAGCGCGCCCAGGCCGCCGCCGAGGAGCTCGGGCACGGCGTCGAGGGCGCCGACAACGCCGAGTGCGCGCGGCGCAGCGACATCGTGATCGTCGCCGTGCCGTGGGAGGGCCACGGCAAGACGCTGGAGTCGCTGCGCGAGGAACTGGCCGGGAAGCTGGTCGTCGACTGCGTCAACCCGCTCGGCTTCGACAAGAAGGGCGCCTTCGCGCTGAAGCCGGCGGAGGGCAGCGCGGCCGAGCAGGCGGCCGCCCTGCTGCCGGACTCGCGGGTGACGGCGGCCTTCCACCATCTGTCGGCGGTCCTGCTCCAGGACCCGGAGATCGAGGAGGTCGACACGGACGTCATGGTGCTGGGCGAAGAGCGCGCCGATGTGGAGATCGTCCAGGCGCTGGCGGGCCGTATCCCGGGCATGCGCGGCATCTTCTCGGGACGGCTGCGCAACGCCCACCAGGTGGAGTCGCTGGTCGCGAACCTGATCTCGGTGAACCGCCGCTACAAGGCGCACGCGGGGCTCCGCGTCACGGACGTATGAGGGGATGGGGGACACTGGTCGGGTAGCAGTGTCCCCCGAAGGAGCCGAGTGAAATGCCCCGCCTTGGTGTCTATGCCCTGATCGTCTGTGTGCTCGCCGTGGCCGCGGCCGTGGTCTCCTTCGCGCAGGGCAGCTGGCTCGGGATCGTGTGGGTGCTGCTGGCGGGGCTGTCGTCGAACATGACCTGGTACTACCTCAAGCGGGCCAGGCACGCCCGGCGGGACTCCGTGACCGGCTGATCGACGTCACGAGCCGATCGTGCAGAGCTCGTTCTGGTCCTGCCAGAAGCGGAACATGTCGAAACCGCAGTATGTGTCGAAGTCGCTGATGCCCAGCCCGCGCAGCATCGCGTCGATCACGTCGAAGAACGCGCTGTTGATCGACGGCACCCACAGCAGCGCGAACACGAACAGCAGCCCGAACGGGGCGAACGGCTCCACCTGGCGCTTGATGTCGTGCGACAGCCAGGGCTCGATCACGCCGTAGCCGTCCAGGCCCGGGACCGGCAGGAAGTTCAGGATCGCGGCCGTGACCTGGAGCAGGGCGAGGAAGGCGAGCGCGAAGCGGAAGTCGCGCGGGACGCCGTCCAGCGCGTCCAGCCAGAACGGGGCCGTGCACACGACGGCGAAGAGCACATTGGTCAGCGGTCCGGCGGCCGAGATCAGACTGTGCCGCCAGCGGCCCCGGATCCGCCCGCGCTCGATGAAGACGGCGCCACCCGGCAGACCGATACCGCCCATGATCACGAAGATGACCGGGAGCACGATGCTGAGCAGGGCGTGCGTGTACTTCAGCGGGTTGAGCGTGAGATAGCCCTTCGCGCCGACCGAGATGTCGCCGCTGTGCAGGGCGGTACGCGCGTGTGCGTACTCGTGCAGACACAGGGACACGATCCAGGCGGCCGTCACGAACAGGAACACGGCCAGCCCCGGCTGCTCGGCGAACCCGGTCCAGGTGGCCCAGCCCGTCACCGCGGTGACGGCCAGGATCCCGACGAAGACGGGGCTGATCCGCCGCTCGCTGCGGCGGGTGAGGGCGGTGGTCATGGGGCTCCCTGAGCTCTTGTGCACGCGCGGGACCGCGTGGGGACCTGCCCGACCGTACCGGGCGTACGGGGAAAACGTCTCGCGGTGGGGCGGTGGTTCCGTGGAGGGTGGGGGCACGCACACTGCCGCCGCCGCGCCCCGCCGCCCAACCCTGTGACCGTCGCCCACCCCACCAGAGACAATGGATCCCGTGCGCTATCGCATCCTCGGCACCACCCAGGTACTTCGCCCCGACGGCCGCCCCGTTCCGGTCGGCGGGGCGCGGCTTCGCGCTCTGCTGGCCGTGCTGGCGCTGCGGGCCGGCCGGACCGTCCCCGTGGGGCTGCTGGTCGACGAGGTGTGGGGCGGGGAGCCGCCCGCCGACGCGACGGGCGCGCTGCAGGCGCTCGTGGGGCGGCTGCGGCGGGCCCTCGGGGCGGACGCGATCGTCTCGGCGGAGGGCGGATACCGGCTCGCCGCCACGCCCGACGACATCGACCTGCACCGGTTCGAGCGGCTCGTCGGCGAGGGCACGCGCGCGTTGGCCGACGGCGACCCCGCCAAGGCGGCCGGCATCCTGGACGACGCCCTCGCCCTGTGGCACGGCCCCGCCCTCGCCGACCTGCCCGATCACACCGCCGAGGCGGCCCGTCAGCAGACCCGCCGGCTCGACGCCCTGCGCACCCGGCACGCCGCCGCCCTCGCCCTCGGCCACGCCGAACAGTCCCTGCCCGAGCTGACCGGCCTGTGCGACACGCACCCGCTGGACGAACCCCTCCAGGCCCTGCGCCTGCGCGCCCTGCGCGACGCGGGCCGCACCGCGGAGGCCCTGGCCGCCTACGAAGATGTACGACGACTCCTGGCGGACCGGCTCGGCTCGGACCCGGGACCGGAGCTGCGGTCGCTGCACGGGGAGTTGCTGCGGCCGACGGAGGACGGGCCCGGGGACGGCTCGGGCCGGCCCATGGGATCCGGCCGCGAGGCCGGAGCGTACGGTGCCGGGGCCGCCGGTGGCGCGGTGCGCCGTACGGCATTCGGGGCTGGCGGCACAGGCGCGGCCCGCGCCACGACCGCCGCCGACGGGCCCGGTGTTCCCGATGCGCCGGCCGTCGGCATCGTCCGCGTCATGACCGCTCCCGCCGACGCGCACACCCCGAACGCCCCGACCGCCCCCTCAGACGCGCGTGCCCCAGACGCCCGTGCCGCGACCGTGGCGCCGGGGAACCTGCGCGCCCGCCTCACCTCGTTCGTCGGCCGCGAAGGCGACATCGATGCCATCCGGGGCGACCTGACCACCGCCCGGCTCGTCACCCTGCTCGGCCCCGGTGGGGCCGGCAAGACGCGGCTGTCGCAGGAGGCCGCCGAGACCGTGGGGGACGGTGCGCCGGACGGGGTGTGGCTGGCCGAGCTCGCGCCGGTCGACGACCCCGGGGCCGTACCGGAGGCCGTGCTCACCGCCGTCGGCGCCCGTGAGACCGTGCTGTACGGCGCAGGCGCCGAGGCCATGCGGGCGGGGAACGAGCGGTACGACGACCCCGTCGAGCGGCTCGCCGAGCACTGCGGCAAGCGCCGCATGCTGCTGATCCTCGACAACTGCGAGCATGTCGTCGAGGCCGCCGCCCGGCTCGTGGAGGAGCTGCTGGAGCGCTGCCCCGGACTGACGGTGCTGGCCACCAGCCGTGAACCGCTCGGCGTACCGGGGGAGTTGCTGCGGCCGGTGGACCCGCTGCCCCAGCCGGTCGCGCTGCGGCTGCTCGCCGACCGGGGAGCGGCGGCGCGGCCGGGGTTCCGGATCGGGGCCGACGAGGAGACCGCCGCGGCGTGCGCGGAGATCTGCCGGCGGCTCGACGGCCTGCCCCTCGCCATCGAGCTCGCCGCCGCCCGGCTGCGCATGCTGACTCCACGCCAGATCGCCGACCGGCTCGACGACCGCTTCCGGCTGCTCACCTCCGGCAGCCGTACCGTCCTGCCCCGCCAGCAGACCCTCCGCGCGGTCGTCGACTGGTCCTGGGAGCTGCTGGACGAGGGCGAACGGGAGGTGCTGCGGCGGCTGTCCGTCTTCGCCGGCGGATGCGACCTCGCCGCCGCCGAGGCCGTGTGCGGGCCGGTCGCCCTGGAGGCGCTGGGCTCGCTCGTCGACAAGTCCCTCGTGGTGGCGGCCCCTTCGGGCGACGGCGAGATGCGCTACCGGCTGCTGGAGACGGTCGCCGAGTACGCGGGCGAGCGGCTCGACGAGACCGGTCGGCGGGCGGAGGCCGGTCGCGCGCATCTGACGTACTACCGCGAACTCGCCCGCACCACCGACCCGTTGCTGCGCGGCCCCGGCCAGCTCGCCGCCGTCGAGCGGCTGGAGCGCGAGTCCGAGAACCTGCGCACCGCCCTGCGGTTCGCCGTCGCCGGCCGCGAGGAGCAGGAGGCGATGTGCCTGCTCCTGTCGCTTGCCTGGTACTGGCAGATGCGCGACCTGCGCATAGAGGCCCGCAACTGGTCCCGCGAGGTCATGGCCCTGGGCCCGGACCCGTTCCCCGACCAACCCCGCCCCGCCGCACCCGTCTACGAGCGCTGCACCGACAACCCGCCCCCCTGGACCGGAGAGGTCCTCGAAGAGGCCCGGCGTGGTACCCACCTGGTCCATCTGGCGTGCATGGACACCGAGTTGGACGCCTGGCAGACCCCCGAGGCGCAGACGAAGCTGCGGTCCATCGCCGCCACCTACCGGCCGGGCATGCCGCAGACCTGCCGTGTCCCCGGCATGCTCTGGTTCTTCGCCGTCATGCTCTCCGGCGACGTGGAGCGGCTGCGGACGGTCGTCGACGCCACCGTCCGTACCTCCCGCGAGACGCCCGGCTACGACTGGGAGCTGGCCTCCAGCCTCCAGTGGCGGGCCAATCTGTACGCCAACCGCAGCGACTGGGCGGGCGACGCGACCCGGGACGCCGAGGAGTCGCTGGAGATCTACCGGCGCCTCGGCGATCTGTGGGGCACCGCCGAGGCCTTCTCCGCGCGGGCCGAGTCCCATGAGCGCAAGGGCCGCTTCGACCTGGCCGGCGCCGACTACCGGGCGGCGATCGAGATCGCCGAGCGGCTCGGCGCCCGCGCGCAGGGCGAGGTGCTCAAGGCCCGGCTCGGCAGTGCGCTGCTGGAGTCGGGAGAGTCCGAGCGCGGCGAACGGATGCTGCGCGAGGTGATCGCGGGACAGGAGGGCGCGAGCAACGAGGCGATGCCCTTCGCGCGGCTGGCCCTCGCCGGGTGGCTCTCCCTGGCCGGCCGCACCGCCGAGGCACGCGAGCAGATCCAGCTGCTGCGCGAGCAGTTCAAGATCGCCCACTTCATCATCTTCGACGCCTTCATCCTCGGCGGAGAGGCCTTCGTGGAGGCGGCCGACGGCCGTTACGAGGCCTGTCTGGCCAAGGTCCGCCTGGCCCTGGAGCGGGCCGAGGACCCCCTGTCGCAGACCATCGCCCCGCACATGCGCGCGATGTACCTGCACCTCGCCGCGGTCGCCCTGGCCGGTGTCGACGGCGGGAGCCGCGCCGGTGACGGGGCCCGCTGCCTCGCCGCAGGCGACGCGCTGCTGCCGGACAGCCATGCCCCGACGACCGTGGAACGCGCGACGCACGCCAGGGCCACGAAGACGCTGCGCGAGCTGCTCGGTGACGAGGCCTTCGAGGCGGCGTACGCGCAGGGCGGCGGGCTCTCCCCCCGAGAGGCCGCCGCCCTCGTCTGACGCGCGCTAAGAGGGCGTTTAGGAACGTCTTGTGTGCATAAGTCGCTTGTGTGGCCTGATCGGTTCGAGTAGTTACACTCGATCAATACCTATTTGCGCCTCCC